>JBKPNQ010000288.1:0-27615 GCA_046732715.1 Acidobacteriota bacterium | reverse complement strand
CGAGAGGACCGGGATGGACGCACCTCTAGTGTACGAGTTATCCTGCCAAGGGTAGCGCTCGGTAGCTACGTGCGGAAGGGAGAAACGCTGAAGGCATCTAAGCGTGAAACCCTCCACAAGATGAGATCTCCCAGCCGTACGGCTCTGAAGGCTGCTGGAAGATGACCAGGTGATAGGTCGGGTGTGGAAGCACAGCGATGTGTGGAGCTAACCGATACTAATCAGCCGTGAGGCTTGACCATTTCTATTCTTGATGATGCGCGTGGGAAGAAGAGACTACCGTTTGCAGGATATTTCCGCCGTCGCCTTGGCGATGGCGGACCCGCCGACGCCTTGGCGACGGCGGGGCAATTGTCCATCGCTCTTTGACATCGCTTGGGACGACTCACGGACCGGCGCCAGCATTAGGCGGCCCTAAAACGTGAGACCCCAGGCAAACAGCATCGATGGCTGATTGTCGATTGATGAATGCTGATTGACTCGATCAGCACTCAACAATCAGGAATCAGCAATCCGTAAGTTTCCCGGTGGTCATAGGAGAGGGGTCACACCCGTTCCCATTCCGAACACGGAAGTTAAGCTCTCTACCGCCGATGGTACTGCATGCGTAAGTGTGTGGGAGAGTAGGTCACTGCCGGGATTATTCGTCGAGGCCTGACGCGAAAGCGTCGGGCCTTTTTTTGTTGATTTGATTGCTGACTGCTGAATGTTGCGCGCCCCGTTCGAATAGGGCGCGACAGGCGGATTCCTCACTGTGCCCCGCGGCAGACGCCAGCCGTGCAGCACGGCGCTTCAGCGGCTGGCCTGCCGGCCGGCGACTTACTTGGCGGCTTGAGAACAGTGGTTCGCCATCAGCATCCACGCGCCCTTCTGTTGTTGGAGCACGTCCGAGCACAGGACCGTTCTGGCGTAGTGCTGCCCTTGGATGAGCGCATCGTAGGTGGTGCTATAGGTCGCAATGGCGAGGTCACCGTGGATGCGCACCTTCAAGTCGCTGAGAGTCTGACTGTTCGTTTTGTTGTTCTTGGTGTCCTTCATGTCCGCCAGAGTGGAGGGCTTGGTATCCCACGTGCCGCGGCTCGTACCGCCCGTGTAGTCAGCCGCCAGAAACTTCTCGTAGAACGCTGCGTCGTTTGCCAGCGCGGCTTTCATGGCGTCGTTTTCGAACTTGGTAATCGCCGCAACGGCATCCGAATCCGTGCCCTTCTGTCCTTGACTGGAGACGACCGTCGGCGTCGCGGCTGTGACCGTCAACGCGAGCGCGCACGCGACAAATAATTTCTTCACTGGGGATTCCCTTCCGAGGCCGCCGGAATTGGCGCTGACATCAGACCCCGTCAGATCGTGAGGCACTCCTCGGCACGAAGGCACCTCGCGTCCACACCTCGACCGCTCGGTCACGACTTGGCACGACCTACCAAGCAGTCGGGTCTGGAATCTGAAGCGGGTCATCGGTGACTCTATCACACATACCGAGGACGTCAGGCATAACTTCGGTTGTCGGGCGGTGCGTTACTCGGGCGAGCGATGCCGGTCGATCCGCGTGTTCATCATCTCGTCTTCACATGTCGCGCAATCGCTTCATGCGTAGCGAACCAGACACCCGGCTTCGATTTCATGTACGCGATGAACCGATCGAGCATCTCTATCCGTCCACGGTGTCCGATCACGTGCGGATGCATCGTCAGGATGAACATTCCCTGCTCCTGATACGCGCCGTCGAATTCTCCCTTCCAGATCGACAACACCTCGTCTGGTGTCATCGTCGGCCGGACCGTCGAGCCCCGATCCATCCAGAAGTACGGGAAGTCGTCGAGAATCCACTCGACCGGCAGTTCGACGAGGCCGGTTGGCTGACCGTCGCCAAGCACTTCATACGGACGGTCGTCAGCCATGAGGCTGCTGTCGTACAGCAGTCCAAGCTCCTGCGCGATCTTGATCGTCGACGGACTGTAATCCCACGACGGCGTTCGCATCCCGACCGGTCGCTTGCCGGTGGACGTTTCCAGCGCTCGCGCGGCGCGCGTCAACAGGTCGCGTTCGGTCGCTTCGTCGAGTTGCGAATTCCGTTCGTGGATCCAGCCGTGCAGCCCGACCTCGTGACGACCGGACTTCGCGATGGCTTTCATCGACTCCGGATGCAACATCGCCGTAACCGCCGGAACGAAGAACGACGCCGCGATGCCGTGTTTTTCGAGCAGCGACAGCACGCGTGGCAGTCCGGCGCGCGACCCGTATTCTCCCTGAGACAACAATGCGGGGCTCGTGAGCCCGTCCCGCAGCGTCCCGGTCTCGTTGTCGAGATCGAACGACAGGCCGACGGCGACGCGTGCGCCGCCCGGCCAGGACTTCGGCGTCAGGTCGCGTCCGGCGCGCACGCGGCCGACAACCGCGCGAATCTGCTCCTCGGTCAGCGTCCAGGGCGGCGGTTGCGGTGGTGCCGCCGGTTGCTGCGCAGCGATGGTGGAGGCGAACGAGCCAAGGAGCGCCGCAAAGATGGCGTTGCGGTTCACGGACTTCACCTATACCTTTCACTCGGCGGTCGGCGAGCAGGGCCGATGCTAACATGCCTCTTTTTGCTGAATCCGGATCCATAAGCGCTAAACATGCCCATTTCTTTCCGTGCTGTCGCCCCTGGTGCCGTTCACCTTCCGCGCTGTCTCAGCTTGAGCGACCAGTGCGCGGTTGCGGTGCGATGCTTGGAAATCGGTGAAACAGACGCCGGGTTCTACACGCCGATCGTGCGCGGCGGACATCCCATGAGCGTTCGCATGCTGTGCCTGGGACGTCACTGGAACGCGCGGACCTACGCCTACGAGGATTTCCGATCGGACATCGACGGTCTTCCCGTGCCGCCGCTTCCCGACGACCTCGCCGCCGTTGCGAACCGCATTGCGAAGGACGCAGGGTTTGCGACAGTGCCGGATCTCTGCATCGTGAACTGGTACAGCGCCTCGAGTCGAATGGGGTTGCACCAGGACAAGGACGAGAGTGGGGAATCACTGGCTGAGGGCCTCCCCGTGATCTCGCTCTCGATCGGCGACACCGCACTGTTCTTGTTCGGCGGCCTCCGTCGTCGCGATCCGATCGAAAAGATCCCGTTGCAATCCGGCGACGGGTTCGTGTTTGGCGGACCCGCGCGGCTGCGCTATCACGGCGTTTCGCGCATCCTGCCCGGTACGGCACCCACGGGGTTGCCGTTCGAGGGACGCCTCAATCTGACCTTCCGGAAGTTCTAGAAACCGGAGAGGCAGGAAGCGCGTGACCTGCTTCAGGTCTCCGAGAAACGTCACGCCTCTCGTGCCATGATTGGTCGCTGACGTGGCAACCGATCGACTTCGAACTGACCAGATTAAGAGGTTGCGGTGATCAACGAGCCGCTGGGCCCGTACCGCGTAATGGAAAAGCTCGGCGAAGGAGGAATGGGTGAGGTCTATCGCGGCCTCGACACGCGGCTCGGTCGGGCGGTGGCACTCAAGGTGATTTCACCGCAGCTCATCGGCTCCGACGCCACCCGCCGGCGATTCGAAACCGAAGCTCGCGCCGCTTCGGCCCTCAACCATCCGGCCATCGTCACCATCTACGACGTCGGCGAGAGCGACGGCAGGTCGTGGATTGCCATGGAGTTCGTCGAGGGGCGCACGCTCCGAGAGGTCGTCGCACAGGGCCCCGTTCCGATCCGGCAAGCCTGGTCCATCGCGCGGCAGCTTGGTGAAGGACTGGCCGCCGCACACGCACGGGGCATCGTGCATCGCGACCTCAAACCCGAGAACGTGATGGTCACCCACGATGGGGCCGTCAAGATTCTCGATTTCGGGGTCGCCCGTCAGGTTATCGCCCCGGCGCTCGACGGCGCATCGGCTGAGACTGTGACAGCCGCCGGAACCGTCGACGGCACAATTCTAGGCACCGTGGGGTACATGTCCCCGGAGCAGGCGATGGGACGGAATGTCGACTTCCGCTCCGATCAGTTCTCGTTCGGTGCGGTCATCTACGAGCTGCTTACCGGCGAGCGTGCGTTTCATCGTGCGACCTCGGTCGAGACCTTGACCGCCATCCTCCGTGATGAGCCGCCTCCGCTGTCCTCGATCCGCGGCGACGCCTCCGACGCCTTTCAGCGGGTGATCGGCCGATGCCTCGAGAAATCGCCGGAACAGCGTTTTTCGTCCACGCGCGAGCTCGCGGTCGCTCTTGAGGCGCTGACGCCAGAAGCCTCCTCTGCTCCGCCCGCAACGGCACACGACGAACGAGCCGAAATGGTCCGCGCTCAACCATGGTTGTCGATGCCGTGGCTGGCCGTAGCCGCTGTCGTCGCAGCGCTCGTCATCGTGCCTGCCGTGCTCCTGTGGAACCGTTGGCACGCGGCGACGCCGCCGGCGATCACCTCGGTGGCGGTGCTGCCGTTCGAGAATACCGCCCGGGATCAAGAGATCGAATACATAGCCGAAGGCCTGACCGACGGATTGATCGATCACCTCTCGCGCGCTCGTGTGCTCACGGTCATGGCGCGCGGGACGGTGATGCGCTTCAAAGGCCACGCGAACCCCCAGGAGGCGGCGCGAGCTCTCAAGGTTGGCGCAGTGGTCACCGGCACACTGGCGCGACGTGGAAATCAGATCGCCGTGTCCGCCGAGCTCATCAACGGCGCGTCGGGGGAACGTCTCTGGGGGCAGACGTTCGATCGGCCTGTGTCCGATCTCATGAGTGTCCAGGACACCATCGTGGTGTCGATCGTGGACGGGTTGCGGCTGCACCTGTCGCCCGAGGAAAAGGCGCGGCTGGGCGGGTTTGGCACCAGCGACCCCGAGGCTTACCAGCTGTTCCTGAAGGGCCACTTCCTCATGCAGAGCGATACCGAGGAGGACGATCTCGCGGCGCGAAGCCTGTTCGTGCAGGCCGCTGACAAAGACCCGAATTTTCTCGAAGCACATCTCGCGGTCGCGAGCACGTACGGCCGTGCCGCCAATGCGTACATGCCGCCGCGCGAAGCGATGGTCCATGCAAACGCTGCCCTTGATAAGGCTGTTGCCCTTGATCCGAACAACGTTGCAGTGCGCGTCGCGGTGGCCAGCCGCGACTTTGCCTTCAAACACGATTGGGCCGCCACCGAACGCGAATATCGCGCCGTCATGGACGACCCGGTCGTCCTCCGTACGGTTGAGTACCATCCAATCTCACTTTTTTTTGTTGCACTTGGGCAGCCCGACGAAGCCGTGGCGCTGGTGAAGCGGGCGCTCGCCGTTGATCCAGGAAACCTCGAATCGCGGGTAATGCTCGGGAATTTCCTGCTGCAGGCAGGGCGGCTCGACGAGGCACTGCGTGTCTACAACGACATGGCGACTGAATTGCCCGATGACTCGCGACCGTTGTTCGGCGTAGCCGACGTCTACAAGCGCCGCGGCGATTTCCCCCGTGCGGCGGCGGCGCGTTCGAAAGCTCACGAACTGGACGGCGACGAAGATGGCGCCCGGCTGTTCGCCCGCGCGACCACGGAAGCTGAATATGCCAAGGTCGAGCTGACCCTCGCACGGGCCCAGCTTCGCGAGTACGCGGCGCGGATCGCGTCGGGCAAGTACGTGCCGCCTTTCGACGTCGCCCGTCTCCACGCGCAAGTCGGCGACCGCGAGGCCGCCCTGTCGGGGCTGGAGCGCACGGCGGGTGACGGCTATACGGGGTTGCTGCTCCTCAAGGTCGACCAGGCCTGGGATTCGGTGCGTGCCGACCCGCGATTCGCAGCCGTCGTACGCCAAATACGCATTCCTTGACCGGCAACGAGAGCTGGGTAGTTTCCGTATCCTGTGTTAAGCTCAGGCGGACTCGACTGGAGGCGGCTATGCGCAATCGGCGAACCCTCGGCGTCTTGGTGACTGTCCTGGCCTTCTGGATGACGGCCGACCTGCTCGCCTGTGGCGACAAGTTCCTGGTTGCTGGCCGCGGCACACGCTATCAGCGTCCGAAGACCGCTCGCGCCGCGTCCGTGTTGATCTATGCCGATCCCGCGTCGGCAGTTGCGGCTAGCCTCAAGAAGGCAAAGGTCGAATCCATCCTCAAGCTCGAAGGTCATCGCGCCACCAAGGTGCAATCGCTCGAAGAACTGTCGGCCATCGTGTCGAGCGGCCGCTACGACGTGATTCTCACCGCGAACAGCGACTCGGCCAACGTGCAGCGACTGGTCAAGCCATCGCCTGATGCCGCCATTGTCGTCGGCGTCGATGATCTAATGAAGAACCACTCATTGCTTCAGGCAATCGACAACGCGGTGTCGCAGCGCGACCAGAATCTGAAGAAGACGCGAAGCTCGTAAATTGGCGTGGTGATTTCCTCACCCCGTCGCCTGCTTGCCCGGACGGTCATCGTCCTGCTGTTGCCCGTCCCGGCGTTCGCCCAGGCCTTTACGCCCCCTCCCCGTGTGGGCTCGGTCACACTTGGCTGGCAATGGGTGGATAACACCGGACACATCCTGACCGATGGCACGTTCCTCCCGGGCGGCAACAGCGTCACTACCAGTCTGATGGGCGAGGTCGATTACGGCGTCACGGAACGATTTGCCGCGACGGCATCCGTGCCGTTCGTCTTCGCGAAGTACACCGGCGCCAATCCGCCGTTCTCGGGGCTCGAGCGGGACGCCTGCCGCTGCTGGCACGAGTCGTTCCAGGATTTCGCAATCGGGGGTCGTTATCGTTTTGGCGACGAGTTCTGGGCCCTGACGCCCCAGTTGCGCTACATCACGCCGTCGCACGACTACCCTTACCAAGGAGAAGCAGTCGTCGGCGCAAACCTGCACCAGCTTGTCATGGGGGTCAGCGCGGCTTGGCGGCTCGCGGCGGTCCTGCCGAAGGCGAACGTCGAGGCCGGCTACACGTTCGCGCTGGTCGAGAAAGTCATTGAGGGCACGAGGCCGAACCGAAGCAATGTGACCACGAGTTTCGGGTATGCCCTGACGCGAGCCCTGTACGTTCATGGCGGGGCGCTGTTCACGAAGACTCACGCCGGTCTTACGGCGTTCGAAGTCGGGACCGCTCCGCCCGACGAAAGGGTTCAAGCCGATCGTCTTCTCAAGATGCGGTTCTGGCACCTCACGGGCGGAGTCTCGTATTCCGCTGGCTTTGCCGATCTGTTCGTTGCCGTCGAGCCGTACGTGTGGGGCCGCGATACTCACGACGGCGTCGCCTACACCGTGGGATCGACGTGGTACTTCGACTTTTCACGGTGACCCTCATTCTTTGAACGCCTGCTGCACGCGCAGCAGTGTTCGCAGCTGCTGATTGCTGACGCCGCGACTCCAGCAATCAGCACCGCTCCCTGCCCTCTCCGCTCGTCGTCGAAGTTCCGCAAGATCGCGAGAAATTCCGCCAGTTCCCGCTGTTCACGACAATTCAGCGTATTTCACCGCGCCGTCAGGACTCCTGACATCCACCCCACGTATCTTCCAGGCATGAGAACAGCACTTCTGGGCCGTCGCGCGATCAACCTGAAGAGTGCGCAGGACCCGAACCCGCCCCACGGAAAACGATTCCTCCGGTCGGAGCATTGGTTCACGACTTGGGACGGGACGCGACTGTTCTATCGTGCGTGGCGCCCGCAGACGCCCACGGGTCAGATGCTGGTGCTCTTTCATCGCGGCCACGAACATTCCGGGCGCTGGGAAGACGTCGTCGACGCAATCGCTCCCGAAGGGTTCACGGTGTTCGCGTGGGACGCGCGGGGCAACGGCCGATCCGAGGGGCCGCGCGACGATGCGGAGCATTTCGCGTCGTATGCGCGCGACGCGGAAATCTTCGTGCGGTATTTGTCGGAGATCGAACGCGTGCCGATGGATCAGATTGCGGTCGTCGGTCACAGCGTCGGCGCCGCGATCGTCGCAGCGTGGATTCACGACTACGCCCCGCGTATTCGAGCGGCGGTCCTTGCGACGCCAGCATTTCGCATCCGGCTTTACCTTCCCCTGGCGATTCCAGCGCTCAGGCTGGCCCACAAGCTGGGGGTCATGACGTCGGTCCCGAGCTACGTGAAGGCTCGCGTGCTCACGCACGACCCGGCGCAGCGGACGCGTCACGAGCAGGACGAGTTGATCACGCATGCGATCTCAACCAGGGTCCTGCTCGATCTACACGACACGGCGACACGCCTCATCGAGGACGCGGCGGCGATTCAGGTTCCCACCCTCATGCTGCTTGCGGGATCCGACTGGGTGGTGAAGCGGAGCGCACAAACGAAGTTTTTCGATCGACTCGGATCTCCGGTCAAGCATCTCGAGAAACTGACGGGCTCCTTTCATGACGTGTATCACGAGCTGAATGCCGATCGCGCACGGCACGTGACCCGCGATTTCATCGAGGCGTCATTTGTCGGCCCCGCAGCAGTGGCGCCGCTTCTCAACGCCGACGAGAGCGGTTACACCTTCGACGAATACCGCCGCTTGTCGCGGCCATTGCGACGGCTGTCGATCAAGGGGATTGGTTACTACGTCTTCGGTCTGTTCCTGCGTTCGCTCGGACGATTGAGCTCGGGAATCCGCCTGGGATGGGAGAGTGGATTCAACTCGGGCCGGACGTTGGATTACGTCTATCGCAACCGGCCGAATGGCATCACCCCGCTCGGACGTTTGATCGATCGCCAGTATCTGAACGGCATCGGCTGGCGAGGCATCCGGATTCGCCGTCAGCTGCTCGAGCGTGCCGTCGCGCAGGCCGTCGAGCAGACCTGCGCGAGCCAAGGATCCGCTCACATCGTGGATGTGGCCGCCGGTGCGGGCCGCTACCTGCTGGAAACGTTGAAGCGTTGTGAATCGCGGCGTGTGACTGCCGAATTGCGCGACGCCCAGCGGGCCAACCTGAACGAAGGCCAAGGGATCGCGCGCGCGCTCGGATTGGCGAACGTCAGTTTCGTCGAGGGCGACGCTTTCGATCCATCCGCGCTCGAACGCATGCAACCGCGACCTGACATTGCCATCGTGTCGGGCCTCTACGAGTTGTTTCCGGATAACACCAAGGTCCTGAGCTCTCTTCAGGGCCTCGCACGAGCGGTTCCCAAAGGCGGCACGCTGATCTACACGAACCAGCCCTGGCATCCGCAGCTCGAACTCATCGCGCGCGGCCTCACCGGCTTTGATGGACAGCCGTGGATCATGCGTCGTCGCACCCAGGCGGAAATGGACGACCTGGTCCGTGTTGCCGGCTTCGAGAAGGTGCAGATGGAGATCGATCCATGGGGAATGTTCACGGTCTCGCTCGCCCGTCGCGTCTGCTGAGCGGGGCGACAGCCGTCTCGCTGTCGATCCTGTTCATCACGGTCTACGGCCTGACGGGCTGGCTCGCGTCGCTGCGCACCGAGGTGGGGACCTGGGCGTTCGCGTGGGAACGAAACCTTCCTTTTGTTCCGTGGCTCGTCGTCCCTTACATGTCGCTCGATCTGTTCTTCGTCGCGGCCCCCTTCCTCTGCACGGATCGCCCGGAGCTGCGGGCGCTTGGCCGACGTATGACGATCGCGATCCTCGGCGCCGGAGCAACATTTCTGCTCATGCCGTTGCGGTTCGCGTTTCCGCGGCCGGAACCCGCGGGGTGGACGGCGGCGATGTTCGAAGCTCTGTACGGCTTCGACCGGCCCTTCAACCTGTTTCCATCGCTCCACCTTGCCATCCTGGTGATTCTCTGCGGCACCTACCATCGTCACACTCGCGGCGTGGCTCGATGGCTGACGCATACCTGGTTCGGCTTGATCGGACTGTCGACCGTGCTGACCTATCAGCACCACGTGATGGACGTGGCGGGTGGGCTCGCGCTCGGATTCGTCTGTTGCTACCTGATCCCGGAATATCGTGCGACGCATCCAGCCACGACCAACGCTCGCATCGGCACGTGCTACCTCGCAGGGTCGGTGGTTCTTGGTACGGGAGCCATTTCTCTGCGCCCGGCGGGACTGGCCCTCCTGTGGCCCGCCGTGACCCTGGCGATTGTGGCCGGCGCCTACTTCGGTTTCTACGCCAACGTCGCCCGAAAAGAGGGGGGCCGGTTGCCGCTCACGTCGAAGGTGGTGCTGGCACCGTGGCTGGCGGGCCAGCACGCCTCGCTGGTTTACTACCGTCGCCAGGCCGAGGCCTGGACCGTCGTGACCCCGTGTGTCTGGATCGGCCGTCAGCTGCGGGAATGGGAAGCCACCGCAGCCGTGCGGCAAGGCGTCAAGGCGGTGCTCGATCTCACCGGAGAATTCTCGGAAGCGCGCGCATTTCGGGCGCTGGCGTATCTGAGCGTGCCAATTTTGGATCTAACAGCTCCGACGCCACAGCAACTGCGGACAGCGATCGACTTCATCCACGCGCACCGTGACAAGGGTGCCGTCTACGTCCACTGCAAGATTGGATATTCGCGAAGCGCGGTGGTCGTCGGCGCATGGCTGATCGAGGCAGGCCTGGCTGCGACTCCAGCCGACGCCGTGGCCATGCTGCGCGCCGTCCGCCCCAGCCTGGTTGTCCGTCCGGAAGCCTTCGCGGCGCTGCAGGCCTTTCACAACCGCGACAGCGGCCTGACCACGCCGGCGCGGTCGCTCGTCGAGGTGCGCGCATGATCGACGTTGCCTATCAACCCGCCGAACGTCGTCCCCTGGCTTCCCGCGACGTTGATCTCGCTCGTCGTCTTGCCGCGTTGTTGATAGTCCGGAATGTCCCGGCCAATGCGGTCTCGTTGAGCAGCATTTGTTTTGCCGCGGTCGCCGCGCTGTGCCTCGTCGAAACCAGCGCAGCGACGATCGTCAACGCCCGCATCCTGTTTGGGCTGGCGGGCTTGTTCGTTCAACTCCGCCTCCTCGCGAACCTGCTTGATGGCATGGTGGCGGTCGGATCGGGTCGAGCCTCTCCTCTCGGAGAGCTCTACAACGAAGTCCCCGATCGCGTCGCTGACATGCTGATCCTGGTGGCTGCCGGATTCGCTGGCGGCGGAACGCCCGCGCTTGGGTACTCGGCGGCGCTTGTCGCTATCCTCACGGCCTATCTGCGAGCGTTCGGAAATGCTGCCGGTGTGCGCGGGCTTTTCGATGGACCAATGGCAAAGCCTCAGCGCATGGCCACCATTACAGGCGCGTGCGTCTACGCTGCATGTGCGCCGAACGGCTGGCCTGGTGGCCTCACGAGCGCTGGACCTGGCGCGGTCCGTTTCGCCCTTGGCCTGATCGTGGCCGGCGGAATCCTGACCTCGATGCGGCGTCTCCGGCGGATCGCCGCGGAACTGCGAGGCTCGAGATGATGTCGCCAACCATCGCCCTGGCCAACGGCACCCTTCTCACATATGTGGCGCTCGTTGGGACGCTGCTGGCGTGCATCGGTCTCTTGCTGCTCGCGCTCACGTACGGATTCGGCTGCCAGCTTAACAGTGTCTGGCGCACCTATCGCAGCTGGCTGGTCATGGTGCCAATGGTGCTCGTCGTGCTTGTCGCCGGCCGCGTCGCAACCATTGTCAGCGTTGCGCTGCTGGCGACCTTCGCCTTCAGAGAGTTTGCCAGGGCGACGGGCCTTGATCGTGACGCGTGGATCACCGGAGCGGTATATCTCGGCATCGCGGCAGTGGCCGCGACCTCCCTCGTCGAGGATCCCTGGCAACACGTGCACGGGTGGTACGGTCTCTTCATGGCACTACCGGTCTACGTCGTCGGTCTCATTCTCATCGTTCCGGTCGTGCGAGATCGGACGAAAGGGCAGTTGCACAATTCAGCTCTGGCGGTGCTCGGGTTCATCTACGTGGGGTGGATGTTCAGTCATGTCGGATTCATGGCGAACTCCCCTCATGCGTATGGCTACCTGATGTTTCTATTGCTGGCGGTCGAGGGCAGCGATGTGGCGGCGTTCACGTCTGGAAAACTGTTCGGGCGTCGCAAGCTTCGCGAAGCAATCAGCCCAAACAAGACGTGGGGCGGTGCTCTCGGCGGGTTGGCGTTCTCGATGGCCTTGCCCTGGCTGCTGCGGTTCAGTTTTCCCCATTTCGGCTGGGTGCAACTGGTCCTCGCCGGTCTGATCGTCGGCATCGGCGGCCAGCTCGGAGATCTCACGCTCAGCATGATCAAACGCGACATCGGCGTAAAGGACATGGGCTCATTGATTCCGGGTCATGGCGGGCTCCTCGATCGAGTCGACAGTTTGATATTCACGGCGCCGTTGTTCTTTCACATGGTTCGATGGTTCTATGACATCTACTGAGGTAAACGGTCACATGGACACCTCGATCTTCGATCACCGCGCCCCAGTGACGTTGCCAGTCAACGAGCTCCTACCACGTGCGCAGGCACTCGGTGTGTCGGTGCTGCGTGGCGCGATTCAGCTGGCGATGAGGTCCGTGTTGCGTATCTACACCCGCTACGAAGTCATCGGCCAGGAGAACCTCCCGCTCGGGACGTCGTTCATCCTGGTGTGCAATCACTCGAGCCACCTTGATGCGGTGTGCCTGCTTGCCAGTCTTCCGTTCCGGCTCGTGAACCACGCGTATCCCGTTGCCGCGGCCGACTATTTCTTTTCAACCCCGCTGCGGCGCATGCTTTCCGTAATCGCTGTCAACGGAGTGCCGCTCGATCGCCAGGGCGGAGGCGACGGTCTCGCCGTGTGCCGCGAACTGCTGAATGGCTCGAGCAACGTCCTGATCATGTTCCCCGAAGGCACCAGGAGCTGTTCTGGTGAGCTCGGCCGCTTTCGATCGGGTGTGTCGAGGCTCGTCGCGGGAACGAACACGCCTGTGGTTCCGTGTCATCTCACCGGAGCATTCGAGGCATGGCCCAAAGGTCGCCGTCTGCCGCGACCTGCGGCGCTTCGACTCCGGATCGGCGCGCCTCGCATCTTTCCCGACGTCTCGTCCGAGGACTACGGGGCTGTTGCCGACATATCGTCGCAGCTGCGCAACGACGTCGCGACGCTTGGACGCGAGACGCTCGAGGTCGGCCGCTGAGCTCGTTCAGGGCCCGATCCGTCCTTTCCAGAGATCACCTCTTCCGCTAGGCACGGAACGATGATTGCCACTCACGCAAGCAGGGAGGCAATCGTGAACTCGCAAACATTGATCGTCGTCGCATCCATCGTCGTGGCGATCGTCGTCATCGCTGTTGCGTGGATGTATTCGCAGCGTCAGCGTCGCGTGCGCCTGCGCGAACGATTTGGCCCCGAGTATGACCGCGTCATGCACGAGACAGGAGCTCAGGCGAAAGCAGAAGCCCAGCTCGAAGAGCGCGCGCGTCGAGTCGATCGACTGAAAATTCGGCCGCTGACGCGAGAGCAGGCCGATTCGTTTGCCCGCGAGTGGCGTCAGATTCAGGGCAGGTTCGTCGATGACCCTGACGGCGCCGTCGCGGATGCGGATCGGCTCGTGGCACAAGTGATGGCAGCTCGGGGGTATCCGCTCGACGATTTCGATACTCGTGCGGCGGATCTGTCAGTCGATCACCCACGTGTGGTGGAGAACTACCGACTTGCGCGCGCCATCGCGCTACGTCGCGAACGCGGGGAGGCGCAAACCGAAGAGCTCCGTCAAGCGGTCGTGAATTACCGGACGCTCTTCGAAGACTTGCTCGAGGTGAGCGACCGCGATGTCAGGAGGAGAGCGTCATGACCGACCAGATCATTAACCGTCCCGAACCTCCAAAGCCGGTGGCCGATTCGGCGCCGGTCTTGTCGGAGCACGTCGACGTCAATGCCCCGCTGTTTCACGATGATGAGGGGCGCGGATTTCGAACACGCTGGGAAGCCATTCAGACCGGGTTCGTCGATGAACCACGGAAGGCCGTCGAGCAGGCCGACGCTCTCGTCGCTGAGACCATGAAACGCTTGTCTGATGTGTTCGCGGAGGAGCGAGCTGGCCTCGAAAAACACTGGGGACGGGGTGAGAACGTTTCGACCGAGGATCTTCGCATCGCGCTGAAACGGTATCGATCCTTCTTCGAGCGACTACTGCATGTCTAGAAAGGACAAGGGACAAGAAGAACCTTCCCTTGTCCCTTATCCCTTTTACGCGGCCGCTCCCTTGGGACGTCGAAGCGATTCCGGAAGCAGCGCATCGATTTCGTCCTCCGTATAGCCCTTCCGGCCGGTGCCGGTCAGCGCCATCTTCGCGATGTCGTAGGTCTGTCGATCGGCCGGCGGCGCATGCTCGAACACAGCACGCGCTTCCTGCATCAAGGCATCCCGCCGATCGGCGATGGCGGACGCGTCGAGCACCTGGTCGTGCACGTCGGCGAGCAGCGCCCGATACTTTTCTGTCAGCAGCCAGAAGCGGGCGGCGGTCGAACGGTGGGCGTAGATACGGGGCTCCAAATCGAGCGCGACGTAGATGGCCGCACACACAAACGCTGCGCAAGCGGCGATGGTGGCCGCCACCTGAAAACCGTGCCCGCGCTGCAGCGCGATCAGGCCCAGTACGCAGGCCAGTCCCGTCAACGAAACCAAGGCGATCTTTGTGTACCAGCTCAATCGGTCAAGCCGGCTTGCCGCTTCAGCATGCCGCTGGTACGAGGCCGCGGCCGTCGCGAAACTCAAACGAATGTGATCCACCACGCTGAGGTGAAACATGGCTCGCTCCAGGGAGAGTGTTGCTCTGGAGTATGCAATCCAGAAGCCTTCGAAATCATTGACTGGCTGGTATTTGCCTGAATCTCGACCGTACTGAGCCGCTACGGACCAGGAACTTTTTCCTTCGCCTTCGTCGTCCGGGCTCCGGGGGCCGGCACGGGCAGGACGCCAGACACGACAGCCTGCGAAGTGGAAAGCTGGGAGCGGGACGCTAGAGTCCGAAGGTCGCGGCCAGGCGGGCGGCGACCTGGCGATGGACGTACGCCCACAGTCGGGCAGGGCTCTTCAACCGGATGCGGCCTGGTGCCTTCGACAGTCTGGCAGGCAAGCCGTACATGCCCGGCCCTGACGGCACCCAGCCGTCCCGAATCAGCTTGCGTTGCAAGGTCAGCGTCCGCCGGACCAGCTTTCGCGGGTTGGTGTAGATCTCCGTATTCTCGGAACCATCGGAGTAGTCGACGACCAGCTCGTAGCCGTCGGGGTTGATGATGCGACGGACTTCGATGTCGATCTGCGCACTGCCCCGCGTGAAGAACCAGATCATGGGCTGTGCCCGTCTCTATCGGCACTAGCCCTCCTGCTCTCCAGCCTGTGCACACTTCTGCACGCTTTCGCGTGCTACCACCCAGTCCGGTCGTAGAGCGCTCCTGGACCGATGGAATCCAACCGTTTGGCGATCGCGTCGCGTCTCGCAAGCAGCGCATCGATTTGAAAGGTCGTGAGGTACTTGGACGTCGTCTTCTGGAGCGATGCCTTGTCGAGCGTTTTCATCCGTTCCACCACTGCCCGATCCGCGTGCGTCACATTGAGTGGTTTCTTCAGATCCTTGTTGGTTCTGAACGCGCGCGTGTGATCGATCGGCCAGAGCCGCCAGTCCTTGGTGATCATCAGATTGCCCAGGTTCCGATCGACGTTCGCGATGAGCTCGTCGAAGACGCGGATCATCTGCATCTGTTGATTCCACACCTCGGTGTTCGGAGGTTCGGTCTTGTTCTTCAGCCGCGACTCTTCATCCATCATCACGTCGTCGATCCACCAGGTGAACGCAGCGTCCTTGTAGTTCCATTTCCGCTCGACGGAGACAGGAACCATATTCATGCCGATCAGTCGATCGACCCGGTATCCCGCGACATTGAATGACCAGCTGTCGCGAAAGTCGAACTCGGTCGTGCCACCAGAACCGGTGAATACCTGTTGACGCTCGTCGATGTTCTGGATCTGAGCGTCATGGGTCAATTTGCCGTCGGTCAAGGTTGCGCGCAGTGTCGCCGTGACCCCCTTTTTCGCCCCCTTGGTCTTGGTCACCCTCGCGTGCAACAGGAAATCTTCTATCTGCGCGTCAGTAAGCTTCGGTGTGGCGGCGACTGCTGTCGCTTGCGGCGCGGTCGGCTCCGGCTGCTGGGCCAGCACGCCTCCCGAAATGAACGCGGCGCAGAAACCAACAAGTAGCGAGGAACGCATGGGTCCGCTGCTCCTGACGGAATAAACGACGCGGTTGATGCGGGGGTTCCGAAGAACACTCTAGCCCGATTTGGGCGTGGCCGGGGATGTTTTTTCCGGTCTGATGCGGGTACCTTTTCCGGGCTTGCCGGCGTGATCGGCCGCTCTGGAAGCCGTGCCAAGTGCCCGGCGCGCCCATCCAACCAGCTCCGGGGCGCTTTCGAGCACGGCGAGCGGGACCGAATAGTACTGCATGGTGGCCGGCCGATCGTCGTACGGGCGGAACGCCCTTGAAACCGCAGCCTCGAAGAATGGTCGCGTCTGGTCGTCCACCTTCAAATACAGCTCATCGCGTGCGATCAACGCGAAGAAGAGCCCATCGCAATAGAGACCGACCCCGCCAAACATCTTGCGCGGCAGCACTTCACCGAGTCCCGACAGCTGATCGATCACGAACGTTTCGAACCCGCCGCTCGAAGCCAAGGACTTCATGCCGGTGCGAGATGCAGGTTTACGTTTTGACATGATGAGCGTTCTCGACGGACGCCATTCGTTCGCCACGGAAAGATCCCGAATTGTAATCGACGCGCGGAAATTGTCAGGACACCAGGCGAATTCTGTCAGCCACGGTACCGAGTTGCCCAGAATTTCAGAAGGAACGGTAATTGCGACACGCCGAGCGCTCAACCTTTCGACTTGGGGGCGACATGGAACGGATCGCAGAGATTGGCGCGTCGATCGTGATTAAGGGAGACCTCACCGCTGACGAGAACGTGGTCATCGCCGGGCGGGTGGAGGGCTCGATTTCAGTTGAGAAGCACTCGGTTACTGTCCGGCCTGGCGCCGCGCTGGAGGCTGACATCGACGCGCGTGTCATCGTCGTCGGCGGGCAGGTGTCGGGAACGATGAGTGCCGCCGAGACCATCGAGCTGCAGCGCACGGCCCACGTCGACGGGGAAATCGTCGCCGCTGCCATTCGCCTGGACGACGGCGCAGTGTTCAACGGCAAGGCGCAGACGACCAAGGCGCGCTCCAACTCGAAGCTGCAGCTGGCGTCTTGAGCGGCGGCGCGAGGCGTTTCTGACTTTGCGCTGGGGCCCCAACCCCCAGCGCATGCCAGCGCTCGTCCTTCGACTTCGCTCAGGACGGCCCTGAGCCTGTCGAAGCGTCGCTCGTCGCTCGCGCCGACTGATCGTCAGGACTGCCTCCGCAGTCCACTTCTTGTTCGGGCACCTCAACGCGCGATCATCTCCCGGATGATCGCGTCGCGTACCGCCGCGTCGACCTGACGTGTCGACGGCCGGTCCGAGTTGATCTTCGATGGCGCGACGTCGGTGTTGAACGACACGACGTAGGCCGTGCGTGACGGGACGTGCACGTACAGGTGCGAGATGAAGCCGTTCTGATCGCCGCTGTGCGCGACGAAGTCGACGTCCCCGTGCCGCTCCAGGAAGAATGAGAGGCCGGCCTGCGCGTTCGCACCGGTGGCTCCCTCGCCATCGGTCGCGGTGATCTGAGGCTTCCACATCTCTTCGAGCGACGCTCGCTTCAGGATGCCTTCATACAACGGCGTCTGGCGATCGGCTGTGAGAAAGGCGAGATACTTCGCCATATCGCCGAGCGGAGCGTTCAGCCCTCCATTTGACACGGTGATTCCCGTATCAAAGTCGAACAGCGCCTCTGCCAGAACGTCGTCCGATCGGAAATAGCTGTGTGAGCGATGGGGCAGCAGATGGTAGGGCGCACGGTCGAAGAACGAGGAGCGCATGTCGAGCGGCATGAGGACGTTCTTGGCGATGTAGACCTCATAGTCGTCGCCCGACAGTAGCTGGATGATTCGGCCGAGAAATATCACACCGGGGTTCGAGTAGCTGTACTTCGTGCCGGGAGCAGAATTCAGTTGCGTGTACGGCAGCATGGCGACCAGCTGTTCCCAGTCGGTCGGCTCGAACGGGTGCCACGGTTGATCGCCGCCCCACGGCCAGGTTGGGGCACGCAGCCCGGAGCTGTGCGTCATCAGGTGCCGGATGGTGACCTGCGACACGTCGCCGAACGGATTGTGAATCCGCTGAAACTCCGGCACGTACTTGACGACGGGGTCGTCGAGTTTCACCCTGCCGCGATCGCGCAGCTGCATGATCGCGATCCCCGTGAACGTCTTGGTGATGGACGCCCAATGAAAGATCGTGTCCGCGTCGACTCCGCGTTTGGTCGCGAGGTCTTGATAGCCGTCGGTGGCGGTCGCGGCGATCGACCCGTCACGCAGGAGCAGGACGCTGCTGCCGACGATCCCCGCCGCCTGGACCTGTTGATGAAAGACCTGTTCGACCGCCGGCCAGCCTGTTACGGGACTCGCGCTTCCAGCAGACAAGGTGCTCCCGCCTGACAAGGTGCGTCCGCCTAAAGGCGGAAGCCACAGGGTGTGGAGACAACACAGAATGACCAGCGCCACGACGGCACGGCACGCGTCATTCCCGCTTACTTGGCCGGCAGCTTTGCGATGAGCTTTTCCATCTCGTCCATCACGCGATTCATTTTCTGCAGCGTGAGATTGAGCGGCTCGTCGCTGGTCATGTCGACGCCGGCGTCCTTCAGCAAGTCGATCGGATATTTCGAACCGCCGGAGCTGAGAAACGTCAGATAACGCTTGGTCGCTGCTTGATCGCCAGCGAGGACTTTTTCCGACAACGCCGCCGACGCCGTGAACGACGTCGCGTACTGATACACGTAGAAGTTCCGGTAGAAATGGGGAATGAACGACCATTCATATTGAATGTAGTCGTCCACGACGCAGACGCCTTTGTCGTGCCCGTAATACTTCTTCGTGATCTCCGCATAGAGTTTGGAGAGCGCGTCACCGGTCAGCGGCTCTCCCTTTTCAGCCATTTCGTGGGCGCGAAGCTCGAACTCCGCGAACTGCGTCTGCCGGAACACCGTCCCCTTGATGCCCTCGAGGTAGTTGCCAAGCAGCGACAGCTTGGTCGCATCATCCTTGATCGTCTTCAGCATGTAATCGATGAGGAGTGCCTCGTTGAAGGTCGATGCCACTTCTGCGACGAAGATCGGATAGTCCGCCAGCGGATATGGCTGCGTCTTGTTCGACAGATAGGACTGCATCGTGTGTCCCAGTTCGTGAGCAATCGTGCTGACGTCGGTGTACTTGCCGTTGTAGTTGATCAGCATGTACGGATGAACGTCGTACGCCCCGCCATTTGAATACGCGCCCGAACGCTTGCCCGGAGTGGGCTACATATCGATCCAGCGTTCGTTGAATGCGCGGTTTGCCGCCGCGGCATAGTCAGGGCCGAGCGGTTTGAGCGCCTCGAGGACTTGTTTTTCGCCTTCGTCCACGGTGTAGGTCAGATCGACCGAGGCGACGAGTGGCGCATAGAGATCGTAGTAGTGCAGCTCCGACACGCCCATCATCTTCTTGCGCAGATTCAGATAGCGATGGAACGTTGGCAGGCCGCGGTTCACACCGTCGATCAGGCGCATGTACACCGTCGTCGGAATGTTGGCGGCGTCGAGCGCTCGCTCCAGCGCGTTCGTGTAGTTTCGCGCCTTCGCATAGAACACATCCGACTGTACCTCTCCGTTCAGCGTTGATCCGAACGTCGCCCGGAAGGCGCCCAGCGAGCCGAAGAAGGAGGACATCACCTTCTCGCGATCGCCACGATTGGGCACTGCTCGATACAGATTGAACGCCGAGCTATCGAGCTTGACGCTCTTGCCGTCGCTGAGCGTGACCGTCGGATGGGGAAAGTCAGCATCCGACAGAATCCCGTAGGTGTCCGACGACGCGCTGGCGACAATGGACGAACTGGCGAGAAGCTTCTCCTCGCTGTCGCTGAGGGTGTGCGCGCGGCGTCGGAGGATATCGTGCAGATAGAAGGTGTAGACCTTGAGGCGAGGCTCGCTGGAGATGAACGACTCCACCTTGGACGTGTCGAGCTTTAGAATCTCCGGCTCCATATACGACGTTTCCGCGCCAAACGTCGCACCAACCTGCGCCATTTCCTGCTGCATGCCTTGGTACGTGCTGACGCGTGTGTCCTGGTCGGACATCATGCTGGCGTAGACGTAGAGGCGGCTGAATTCCTTCGACAATCGACTTGATAGCTCAAGCGCCTCGGCGAGCTTCGACGCCGATGACCCCAGCGTTCCACGAAACGTGCGAACCGCCGGCAGCTCGGTGACGAGTTTGTCCTTGGCAGCCCGCCAGGCCTGATCGGTCGGATAGATCTGGGTGAGGTCCCACTTGTATTTATCTGAAACCGCGCTGCGCTCCTTCTGTTGCGCAGCCCCGGCGACGACGGTCGCTGCGACAACAGCGGCAGTGAGGACAACCGTGGCCTGATATCGTCTCGCATTCACGGACATCGACAACTCCTCAAGGGTTAAGGAAAAAGGGGTAGCGGCATAGTTTCTCATGGGAGCGGTCTTTGCAGGGCACGGCGATATGGCCCTCTGTTTCGTCGTCGACGACCACGTCGATACCCGTGAAGGTTTTGCGGAGTATCTGCGAGAGTCGGGCTTCGACGTGCAGACGGCGGCCGACGCGGGGGAGCTCCGGTCCCTCCTGGCGGCCGCTACGCCTGCGGCCGTGCTGATGGATGTGCAGATGCCCAGGGTTGACGGCTGGACGCTGACCCGGGAAATCAAGGCAGATGCGCGTACCAAGAACGTCCGCGTCCTGGTGGTTTCGGCCTCTGTGACGGATGGATTTCGGCATGCCGCGGACGCGGCGGGGGCCGATGCCCTCATCGGAAAGCCCTGCGACCCCCAACGGATCGTCTCTGAATTAAGCCGACTCCTCGCCCCGCCCGCCGCCTGACCCGGAAAAAATTTCCGCCGCTGACTGAAATTGAGACGCGCCGGCTGCCTCCGGGCCGGGATGTGTCTACCTATCGGCGGTCGTCGCTGCCCGTTCTCGAACAGTCGACACGATCAACTCAACGAGAACAGACGCTGGGGTGGCTTCCAAATCGGAAATCCGCTGCTCGCTGAGGCCGTACGCCTCGATGATATTAACGAGGTGCCAGCCCGACAACGCGGCCAGCTGACTCCGTAACAATGACTCGCCCTTGCGGTAGACGGAGAACGGATTGAGAACGCTCTCGTGAGCGGGTGCCGGTGCGTCGGATTCCGGAGCTGGTCCGGGGAAAATCGGGCTCGAAACGATGGGCGAGGTCGCACGCGGGAGAGGGTTGAGCGCGCGGTCGAGCGCTCCCTCGAGATAAACCGGCGTCAATCCTGTCGCCCAGTACTCCGCGTCTTGACGATTGGGTTGAGTCGTTTCGCGGCTCGATCTGACGGGCACACCACCATCCGTCGGGACAAACTCCAACCACCCCTGCCAGAGGTGCCGATCCATTTCGCTCCCGCATGCGCGGGCGTGAAAGGTTCGGCCGTCCTTCGCCATGACTGGCTCGGAGAACTCGACGAATACCTCAGCCATGTTGCATTTCCTCCCCCGTCCTGCCGATTGCAAAACTGCCACCGTTTTGCCGGCCGGTCCCACCCCGCTTGATCTGCCCCCCCGTCCGTGCGCGATCATGGACCATGGCAAAGCCGCTCGATCCCCGCACCGAGATTGGACACGTGCACCTGAAGGTGTCGGATCTCGACCGCGCCGTGGCTTTCTACTCAGGCGTGCTGGGTTTCGACGTGATGCAACGCATGGGAACCACGGCGGCGTTTCTCAGCGCCGGCGGCTATCACCACCACATCGGACTCAATACCTGGGAGAGCCACAACGGTGCGCCTCCCGCTCCCGGAACCACCGGCCTCTACCACTTTGCGATCCGATATCCGGATCGCGCCTCGCTTGGCGATGCGTTGAGCCGTTTACGGGACGCCCGCGTGCCACTCGATGGCGCGAGCGATCACGGCGTCAGCGAAGCGCTCTACCTCCGCGATCCGGATGGCAATGGCCTCGAGTTGTACTGGGATCGTCCACGGGCTGACTGGCCGCGCGAAGCCGATGGCACGCTGAAGATGGTGACCGAACGGTTGGACCTCGAGTCACTGCTGCGCGAAACGGCCGCGGTCCGTTCCCAGCTCGCTGCGCCGCCGTCGGCTTACGCGCCGATGACCGACCAGAATCGCACTCGGCTGCGCGAGCTGCGCGGGAAACTGCTCCAGCTCCACAAGGTGCTGCTGGACGATACGCGCGCATCGTACGAGATGGATCGCGGACGTGTGGCCTCCAACGCCTCGCTCCTTCAACTCGTGATCAACGATCCGTGGTTTGCGTGGCTTCACTCGCTGTCGGAGCTGGTGGTGCGCATCGACGAAACCGTTGAGACCGATTCCCCCGCAACCGATGCCGACGCGGCGGCGCTGATCGATCAGGTCGAGAAGCTGCTGACGGCCTCCGAAACCGGCGAAGGATTTCATCGTCGCTACTACGACGCCCTGCAGCGCCAACCGGCCGTGGTCATGGCGCATGCCGAAGTACGGCGCACGATCAAGTCGATGCGCTGACACGACCACCTGTTATGATTCGCCGCGATCTTGTCTACTGAACTCCCTGGTGCTGCGGCCGTTCCGGCAAACGCGGCGCATGCTCCGATCGAGGCCGCGGCGTCGCCGCCCGTTTCAGGCAAGAAGCGTCAGACCTTCGATCGCTCTCTCATCGATGGTCCCGTCGCGTCGGCGGTGTGGAAGCTCGCCTGGCCGACCGTTTTGCAGAACGCCATCGGCGGACTGCAGGGTATCGTCGATCACGCGCTGGTCGGCCACTACGTCGGTTACACCGGTAACGCGGCCATCGGCGTGAGCTGGCAAATCTTTCTGGTCGTGATTGTCTTTATCAGCTCCCTGTTCACCGGCATGGGCGTGCTGGTGTCGCGCGCGGCCGGAGCGAACGACCACGACACGGTCAATCGCACGGTCTACCAGGCGTTCCTGACCGCAGTCGCGCTGGCAGTCGGCATCCTCGCGCCGATCGGTTACGTGCTCTCGCCGACGCTGCTCGATCTCGTCAACGCAACGCCAGCGGTCCGCGCCGAGGCGCTTCCGTTTCTGCAGACCATGTTTGTGTACAGCATCGGTCTGCTGATGTTCTTCATGCTGGGCGGCGCGCTTCGCGCCGCCGGGGACGCGCGGACGCCGCTGCGGCTCGGGATTGCAATGACGATCCTGAACTTCGTCCTGAACGTAATCCTGATCCGTGGAGCCGGACCGATTCCCGCTTTCGGCACACGCGGCGCCGCGATGGGAACAGCGATTGCCAGCATCTCGGTCTCGGCTGTCGGCCTGTGGCTGATCTTCGCCGGACGCCTCGTCGTGCACTTCGAGCGGACGATGTCGCACGCTCCCGACTTCACGATCATTCGCTCGCTCTTTCGGTTCGGGCTGCCTGCCGGCATTCAGGGAGTTGCGATGAACGTGGCGGGTGTCATGCTGCTGCGGTTCATCGGATCGCTTCAGGACAGCGCGGAAGCGCAGGCGGCCTACGCCGTTGGATACGCCGAGCTGTTTTCGCTGATCACGTGGACCTCGGTCGGGTTGATGGGTGCCGCTGCCGCAATCGCGGGACAGAACCTGGGCGCCGGACGCCCGGATCGCAGCGCGCGTGCGGTTCACCTCGCGGCGCGCTTTGGCCTCGCCGTCGCGGCCGCGATCGGCGCGCTGTTTCTGCTCATCCCGGATCAATTGCTTGGCGTGTTCGGCCTGAACGATCCGACCGTCGTGCAAATCGGACGCGGCCTGCTCCGATTCCTGAGCGTCTCGGGTCTCTTCATCACCGTGGCGTTGACTTACACCGGTGGACTCCAGGGAACCGGCGATACGCGAAGCCCGCTCTTCATCACCTTGATCTCCCAGGTGCTGCTGCCGCCCGGCATCTGCCTGTTCCTGGAACGCACCGGCCAGCTGCAGGCATCCGGCGTCTGGACGGCCATTCTCGTCGGTCACACAACTCGATGCCTCCTCTCCGTCCTGCGTTTCCAGCAGGGCAAATGGCGACATATCAAGGTATAGGATCGAACGTTCGGTTCCAGACTTATCCGAGGGCGTCCCCTCGGACTCGCGGGCACGCTCTCTTGCGCGCCGCTTCGTCGGCTCGCTCCTTTCGCGTGGCACGCTCGTGTGGCTTGCTCGCGCCGCCGTTGCGCAGCGCATCGACTTATAAAGCGATAGGGCTGTAGCTTCGAATTGCCGAGCCGGCCTACCGGTCCCGGTTCTTGCACTGATCTTTGGGAGGGAGGGTGCACCGATGAGGTGGACGCCTGGTGACAGGGGCAACGTCGAAGATCTGCGGGGGCGTTCCGGTGTCGGCATGAAGGCCGGCGGACTGGGAATCGGCGGCCTGCTGGTGCTGCTGCTTCTCAGTTGGGCAACCGGTGTCGACTTTCTGTCACTCGTCGGATCCGGCGGCGGTCCGCCATCTGACTCTGTCGGCACGTCCGGAAGTGTTGCGACGACGCCAGAGGAAGAGAAGGAGATGGACTTTGTCGGCGCCGTCATGGACGACACGCAGGTCACCTGGCAGCAGCTTCTCGGCAGTCGTTACCAGCCGACGAAGGTACGAGTGTTCCGCGACGCGATCCGGTCAGCGTGCGGGTTTGCGGAATCTGCCAGCGGTCCGTTTTATTGTCCCGGCGATCACTACGTCTACCTCGACCTCGGGTTCTTCAACGAACTTCGCAGCAAGTTCGGCGCGTCCGGCGACTTCGCTGAGGCGTACGTGCTCGCACACGAAGTTGGCCACCACGTCCAGAACCTTCTCGGCATCGATGCTCAGATGCGGCGGCTGCAGTCTCAGGATCCCGGCGCTGCGAACCAGCTGTCGGTTCGTCTCGAGCTCCAGGCCGACTGCCTGGCGGGCGTGTGGGCCCACGCGACCAACAAGGTCGGACGGGGCGACAAGGGGCTGATGGAGCTGGAACCGGGCGATTTGGAAGAAGGATTGCGGGCCGCAGCCGCGATCGGAGACGACCGCATCCAGCGAATGTCCAGCGGGCGCGTCTTCCCGGACAAGTTCACTCACGGAACGTCGGAACAACGAGTCACGTGGCTTCGCCGCGGATTCGACAACGGCACGCCAGACGCCTGTCAGACGTTTCAATAACCTGTCCCGCCGACGCGGCACAGTGAGCGTGTCGCGAAGGCGGAACCCAGTGGAGGCGACAGATGCAGAAGCGCACAATCGCGGCGCTCGCTCTCAGCGCCGTCATGATACCAGCGGCGGCATATGCACAGGGGAACGGCAACGGTAACGGCCGCGCGAATGGCCAGCGCGATGACGATCGAACCCAGATGAGATTTCGCGAGATGGACACCGACAACGACGGCGTGATCACGCGTGAGGAGTGGCGCGGGAGCGCTCAGTCATTTCGTGAGCACGATCTGAACCACGACGGCGTCCTCTCGGGTGAAGAAGTGTGGCCGCGGAGCGTGCCCAATCGTCGTGATGGTTCGCGCCGTGAAGAACTGCTGGCCCGATTCGATCGCGCCGATCGGAATGGTGACGGTCAGGTCGCGCGCAATGAATGGACCGGCGGCACCGCGGCATTCAAACGGATGGACGAGAACGGCGACGGCATCGTGACGCGCGACGAGTTTCTGAGCGTCGCCGGCCCGGTGGGAACCTCAGGGACGGTCGAATCGCGGAACACGACGCGGGCCTATCAGGCAGGCTACGAGCGCGGGAGAACAGAAGGACGCC
This sequence comes from Acidobacteriota bacterium, assembly GCA_046732715.1. Taxonomy (GTDB): domain Bacteria; phylum Acidobacteriota; class Vicinamibacteria; order Vicinamibacterales; family 2-12-FULL-66-21; genus JALZOC01. The sequence continues at coordinate 1,966 of JBKPNQ010000288.1, read as the reverse complement.
AGGCCGGCAAGGAAGACAAGGGGGTCAACGGCGGCCACTGGGATCTCGAGGGACAGCGGGAGCTGGAACAGGCTGACTCTGGATACTCGGCGGATTTAGGCGCGCGCGGCGACTACCAATCCGGCTATCGCGCCGGGTTCCGGCTCGGATATCGAGAGGGGTTCGGACCGAGGTAGGAGGGGCTGCGATCGAGCAGCCGCGATGCGGGAGGCCAAGGCTAGAATGCAGTATGTCCATCGGCCGCCCGGTCGCGCGGAAGGAAGGTCGTGCGAAGGTGACGGGGCAGTCCCGATACGTCGACGACCTGTTCCTTCCGGGTATGCTTCACGGGGTTACGGTCCGAAGCCCTGCCCCGCGCGGCCTGATCAAGGCGATCCATTACCGCAACGGGATCCCGTGGGACGAGTTCACGGTCGTGACGGCCGCCGATATCCCCGGGGCCAACCTGATTGCCCTCATCATCGACGACCAACCTTGCCTTGCCGACGTTCGTGTGAATCACCGCGAGGAGCCCATCGTGCTCCTCGCGCATTCCGATCGTTCCCTTCTTGAGGAAGCTCGCCGCGCCGTCACCATCGAGATCGATCCGCTGCCGGCTGTCTTCACTGCCGAAGCTGCCCTGCAGGGACCGGAAATCATCTGGGGCGAGGACAACACCTTCAAGAAGTACGAGGTCGCCCGAGGCGATGTCGAAGCCGCTTTCGTGACCGCCGATACCATCGTCGAAGGCGACTACGAGACCGGCGCGCAGGAGCAGCTGTACATCGAACCGAATGGCATGCTGGCAGTGGCGAGCCATGACCAGGGCGTGACCGTCTGGGGCTCGATGCAGTGCCCGTACTATGTCCACAAGGCGCTTTCGCGGCTCTTCAATCTGCCCGACGCGAAGATTCGCGTGGTTCAGATGGAAACCGGTGGTGGGTTCGGCGGCAAGGAAGAGTACCCGTCAATCATCGCTGGCCACGCTGCCTTGCTGGCCTGGAAAGCCGGTCGGCCGGTGAAGATGGTTTACGACCGGGCTGAAGACATGGTGGCGACGACGAAGCGGCATCCGTCCCGCACGCGTCACCGCACCGCCGTGTCACGTGATGGACGGCTGCTCGCCATGGACATCGACTTCGTCATCGATGGCGGTGCGTATGCCACCCTGTCGCCCGTGGTGCTCTCCCGGGGGACAATTCATTCCACGGGACCCTATTTCTGTCCCAACGTACGGGTGCGAAGCCGCGCCGTTGCCACCAACACTCCGCCGCATGGGGCTTTTCGCGGTTTCGGGGCGCCGCAGAGCATCTTCGCGCTCGAACGGCACATGGATCGAATTGCCGGGACTCTCGATCTTCAACCGGACGAGTTTCGCCGGCGCAACTTCATTCAGACTGGCCAGACCAGTGCGGTCGGGCAGGTGATGCGCGATCCACTCGACCTGTCGCGCTTGCTCGATCGCGCGCTCGAGGCCTCGGAGTACCGCGCCAAACGCACGCGATTCGATCGCTCCAATCCAGGGGCGGCCGTGAAACGCGGCATCGGAGTCGCGGCGTTCATGCACGGGGCGGGCTTCACCGGCTCCGGCGAGGACCATCTCGGGTCAATCGTCACGATCGAAGCGACGGCCGAAGGCCGCGTCCGCGTGCTCACGTCCTGCACCGAGATCGGTCAGGGAACCAATACGGTCTTCTCGCAGATTGCCGCCGAGGCACTGCAGCTCGACGTGAGCGACATCGACATCGCGCAGCCGGATACCTCCGCTGTGCCGAACAGCGGCCCGACCGTGGCCTCACGCACCTGCATGGTTGTGGGGAAACTGGTGGAGTCTGCCGCGCTGACGCTGCGGACGACGTTGCGTGAGGCGATCGATCCCGCGATCCCGTTTGCCTCGGCGTGCCGGGAATACATTCTGCGTCACGGCTCACTTCGGGCATCGGCTCAGTATCAGACGCCGCCCGGTGTGCGCTGGGACGATGAGCGG
>JBKPNQ010000287.1:0-12907 GCA_046732715.1 Acidobacteriota bacterium | reverse complement strand
GGGTGTATACGGCGTCCCCGACTGCCATGTGAACGTCGTCGCCACCCGCCAGTCACGCAGGATCGCTTGACGGACGCCGGGCTGATTGGCCCATTTGCGATTCGGCCCGAACGGAAGCTCGATCGTGCCGTTCGCCGACAGCTGGTGGCGTCGATCGAAACTCGACCGCGCCCACTCGGCCGCGAGATTCTGATCGTCCTGCGCAACCGTCGTCCCGCCGCCGCCAATGTTCGACGCGTCGTCGCGCGACTTGGCCAGCATGTAGTTCACGCCGAAGCCAATCCCCTTGACCGGCCGGCGGGACAACCGGAAGGTCGCCGCGTGGAGGATCGATTCGCCTTCGGACGTCTGCCAGAGGAACGGCTGGACGTCAGGGATTCGCAGGCCATCGGGGCCGCGATTCGGCGCGCGGACGATGTCGAGATTCGCGCCGCGCGTCTCGGTATAGCCGGCGCCCACGTTCCACACCTGGTGCAGGTCCTTCGAAAAATCGGCGTTCGCCGTTTGCACCCGCCCGAGCGCGTAGCTCTTGTCGACCCCATAGTTCTGTGTCGTTTCGCTGGTCGGGACGCCCGCGAACGGATCCTGGAGGGTCAGCGGGGTCAGGAACGTACCGATGTTGTTGTTCGTGGTGGCAAAGGGCGCCTGGCCCGACAGCTGGCGGGCGATCGAGGCGTACGAGCCGGAGTTATAGCTGATGCCATAGCCACCGCGCAGAATCGTGCCGGGTTTCATCCGCCAGGCGAACCCGATGCGCGGCGCCAGGTTGTTGGTGTCGGCGTCCATCAACTGCTTCGGAAACGACCCGGTGAAAGGACCGCTCTGACCGGAGATGACTGGAACGGCGGCCGTGAAGTCGGGCGTGACATCGAGATTCACCATCTGCCCCGACTGTTCGTAGTACGGCCAGATCAGCTCATAGCGCAGCCCGAGATTCAGTGTCAGCTTGCTGCTCCATCGCCAGTCGTCCTGCCAGTAGGCATCGAGCGACTTGCCGGACATGCGCACATTGCCCGGGCCGTACTGAACCGACGCCTGCTGCGGCAGGCCAAGCAGAAAGTCCGCGAAGTCGAGTGAGCCGCCGCGAACCGTGGTTCGACCGCCGGACGAGTACAGTCCCGTGAACACGAATGAGCCGCGCGCGTTGCTGTCGGTCTGGTTGTCCGATTCGTCGAAGCGTGAGTCGGCCCCAAAATGCATCGTGTGCTTGGTCTTGACCGGACGCGTCCACTGGTAACCGAGTTGGAATCGCCGATCCGTCCGCCGCGACGGCGTGACGTCGCGAACGCCGGTAAACGTCGAGAACGACAGCTGAGGGACGCCCCAATCAAACGGATCGGTCGCCACACCGGTGATGCCGGCGTCGCCGGCGACGTTTTCAACGTAGGCGTACTGATTTCTCGATTGCGACTCGGTGCGCGAGTAGTTGACGTTGATGCTGTGCATCGAGCGGCGATGCTGAATGTTGAGCGTGACCGGCAGTGTGAAGGCCGATCCGGTGCCCTCTCCGCTGAGTTCTGGAAAGACGTTGTTCTGATCGTTGACGTTGCGCCGGTACTGCAGCTGCGCCGTCATGTTGACGCTGGTGCGCTGCTGCCCGCGTCCTCGGCCGGCGGCTCCTCCGAATCCGCCAGGTCCGCCGCGCCCGCCGCCGCCACCGCCGCGTCCGCCCGGACCGCCGCGTCCCGCGTTCTGCGTGAAGCTGTGCGTCACGCGCAGGCTCACGTTGTCGCCGGTTGACACGTTCGTCGTGACGTAGTGGAAGTTGCGATCGATTCCGCCCAGGTTGGGTAGTGGGATGAATCGGAGGAGATCGATTGAGCCAGGATTGAGACGCGACGCGGGAATCAGGTTGTCGTCAAATGGCAGACCCGATGCGGGATCGATCAGCGGACTGACAATCGACGAGAAATCACCGGCGCGCATTGCCTCGGTCGGCACGGTTGCGTACTGATCGAAGAGATCGCCCCCGCGCGTGCCCGAGTAACTGGCCGTGAAGTTCGTGCGGCGGTCACCTTTATAGATCCCCGGGATTCTGACCGGCCCGCCAAGCGTCACGCCGAACCCTTGCCTCGAGTACGGCTTCTGCTGCGCCGACGATCCAGGATGAAGTTCGTACGGCTGGGCGTCGAGGGCCGAGCCGCCAAAGGAGTAGTTCGACTGAGCGTTGTAGACGCTTTGCCCGCGTCCGCGACCGCCGAGCACGAAATCGCCGCGACCCGGTCCGCCCGGTCCGCCGCGTCCCGCCGGGCCACCGGGGCCACCACCACCAGGTCCGCCGAACTGGCCGCGTCCGCCGAACCCCTGGCCGTCGAAGCCTCGGCCGCCGGGGCCGAATCCCTGCGCGAATTCGCCGGTGGCCGGATTGAATTCGCCGCGCCCGATGGCCTCCAGGCGATCGGCCATCATGCCGCGATCGAGGCTGGCCATGTTCCCGTTGATCGCGACTGCTTCAGTCGGCCCTTCAGCAGAGAAGCCGGGCGGCAGGAGCAGGCGAGCGGCCGCATCCGTCGCTTCGGTGGTCTCCACCGCGGCGGACGCCGCCTCCTGCGTCTGCACGTTCAGCGTTTCGAATCGCTGTCCCCGTGCCCCGTTTGCGGTTGGGGCTGCCGGAGCCGACTGCTGCGGCGCGCCACCGCGGCCTGGCGCGGGCGCTGCCGCCGCCGGCGCAGCGCCAGGCTGCGTCGGCGCAATCGGCACGCGCGGCGCAAGCGCCAGCTCGAAATCAATGGTCTGATCGCACGGCGCTCCAGCGATCGTGATCGATCGGGAGACGGCGGTGAAGCCGGTGAGCTCTGCTGAGAAATCGTAGGTTCCGAACGTAACAGCGACGCGGTAGGTGCCGTCGGGGTCGGTTGATGTCGCCGCCTTCACCGCGCCGGCGCTTTTCACGAGCACGGATACGCCTGGAAGAGGAGCGGCGCCGCTCACCGCCTTGCCGCTGATGCGGCACGTGCCCTCGCCCTGCTGCCAGGCGTCGACCGGCCCTCGCCACCCGAACGCGAGTGCACCGCACATTGCGATGATCGCGACGCGCGCCATGCGGGCGGCGCTGTCGTCTCGGCGATTCGTCGGACTCGACTGCTTCCGGATTCTCGGTGCCGCCATCAGTTCCAGATTACGCTCGCCGACAAATGATCGTTTAATGGTTTTATTTCAACAATTGCCTGTAACTCACTGTACCTGAGTCAATTGCCTGTGGCATGTTTGTTCAGTGAGGCGATCACGCTTTCCGACCGCCCTGAAGGCCCTGCCTATCGTGACCGGACCGGTAGCGGAGCCTTCAAGGTTGCCAGCCTTTCAGGAGACCTATCGTACCTATTCCTCGGTGACGCTGACAGTGTAGTTGACCGGTTCTGCCTCGACGTCGCCGGAATCGTACACCGCGACGCAGTAGGTGCCCTTCTGCAGGGTGCCGCTGATCTCTCCGCTGACTCGGGTTGAATCAGCCGCTTCGACCAGCGCGCAATTGCCAGCCGCCGTCGGCGTTCCCAGACCGAGGCCGATCTCCTTGCCCTGATCTGATCCAAGGTGCAGCGCGGTCAACTTGACCTCGACGGCGCCTTCACGCTCGACGGTGAAGCTGTGCGAGCTGACGCTTTCGCGCGCGACTGTTCCGTTGAACGTGGCGGACATCTTGCCACTCGACCCAGTCGACAACGTGGTGACGGCAACCGACGCCCCGAGCAGCAAGCCGAGCGCGAGGGCGATGCGATTCATGGAAAGCATAACGGTCTCCTTCGAACGGTGTCTCAAACGTTGCGCATCACGTGACGGTCTTCACGTGGCGGATTCTGGTCGTCGTCTTGATCGGACGACGAGGGTTTGTTGTCGTTGACCGGGGTGGGCGCCGGCGACGTGATTGGCGCCGACTCCGACCGGACGCTCGTCACCATTGCACTGCCGGTATAGCCGACGATCCCGGCGGCCGGGAACGCCAGAAGGGCGTAAACATTGACTCCCTCCCGGTCTTGACGAGCCAATCGATCCCGCTGATGTCGCGGGGGACTTGCTGTCAGATACGGGCGGGATATGGCCGCTGAGGGGCACGCTTATGACAAAAGTGTGACCGCGGCGAATCCCTCATCGCTGATCACTGATCCCGAATCCCCGATCCTTGGGATTCGAGGATTCGGGATTCGAGGATTAGGGATTGTCCGATTCAGGATCAGTGATTAGTGATGAGGGATTCAGTTAGGCCGCTGGCAGATGGAGCTCGAACAGTGCGCCACCGTCGGAGCTGTTCGCGGCGGTGACGGTGCCGCCGTGACGTTCGATGATGGCTCTGACGATCGACAGACCCAGCCCACTGCCGGATGGGACGGCGGTGCCGGCGCGTGCCGCATCAACCTTGTAGAACCGATCGAAGACGCGTGGCAGGTGTTCAGGAGGAATCCCCGGGCCGGTATCGCGAACGGTTATCCGCACGCCGTCCTCGGCGGGAGCGGCGGCCAGCCGCACGCGGCCGCCTTCGGGTGTGTGACGAATGGCGTTGGCGGCGAGATTCTGCAGCGCCTGTTCGAGCCGGCCCGCGTCGCCGCGGATCTGCGGCGTGTCTTTCGCGATTTCGGTTTCGAGCGAAAGATTCCGATCGCGAAGGGAAGGTTCATGACGATCTGAGATCCGCTTGAACAGATCGGCGACCGCTACCGGCTCGGCGTGGATTCGATCGCCGCCCCCCTCGAGGCGCGCGAGATCGAGCAGGTCGCCGATGATCGCCTCCAGCTTATGGGTCTCCTGTTCGACGATGTCGAGGTAGCGCCTGCGGGTGTCCTGATCGATCGGGAGATCGGCCATGCCGAGGGTCTCGACGTAGCCGCGAATGGCCGACAACGGCGTCATCAGCTCGTGCGAGACGTCGGCGAGAAGCTGACGGCGCGTCCGATCGGACGCCGCCAGGGCAGTCGCGCGGCTGTCGAGATCCATCGCCATCCGGTTGAACGTTCGGGCGAGTGAGCTGACTTCGTCGCCGCCGGTTTCCGTCGCGCGGACGTCGGTGCGCCCTTCGCCGAGCGCGCGAGCGGCGTGTTCCAGCGTTCTCAGCCGCTTGTGCACGGGCCTGAAGACGAACAATGCCGTCAGCGTCGTCCCGATTGCGAGGAGGCCGATGCCGACCCATGTCAGTGTCGGCCCAAGTTCCCAGAGCGCAACCGAAACTGGTGGCGGGTTTGATGGAACCGCGACGATGCCGGCCTGGCGGTCGCCGGCCATGATCGTCGCGTATTCAATCGGAAACCTCGGGCCTCCGCGCCGTCCGAATCCACCGCCGGGTCCGGGGCCGCCGGGCCCGGGACCCCCAGGTCCACCCGGGAACGTACGCGGCTCGATCGCGGGGGCGGTTGTGCCGTCTCCCGTCTGGGGCCTGGGAGGAGGTGCGTCCGTGCGTCCGGGATCGCCGGTCGGCCCTCCAGGCATTCCGCCGGGCCCGCGGAAGCCCGGCTCGCCGAATCGTCCGCCGCCAAACATTTCCCCGCGAAGACGCCCCTGGACGGCTCGGCCGAACTCCGGTGGCAAGCCGCTGGGCCGATTGGATGCGCGCTGGCCGTTGGTCAGCACGACGAGAAACGGCTGATAGATATGCGAGAAGTGATTGCGGACGAATGCTTCGAGATCAGTGTCGGGATGTTGCTGCAGTTCGGTTCCCAGTTCTTCGGCGACGCTCGCGGCCAGCTGCGCCGGCGTCCGCGGCGCTGCGCCGAAGATGCGATCGGTCAGCCACAGGAAGAGCAGCCCCTGCGAGAGGAGCAGGACCGCCAGCATCGCGATGAAGCCGAACGCGATCCGCCAATAGATGCTGCGATACCAGACAGGATCAGACATCGGCGAACTTGTATCCCGTGCCCCACACGGTCAAAACGAACCTCGGTTCGGCGGGGTCCTCCTCAATCTTGCGGCGGACGCGTTTCACCAGCGTATCGACGCTCCGCTCGGTAATGTGCGTGTCGCCTCCCCAGACTTTCTGCATCAGCGCGTCACGGCTGAACACGATGCCGCGATTGGTTGCGAGCAAGTAGAGCAAATCGAATTCGTGCGCGGTCAACTCGATCTCGCGATCCAGGAGTCGCGCGTGACGCCGCGCCGGGTCCACGGTCAACCCGCCGGCGGTCACCGCCGCCGCATGACTAGGTGCCTGCGACGGGCGCCGGCGCAGGAGTGCCCGCACGCGGGCGATGAATTCGCGAATCCCAAACGGCTTGGTCAGGTAGTCGTCAGCGCCGCTCTCGAGCCCGAGGACCTTGTCCGACTCCTCGCGGCGAGCCGTGAGCATCAGAATGGGAACGTCGCCGTTCAGCGATTCCCGTCGCACGGCACGGCAGACCGTCACCCCATCGAGCTGGGGCAGCATCACGTCGAGGATCAGCAAGTCGAACGGGTCGGCTTTCGCGAGGCGCAGGCCCGAGGTGCCATCACCGACAGCGACGACGGTCAACCCTTCGAGCTGCAAATGCAGCACCACAAGATCGCGAATGTGCGCATCGTCCTCGACGACGAGGACACGGCCCCGCGACTGGGCATCGGTCTGGGGCGATTCTGCAGGTGTCACGGTTCCAGTCTAGCGCCGAGTCGGCTCTCGTTTGGCCATGCCACCGTTTTTTCATCCCGGTGCCATGGCTTCGTCAATTGGACGGCCGTCCTCCAATTCGACAGCTCGTGTGCGCGAACGGTGACGGTTTTTCGGACGTCAATCGCAGTTTTCAGCAAATTCACGGACCCATTCGTGGTATTTGGATTGCTTGTTCGACGTACGCCTGCCAACTGTTCGCTCGGAGGGTATCGTGAATCCCAGACGCGTCGTGCTTCTTGCTCCAGCCATCATCACTGCCGCTGCCGTGACGCTGTGGCCGGTCAAGGCTTCTGCGCAGTGGCACGGGAGACACACCCACGTGTCGGTGGGTATCGGGATAGGCGTGGGCTATGGCCATCCGTTTTACGGTGCGCCGTATTTCTACAGCCCATTCTGGTGGGGCTACGGGGGATTCTACAGCGGCTTTTACGGGTATCCGTATTACGCCTACGCTCCATTCCCGGGCTATGGGCCATACCCTGCATACGGGTACTGGGATGCATCCGCCGATCTTCGGGTTCAGGTCACGCCGCGCACAGCGGAGGTTTATGTCGACGGCTACCTGGTAGGTGGAGTTGATGATTTCGACGGCACCTTCCAGCGGTTGCACATGCCGCTTGGCGAACACGAAGTCTCGATTTACCAGGCAGGTTATCGGACCATTACGCAGCGGCTGCTGTTCCGTCCGTGGTCGTCGTACAAGATCAAGGAGACGATGCAGGCGCTGCCGGCGGGACAGGACGAGCCGCGGCCGGTGCCGTCGCCGCGTTCGCAGTCACAGAACTCACCGCCTGGTGGCATGGCGCCACCGCCAGCCTACCCGCGCGATCGCAGTCCTGACAACAGTGTGCAGATCCAGCCGGGCGGCGGCGATCGGTTTGGCGCCGTGGCGATTCGCGTCCAACCCACCGATGCCGAAGTGTGGATTGATGGCGAGCGCTGGGAAGCGTCGAATGGTGACCGCGTGCTCGTCCAACTCACGGATGGCGTCCATCGCGTCGAGGTCCGTAAAGCCGGCTTCCGTACTTACACGTCGACCGTGCGGGTTCGAGGCGGAGAAACAGTCACGCTCAACGTCAGTTTGTCGCAGAGCGATCAGCGGCCGCTTTAACGAATGCTGAATGTCGAGTGCTGAATGCTGGTTGCGGAATCAATCAGCGATTAGCAGTGCCCGTCCCGCGTCAGCTTTTCTCACCGCTCGGGGGCGCCGCTTCGCGGCGCTTCCCTCTTGCCCCTCGCTCCGGCCCCAGGCGCTGTGCCTTGTCCCTTGTCGCTGGTCATGGTACAAGCCCCTATGCTTGTGCCTTTGATCAGGCTGGCGCTGTGTGCGGTCGCGCTCGGCGCCGCGATTCCCCAATCCAAACCGACCTCATCACCCACTGAGCGCTTCTGGCCGCAGTGGCGCGGTCCGTACGCGACGGGGGTCTCGAAAACGGCGACGCCTCCGGTCGCGTGGAGCGACACGAAGAATATCCGTTGGAAGGTGGAGATTCCCGGGCGAGGATCCGCCTCGCCGGTTGTCTGGGGCGATCGGGTCTACGTGCTGACCGCCGTCCCCGCTGGTGAAGCGCTCGAGGCGTCACACAAACCGCACGGCGCCTCGCCGTCCGTGCATAAGTTCCTCGTCCTCGCGATCGATCGCGCGACCGGAAAAACGGTCTGGGAACGCACCGCGCGAGAAGAAGCGCCGCACGAGACATCGCATCCGGAAAACGGCACGTGGGCCTCGAGTTCACCGATCACCAACGGCGAAATCCTGATCGCGCCGTTCGAGTCGCGCGGGCTGTATGCCTACGACATGAGCGGGACACTGCTGTGGCAGACCGATCTTGGCGACAAGCGGATGCGCCAGCAGTTCGGCGAGGGGAGCACCCCCACTTTGTACCGCGATCGAGTCGTGGTCGTCTGGGATCACACCGCCGGATCGTTCATCGCGGTGCTGAACGCGAAGACGGGAAAGGAAATCTGGCGACAGAACCGCGATGAAATCGATACGTGGGCCACGCCGCTCGTGCTGGAGCGCGGCGGCCGGACGCAAGTCATCGTGCCGGGCATGAACCGGGTTCGCAGCTACGACCTCGAGACCGGGGAGTTGATCTGGCATATGGCGGGGTTGACGATGAACCCCATTCCGTCGCCGGTGGCCGACGATACATTCGTCTACTTGATGAGCGGCTTCCGCGGCAACAGCCTGAAAGTGATTCGACCTGCGGGCGCGAAGGGAGACATTACCGGGACCGATGCGGTCGTCTGGACGCTGGAGCGCGATACGCCGTACGTGCCGTCGCCGCTCTTGTATGACGGCATCATCTACTTTCTTAAATCGAACAACGGCTTGCTGTCCGCGTACGACGCGCCGACCGGCAAACCGCATTTCCAGGTGCAGCGTCTTCCCTCGGCGCCCGAGGTGTTCGCATCGCCCGTCGGCGCGGCAGGCCGTGTGTACATTCCGTCACGCGATGGCACGACTATCGTCTTGAAGCACGGCCCGACGCTGGAAACCGTTGCGGAGAACAAGCTGTCGGACGGCTTCGACGCGTCGCCGGCGCTGGTCGATCGGGAAATTTATTTGCGCGGGTACAAGTATTTGTATTGCATCGCGGAATAGAGTCGTGTCCTGAAGGTTGCGAAGGTCACGAAGCAGACTCGCAACGAAGGAACGAAGTTAACGGAGACGAACGAAGAGTCTCGCGCCGAGCGCAAGAGCGCAGAGAACACACAAGCGTCCGCCGCCGCCGGCCTTGCGGCCGGTCGTCGTCGTCCCGTTCGTTAACTCGAAAGAACACAATATGAAAAACTCCCGGCTCTCACGTCGAAAATTCATGACGCGTATCGCGTCGTCTGCGGCGGCGGTGTCGGCCCTTCCGAAGGATGTGCTCGGTATGAGTGGCACTTCAGAGTCCCGCGCCCGTGCCGCGGCCGTCATTCAAAACGTCAAGCCGAAGATCCGCTTCTCCGTGATCGGCATCAACCACAATCACATCAACAGCCAGGTGGGAGCGGTGTTGCGGGGCGGTGGGGAACTGGCGGCGCTGTACGCGCAGGAAGACGATCTCGCGGCGGATTTCATGAAGAGGTTTCCGCAGGCCAAGCGCGTGCAGAGCGAGAAGGAGATCCTCGAGGATTCATCGATACAGCTCGTGCTCAGCTCGGCGATCCCGGATCAGCGCGCGCCGATCGGCATCCGTGTGATGCAGCACGGCAAGGACTACATGGCCGACAAGCCGGGCATCACGACGCTCGAGCAGCTCGCCGAGGTCCGCCGCGTGCAGGCGCAGACCAAGCGGATCTATTCGATCATGTACAGCGAACGCTTCGAGAACCGCGCGACGGTGAAGGCCGGCGAGCTGGTCAACGCCGGCGCGATCGGCCGTGTGGTTCAGACCATCGGCCTCGGTCCGCACCGAATCACGCCGGCGACGCGCCCGGCCTGGTTCTGGGAGAAGTCGCGTTACGGTGGGATCCTTTGCGACATCGGCTCGCATCAGGCAGACCAGTTCCTGTATTTCACCGGCTCGACGCGCGCCGACATCGTCGCGTCGCAGGTCGCCAACGTGCACAACCAGAAGTACCCCACGTTCGAGGACTTTGGCGACGTGACGTTGCGCGGCGACAAGGGGTTCGGCTACATCCGTGTCGACTGGTTCACACCCGACGGCCTCGCCACCTGGGGCGATGGCAGGCTCACGGTGCTGGGCACCGACGGCTTCATCGAAGTTCGCAAGAACATTGACATCGGGGGCCGGACCGGTGAGAGTCACTTGTTCCTGGTCGATCAGAAAGAAACCCGTTACATCGATTGCAAAGACGTCGTCCTGCCCTACGGGGCGGCGCTCGTCTCCGACGTCGTCAACCGCACCGAGACCGCGATGTCGCAGGAGCACTGTTTCCTCGCGACCGAGGTGATGTTGAAGGCGCAGGAGCAGGCACAGAAGATCAGCCTGACATAGCGCGTGAGGCTTGGGTTCGTCGATCACAATCCGCGATGTTCACGGTCACGCTGCGATCAAACCAGAGACAAACAGGAGAACGGAGAAAGGAGGAATTTTTTGAAGTGCTGGTTCTCCTTTCTCCTGTTTGTCTCTGGTTTGATCGCAGCGTGACAGTGGCTGTCGTTGATTAGTCAAGAGGTTCAATGTCCGGAAAACGGCGAGCCATGACATCGCGGCGTGACTTTCTCTCGGTGGCGGGCAAGGGCCTCGTCGCGACGTCCGTTGTCAGCGGGTTCCCGTCGATTGTGCCGTCGTCGGTTCTCGGCGCATTCTCGCCTTCCAACCGCATCAACATCGGCGCGATCGGCAACGGACGGATTTCACGCACGCACGATCTACCTGGCATTTGGAAGTTCGACACGGCCCGGATCATGGCGGTCTGCGATCTCGACAGCCATCGTGTCGAAGACGCGCGCACGCTGGTCAACGAGTACTACGGCAAAAAGACTGGCAAGAAGTACGACGGGGTGACGACCTACGGCCATTACGACGAGTTGCTGGCCAACAAGGACGTGGACGCGGTCGTGATCAGCACGCCCGATCACTGGCACGCGCTCATCGCCATCCGCGCGGTCCAGGCTGGCAAGGACGTGTACCTCCAGAAGCCGGCCTCGCTGACGATCGCCGAAGGCCGCGCCCTGAGCGACGCCGTGCATCGGTCCGGTCGCATCTTCCAGATCGGAAGTCAGCAGCGATCGTCGCCGCAGTTCCGGTATGCGGCGGAGCTCGTGCGAAATGGACGCATCGGTCAGCTGCGGACAGTGCTGATCGGTCTGCCTGGCGATCCGGCGGGCGAAGTTGAGCCGCCGATGCCGGTGCCGCAGAATCTCAACTACGACACGTGGCTTGGCTCGACGCCCGTGGTTCCGTATACGGAGAAGCGCGTCCACCCACAGGCGGGATACGACCGCCCCGGTTGGCTACGGTGCGAGCAGTTTGGCGCCGGCATGATCACTGGCTGGGGCGCGCATCATCTCGACAGCGCGCACTGGGGTATGGATATGGAATATACGGGGCCGGTGGAGATCTGGGGCACCGCCGAGTTTCCGACAAAAGGATTGTGGGACGTGCACGGTCCGTTCAAGACCGAGGCGATGTACGCCAACGGCCTCCACATGATCGTGAGCGGGGAGTATCCGAACGGCATCCGCTTCGAGGGCACGAACGGCTGGATCTTCGTGTCACGCGGAAACGAGACCGTCACGGCGAGCGATCCGGTCGCAAAGCTGACGGACAGCCAGGCGCTCGCGGCAAGCGATCCCAAGATCATTACGTCGGTCATCGGTCCCGACGAGATCCATCTCTACGACAGCAAGGATCATCACGGCAACTGGCTCGACTGCATCAAGTCGCGCCAGCAGCCGATTGCTCCGGTTGAAGTCGCACACCGCGCGTGCTCGGCGTGCCTGCTTCACCACATCGCGATGAAACTCAAACGAAAGCTGTATTGGGATCCGAATCGGGAGCAGTTCAAGAACGATGACGAAGCCGACCGGCTGCTGTCTCGGCCGCAGCGGGCTCCTTATACCTTGGCTTGAAATGGAACACTCGACCCCGGTGTCTCGTTCCTTCCATGTAACACTCTGACCAACGGACGGCGTAATCACGTCGTCTTAACCGATTGAAGTTGCATCAGGCCCGTTGGGGAGGGGCACAAGTATGCGCGGTTTCGGACACTTCCTGTTGATCGGGATTCTTGCGGCCGTTTCACTTCGAGCGGTGTCTACTGCTTCGTCGCCGGCGCAAGCCCCAGCGAAGGATGCAAACGCAATCCTCGCCCAGGCCAGGGAGGCATTGGGCGGAGAGAAGCGGCTTTCCGCGGTAAAGAACTTCGTCGCGACCGGACGAACCCGGCAGGTTCGCGGCGACAACCTGGTCCCGATCGAATTTGAGATCACGGTCGAACTGCCCGATAAGTACGTTCGAAAGGACGAGATTCCTGCTCAGGAGAGCGGGCCGACTGCCACCGGCTTCAACGGCAGCGAGCTGATTCAGCTGCCGGTGCCCACGGTACCGGTACCTCCGGGTGGCGACGGACGAACCGGGGGGCCACCAGCACCGAATCCGGCCCAGATGGAAGCGATGAAGGCTGCCCGCGTCGCCGCCGTGAAGCAGGACTTCGTCCGGCTGACACTCGGGATGTTCGCCGGATCGTTCAGCTCGTATCCGCTGACGTTTACCTATGTCGGTCAGGCAGAGGCGCCGCAGGGGAAGGCTGACGTGATTGAAGCGAAGGCTCCACCCAACTTTACGATGCGGCTGTTCGTCAATAGCGAGACGCATCTGCCGATCATGGTGAGCTGGCAGGGGGCGGCCGGGCGCGGCGGACCGGGTCGCGGAGGTCCAGGAG
>JBKPNQ010000286.1:0-17606 GCA_046732715.1 Acidobacteriota bacterium | reverse complement strand
AGCGAGCCAGTGTCGACCTGCAGCACATCGCTCGATCCAGCCTGAATCGCCTGAGCAATTCCGTAGCCGTGCTGTGGCCCCCACTGGAGCGTCTGAAGGATGAGCAGATCGAGCGTGCCCTGGAGCAGTTCGATACGGTTCTGGTAGCGTTCACGTTTCGGCATGTATGTAGACAGCCTACACCCAAGGATGGAGGATGTCTACATCCTAGCTCAGAGGGGCGACGTCCCTCGGACTGCGTAACACGCTCGCGCGGGGACTCGCACGCCCCGCTGCGCGAATCATTCGCGGGTCCCAGCATCCAGCTGCTCTCGTCTCAGATCGCCGATTCAGCGTCAGCCTCACGTTTCGGCTTGAACTGCGGCACTGGCACAACGAGAATGCACCCACTCTCGATTTCTTCATGCCGACTATTTTTATCAGTTATCGGCGAGACGATGCCCCCGGCTACGCCGGCCGTCTCTACGATCGTCTTGCCGGGGAGTTCGGGAGAGAGAATGTCTTCATCGACGTCGACGCGCTTCAACCCGGCGACGACTTCGTCGACGCCATTAACAAGAGGCTGCAGACCTGCGACATCATGCTCGCGATGATTGGCCAGCGCTGGCTCTCCGCGGTCGATGAACAAGGCCGTCGTCGCCTTGACAGCGACGGTGACTACGTCAGAGTTGAGATCCAGACTGCACTCGAGCGAAAGCTGCTCACGATTCCCGTCCTGGTTGAACGCGCATCCATGCCGAAAACGGTGGAGCTCCCGGAGCCGCTAAGCCCCCTCGCGCGCCGGCAAGCCATCGAGCTCAGCGATCGCAGGTGGGACTATGACGTCGGGCTTCTCCTTCGGCAAATCAAGGCAGCGGGATTGGGAGCTGACGGGGCTCTTTCGCTGCCGATGCCGACCGGTTCGGCACAGCCACATGCTGATGCTCGAATCGTCAATCGGCCGGTGAATCTTGGATTTGATGGCGCCGTCGACCACGGCGTGCCGCATGGGTGGTTCAACAGCGTGGGTTACGTATGGCGCGTGTCGGATCGGTACCAAGCAGCGACGGTGCGCCGAAATGATGGAAAGCCAGGCCATTGCCTGGTTTTTTCACGTGACGGTGCGACCACGGACGAGTTCGGCTCCCTCATGCAGCGCTTTCCGGCTAAATTCCTCGCCCGCCGCACCGTGCAGTTCGAAGGCGACCTCAAGGTCGCCAACGTCAGTGGTTGGGCTGGCCTATGGATACGCGCAGATGGAACCGAAACGCCGGACCTCGTCTTTGACAACATGCAGCGCCGGGGTCTGCACGCCACTCACGACTGGTCGCATTACTCGATCGACGTGAATCTGCCGGCAGAAACATCGTGGTTGAATATCGGAATCGTCCTGTGTGGATCGGGTGCCGTGTATGCGGACGATTTGCGTCTGCGAGTGTGGAATGATCGCGGCTATTGGGAAGACATCTGAGGCCAGCTTCCAGACGCCACACAAGAGCTGGAACAGATGAGTCGCACGGACCCCGAGAAAGCATTTCTTTCATACCGGCGACCAGTTCACAGACATGGTCGATCGTCCCTCCTGTTTCGAAACGACCGATCGGCCTGAAAATTGAGGCCAAACCGCACGCGCGCGTGGTCTGACAGTTGCACCGCCGAGCTGATACTTGAAACAGGAGGAACCATGAAATCGAGAATCTGGTCGGCAGCGTGCGCAGCGATCGTGCTCGGGGTCAGCGTCGGAATCCTCGCCCAGGATGCCGCGGCCCCGAAGCCGGAGTCCCAGAGCGCCGCCAAGAAAATCACGGTAACCGGATGCGTCGCTAAAGCTCAGCCGGCCGCAACCGGTACCGCCGGAGCAGCCGGTGCCGCCGCCAGCGCGAAGGACGAAACGAAGTTCGTGCTGAGCAATGCATCGATGAGCCCAAGCGCCACCGCTGGAACCGCTGGAGCCGCGAATCCGTCGGCCACCGCGATCGCCAGTGAGTACAAGCTCGATGGGGACGACGCAAAGCTCACTCCACATGTCGGTCACAAGGTCGAGATCACCGGCACGGTGGACGAGGCGAAAGGCCCGACGCAGGCGCCGGCAGCCTCGGCCGCGAATGCGCCGAAACTGAAGGTTGACAATCTGAAGATGGTCTCTCCGAGCTGTCAGTAGCCTCACTGTCCACGCAGCGGCCGGCTGCCTTGCCGCAGTCGGCCGCGCTTTTTCCTTCTTACCAGCCGCCGACTGGCAGCACTCCCGGGCACCCCGGGCACTCCTGGCACCAAGGCAGTAGACAAACTACCCCTTCTGGGTGTAGAACGTCTACATCCTATGACCCTCTTCCGCCGCTGCCGCAAAGATTCCGAGATCGACGAGGAACTCCGCTCGCACCTGAACCTCGCCATCGAGACGCGCATCGACCGGGGCCAGAGCCCCGAGGAGGCGCGGCGCTCCGCGCTGCTCGAATTCGGTAATCTCCGGGCGACCTACGAAGACGTGCGCGGGGTCTGGACGTGGACTGCCTTCGAGCAACTGGTCGCAGACATCCGATCCGGATTTCAGATCCTGACCCGCTCGCCGGGAATCAGCCTGAGCGCGATTGCACTGGTCGCGCTGGTGATTGGCGGCAATACGACGATCTTTTCGATCGTCAACGGTCTGCTCACCAAACCAGCTCCGGCGATTACGGCGCGCAACCTCGTGTCGCTCGGCTGGGCCGTCGATCGGCAACCAGTTCACCCGGTCGAGAGCTACGCGAACTATCTCGACGTCGCCTCACAGTCGCGCACCGTACGGCCTCTCCTCGGGTTTCAATTCGAGCGGTTCACGCTGACCTATCGCGACGGCAGCTACGCCCTCCACGGCGCCGCCGTCTCTGCCAACTACTTCGAGACCCTTGGGCTGGTCCCTGTGCTGGGACGCACATTCACAGACGACGAAGCTCGCAGCTCCGCGCTGACCGCTGTGATCAGCCACCGCCTCTGGACCGAGTACTTTCAGCGGCGTGACGACGTGATTGGCCAGAGGATCGCGGTCAACGGGCAACCCGCGACCATCGTCGGCGTCGCGCCCGCCGACTTCCAGGGAGTCTGGCTGGCGGAACGGTCAGACGTCTGGGTCCCGATCGTGGCGTATGCCCGTGGTCGCGGAGCCGGACGAGGGATCGAGGACCGGGCATGGGGCGCGATCGCGATGCTCGGGCGTCTTGCCCCGGGCATATCGATGAGCGATGCACGATCGGAGCTTGCCACGATCGCGGCCCGGCTAGAGGCGGCGTATCCAGAATCGAACACCGCCAAGACCATAGTCCCCTATCGATACTCGGTAACCGCCGCCGGCGACAGCATCCTGGCGCAGCGCGGCCTGCAGTTTCTGGCCATCTTCCAGATCATCACCGCCCTCACGCTGCTGATCGTCTGCGCCAACGTCGCCAATCTGATGCTCGCACGCGCGGTCGTGCGTCAGCGGGAGATGGCCGTTCGTCAATCCTTCGGTGCCTCACGGGCGCGAGTCGTCCGTCTTGTGCTCGCTGAGGGAATTGCGATTTCGACCGGGGCGTGGACGGTTGCGTGTCTGTTTGCGTGGGGCGTCGGCAAAGTGGTCGCGGCGCTGCTGCCGCCGGCGAATGGCGCGCCGATGGCTCTCGACTTCACGCCGGACTGGAAGGTGATAGCGTACGCGATGGTGCTCGCCGCCGCCGGCACGATCGCGTTCACGATTGGTCCCGCGATCAGGACCTGGCGGCAGGATCTCCTGCCATTTCTCAAAGCCGGGGAACAAGGCGTCGTGCAGGGACGATCGCGTCTCGCCAGCGGACTCGTCGTCTTGCAACTCGCCTTCGCGGTGCTGCTGCTCGCGAGCGCCGGCCTCGCATATCGATCGCTGTCTCTCGTCAATGCCCTCGATCTCGGCTTCAACCCGGCGGGAATTCTGCTCGTGACAGTGAATGCGGAGGGCGTTCCTGAAGGCGCACGCGCGACGTTGATTGACAGGATGCGCGACCGCCTGGCGAGCGTCGTCGGCGTGACCGGCATCACTGACGCACGCGTGCCACCGAAGGAGTTCTGGTCCACGGAGCCGGTCCGCGTCGCCGGTGCGCAACAGCCGATAGCTGCAGAGCGCAACGCCGTCGGCCCTGAATATCTGCGCGTTCTCGGGCTGACGCCGAGGTCCGGACGCGAATTGACCGTGGAGGATCGTACCCGCACCACGACGGCTGCCGTCGTCAACGAGAATCTCGCGCAGGCACTCTGGCCGGGCCAGAACGCGCTCGGACGGACACTGCTCGTCGGCGCTCAGCGCCAGCCGGTCGAGATCGTCGGCGTCGCACCAAACGCGTTCTTCAGCGGGTTTCGCCGCGAGGAACGACCGAACTTCATCTTTCTGCCACGGCGATCCGATGAGCGCGGTGGAGAGACGACCTTCTACATCCGATACAGCGGGCTGCTCGACAGCGTCGGACCCGCCGTCGGGCGGGCACTGGCCGAGGTCGACTCGCGCGCGCCCATCGTCTACATGCGCACCATGGAGACGCAACTCGCCGAGATCACATCGGTCGCGCGCGTCATGACCACGATGCTCTCGCTCTTCGCAGCGGCGTCGCTGTTGATTGCCATGCTGGGTCAGTATGCTGTTCTCGCGTTCACGATGAAACGCCGGACGCGAGACTTCGGCGTGCGAATGGCGCTCGGAGCATCCGCGAAGCAGATCCTTGGATCCGTTATTCGGGAAGGACTGCGATTGACGGCAGCGGGGCTGGTGATTGGATCGGCGCTCAGTCTCGTGTCGGGCCGTGCGATGCGCAGCCTGCTATTCGGTGTCACGTCAACCGATCTCGTGACCTACGCCGGCGTCGTCACCGTGCTCGCCTGCTCGTCGCTCATCGCCTGCTGGATACCCGGCTGGCGTGCCTCTCGCGTGGACCCGATGGCGGCGTTGCGGGAGGAATAGGCTGGTCAGTTGGCGAATACGCCGCATTCTTCTTCCCCTGCAGCCACTGATCCATCCAGCCGACGATGTGCTGGAGGCGCTCGACACGGTGCTTGGGCTCGCCTGAGCGCGACAGCTCGTGGTTCTCGCGCGGAAAGCGCACCATGACGGTCGGGATCTTTCGGTATTTCAGCGCGCGGAACATCATCTCGCCGCCATCGGCCGGAGGCGTCCGGTAATCCTGATCGCCAAGCACGTACATCGTCGGCGTGGTTACGTTGGCGACATGGGTAATCGGCGACCGCGCGGCGAAGTCCTGCGGATCTTCCCAGGGTGCTTTGCGGAACCAGGTCGGCTTCGACAGCCAAAAGTCGGCGGTGAACCAGAAGCCGTACCAGTCTGCGATGTCACGCTGCGCGACGGCGGCTTTGAATCGCTGCGTCTGCGTGATCGTCCAATTCGTGAGCAGTCCGCCGCCGCTGCCGCCAGTGACGCCCATCCGATTGGCATCGACGTACCCTCGCTTCAGCACTTCGTCGACGCCAGCCATTAAGTCTTTATAGTCGTCACCCGGGTAACGGTACTGGATGATGTTGCCGAACTCCTGACCATATGTCGTGCTGCCGCGTGGATTCGTGAACAGTACGACGTAACCCTTTGCCGCCATCCACTGGAACTCATGCGTGTAGACATTGCCGTACGCTGAATGCGGTCCACCATGGATCTCCAGGATCAGCGGGTACGTCTTACTGGAATCGAAGTCTGGCGGCTTGAGAATCCAGGCCTGAATGTTCTTGCCGTCGAAGCTCTTGTACCACATCTCTTCCGGCTCGCTCTGCTGGATGTCGACGAACAATTCTTTGTTCACGTTCGTGATCTGCCTGGGCTTCGCCTCGATCATGAAGAGATCGCCGATGTTGGTCTGGGTTGAGATCGTGGCGGCGATTTTCGAGGCGTCCGATGTGGCGGTGAACGCTCCGACAGCCTGTTTCCCGTCGGTCAGCGCCTCGACTTTGTCCGTCGCGATCGTGACCCGCTTCAGGTTCGCGCTGCCGTGTTCTCCCGCGGCGACAATGAGCGATACGGCGTCCTTCGACCAGACGATGCTGTTGCCGCCGCCGCCGCGCGGCGGTGCCTGATCTCCGCCGATCCCGCTGGCGATATCGAAGTCGTAGGCCTCTGTCAGATTCCGCGGCGTGCTGCCAGGCGTCGCGTCGACGACGAACAGATCCGGCTGGCTGTAGGAACGGAGCGGATTGCCGTTCGTGGTTCCCACGAACGCAATCCGATGGCCGTCTGGTGACACGCGTGGAGCGTTGATCGTGCCGTCGATGCTCGCGACCTTTGTGATCGTCCCACCGGTCGTCGGCACGCTATAGAGATCGGAGTCGCTCGGCTCGTAGTACGACTCGGGCACGCGGTTGGATACGAAGTAGATCTTCGAACCATCCGCCGCCCACTCGATTTCGCGCTCGTCGTACACGCCATCGGTGACCTGCTTCGGCCGGTCGGCGCCGTTCGTCGCGGCCACGGTGAAAATGTGCGTGTGCCGCCCACCATCGACGTAGGTCGGATTACCGTTCGCTCGATACACCGGCCGCGTGATCACCTGGACATCACTCTTCGGCTCCTGCTCTTTCCCGTCTTTCTTGTCCGGCTCATCGCCCCCGACCGGTGCTGTAAACGCAATCGTCTTGCCATCCGGTGACCACTCGATCGAACTCACCCCCTTCGTGTCGTGCGTCAGCGGGTACGCCTCGCCGCCAGTCATGTCGAGTACGTAGACCTGTCCAGGCTGCGCCTTGCCGTCTTTCTCAATCGAACGGACCAAGGCGAGTCTGTTGCCGTCAGGCGACCAGCGCGGCGTCGTATCGCGCAGGTTTGACGTCAGTTGCCGTGGCGCTTCGGCGCCGCTCGTGGCTACTACGAACAGCGACGTTTCGTACCGGTTCTCTTTCTCGTTCACCGTCACGCGCACGAACGCGACCGCCGATCCGTCCGGCGCGATCTGCGGGTCGGCAATCCAGGTGAACTTCAGCAGATCTCTTTCCGTGATGAACCGCTTCTTCTCGGCCGCGCGAGGCACGGTCACGAGCAACAGAAACGCGAGGACGACCAGATGACGCTTGCGCATGCGAACTCCTTCTAGACCTGGCGATATTAACGCGAGTCTTCAGTCTCCTGTTCGCGACCCGTTCAGTTGCCAGTTTCCAGTCTCCGGTTCCCAGTTCGTTCCTCCCCCGCTGCGATTTGGAGCCGATAACTGGAAACTACTGGGAACTGGAAACTGGAAACTGGAAACTGGAACCTGGGACCTGATGGAAGCTGCGTCGAACCCCGGCCCTCGCGAATGGCGGTTAAGCGATTTGCCGAACCGGCCAGAGTGCGCGTAGCGTATGGGACTAGGTGCGTCCCCAACAGCAAGGCCGAACCGCGATGACCCCTTCCGTACAGCTGCGTGAGACGGCCCAGAGACTGTTGTCTCTGGACGTGGCACGTGGCATCACAATCGCGTTCATGATCATGGTCAACAACAACGGCGGCCCTGGATCGTGGCACTTCATGAATCACGCCGCCTGGAATGGCCTGACCGCCACCGACCTCGTGTTTCCCACTTTCGTGTTCGTGATGGGGATCTCGGCGGTCTTTGCCATCGAGGCCAGGCTGGCGCGCGGTGCGACGCGGGCAGAAATCGTACGACACGCGGCGCTGCGGGCGGTGATTCTGTGCCTCCTCGGCATCGTCGTCAACAGCTTTCCGTTTTTCGAGCTCGCCCACATCCGTTTCTACGGCGTGCTGCAGCGCATCGCCGTCTGCTACTTGGCGGTGACGCTCCTCTATTTATGGGACCGTCGGGTTTGGTCGCTCGCAGCGGTTCTGGTCGTCGCACTCGTCGGCTACTGGCTGCTGCTTCGTTGGGTTCCCATCCCCGGTGCGGGCACGCCGGGCCGTGACGTGCCGTTCATGGACGTGAGCCAGAACGTCGTGTCCTGGACCGATCGCCAGCTATTTCCCCATCACTTGTACCGCGACGTGCCAGACCACAACCTGCGCGATCCAGAGGGCCTGTTGAGCGATCTCCCGGCCATCGGCACGGCCCTGATGGGGATGCTGACCGGCATCTATCTGCGCACGCGACGACGGAGTTCTGCGACGACGAGGGGATTGGCGGCGGCGGCGATTGGGAGCCTCGCGCTCGGTTATGTATGGTCGGTCTGGTTTCCGCTGAACAAGAACTTGTGGACCAGCTCCTACGTCCTGGCGGCGGGAGGCTACTCGCTCGCGCTGCTGACCCTTGTGTTCTGGGCCGTGGATGAAAAGGGATGGCGCACGCGCTGGACCTGGATATGGATCGTCTTCGGCTCCAACGCGATCGCCGCATACATGTTCAGCGAACTGCTGCCGGGCGTGTTGCAGAACATCCACTTCATGTCCGACGGCGAGCGGACCGACGTGATCGCCTTTGTGTTCGACCACGTCTTCGCGCACATTCCTGACCCGGGGTGGGCCGCCTTTGCCTATTCGGTCAGCTTCACCGCGGTCTGCTTCATTCCGGCCTGGATGCTCTACCGCAAACGGATTTTCCTGAAAGTGTGAGTACTTACAGATGAGGAGTGCCATCTTGAGATCTGTCATTCTCCGACGACGACGTCGACTGCGACACTCTTGGTCAACCGCGCTCCTCTTTTGGGCTGGCACCGTACTTGTTGGCGCTCAGGGTGCCCCTTTTGCACCACCGGAATCCGAACGACTGCTGGCGCGCGAGATCTACAAGGAGATGGTTGAAATCAAGTCCGGCTACACCACGGGCGCGACGACGCCGGTCGCCGAGGCCGTGGCACGGCGCCTCAAGGCTGCGGGCTTTGCCGACGCCGACGTGTTCGTCGGCGGCGCGATACCAACCAAAGCCAATCTCGTCGTCCGCTACCGTGGCAGTGGTCGGCTTCGGCCCATTCTCCTGCTCGCGCACACCGACGTCGTCGAAGCCAACCGCGAAGACTGGAGCATGGACCCGTTCACGTTTGTTGAGCGCGATGGATATTTCTATGGGCGCGGCACCGGCGACGACAAAGCGCAGGCCGCGCTCTGGATCGCCAATCTCATCCGCTACAAACGTGAGGGCTTCAAACCCGATCGCGACATCATCGTCGCGCTCACCGCCGACGAGGAAGGTGGCGGTCCGTACAACGGCGTCGAGTGGTTGTTGAAGAACAAGCGCGACCTCATCGATGCGGAGTTCTGCCTGAACGAAGGAGGATGGGGTGAGGCCGTCGCTGGCAAGCGATTGTCGAACAACGTGCAGGTCAGTGAGAAGTACGTTCGCAACTACCGTCTGGAGGTCCGCAACAAGGGAGGGCATAGTTCGCTGCCGGTCAGCGACAACGCTATCTACCACCTCGCCGGCGCGCTCGATCGACTCTCGAAGTTCGCATTCCCGCTCAAGGTCAATGATGTGACCAAGGCGTACTTCCAGGCGATGTCGAAGATCGAGGATCCTTCGCTGCGTGAGGATCTTGCCAAGGTCTCGACCGGGGCCCAGGATGCGATGGATCGCATCGCACGGGCCTCTCCCGCATGGAACGCGACGTTGCGCACAACGTGCGTGGCGACGATGCTCGAGGGGGGACATGCGTTGAACGCGCTCCCGCAGTTGGCGGGCGCGAACGTGAACTGCCGGGTACTGCCGGACGAAACGGAGGAGTACGTCACCGAGACATTGAAGCGCGTCATCAACGACGAGCAGGTCAACGTCGCGGTTACCGGCGTCAGGCAGAATGGACCGCCGTCTCCGATCAACGAGGATGTGATGAGCGCTGTGAGCACGATTTCCAACCGCCTGTGGCCGGGCGTATCGGCCGTGCCGATTATGGTGATGGGCGCAACCGATGGCCTGCACCTACGGGCGGTGGGTATCCCGACGTACGGAGTCCAGGGCATCTTCTACGATCGCGACGACATTCGCTTTCACGGACGCGACGAGCGTGTGAAGGTGCAGTCGTTCTACGAGGCACAGACATTTCTGTACGAGCTGGTCAAACGCCTGTCGGTGGGAAAGTAGTTAGTGACTAGCGATCGCTGCTGGATGGGGGACTAACTGGGAACTGGAAACTGGGAACTGGAAACTGGGAACTGGAAACTGGAAACTGGGAACTGGAAACTGGGAACTGACAAAAAAGAGCTGATTGCGTGGGGAACGCCGGTCGCACGATGGGTGCTGCTCGCCACCGTGCTGGGGACGGGCATTGCCTTTCTGGACATGACGGTCGTCAACGTGGCACTGCCCACGATCGGCAAAGAACTGGACGCGACCGTCGCTGGCCTGCAGTGGATCGTGAACGGCTACACGCTCACGCTCGCATCGCTGATCCTGATCGGCGGCTCGCTCGGGGACCGGTTCGGTCGGCGGCGTGTGTTCCTCGTCGGGATCGGCTGGTTTGCGCTTGCGTCTCTGTTCTGCGGCCTTGCGCCTAGCGAAGGAGCACTGGTGGCTGCGCGCGCGCTGCAAGGGATCGGCGGAGCGCTGCTCACGCCGGGCAGCCTCGCCATCATTCAGGCATCGTTCAGACCCGCCGATCGAGCCCGAGCGGTAGGTGCCTGGTCGGGGCTGTCGGGCATCGCTGCCGCGATCGGGCCGTTCGTCGGTGGGTGGCTCGTGGGGGCGGGATCGTGGCGTCTGATCTTTCTGATCAACGTACCACTGGCGATCGCAGCCGTCGCGGTCACGATTCGCTACGTTCCCGAAACACGCGACCCCGACTCGGTCGGCGGCATCGACGTTTCAGGGGCCGTGCTCACAGCGATCGGTCTTGCTGGAGTGTCCTGGGCGCTGATTGAATCGGGCGAGCGCGGCGCGACCGCAGGCACGCTTGCAGCCGGCGCGATCGGCGTCAGCGCACTGGCGGGCTTCCTGGCGGTGGAGTGGCGCAGTCGTCACCCCATGATGCCGCTCGAGATCTGGCGCTCGCGGCAGTTCACCGCCGCCAACCTCGTGACGTTCGTCGTATACGCCGCCATCACCATTAACTTCTTCCTGCTGAGCGTCGACCTCCAGCAGGTCCTCGGCTATTCGCCGATGCACGCGGGGCTCGCAACAGTGCCAGTCACGGCGCTCATGCTCGCTCTGTCCGCGCGCGCGGGTATGCTTGCCGAACGCATCGGCCCTCGGCTGCCAATGACCGTCGGCCCATTGATCGTGGGTGTCGGGCTCGCGTTGCTGAGCCGCGTGCAAGCGGGGACGACCTATCTCGGCACCGTGCTGCCCGGCGTGATCGTGTTCGGCCTCGGACTGACGCTGACCGTTGCTCCGCTCACGGCCACGGTCCTCGCCGCCGCTTCCGAGCGATACGCCGGTATCGCATCCGGCGTCAACAACGCAGTCTCACGCGGTGCCGGCCTGCTCGCGATCGCGGTGATTCCCGGGATCGCAGGCCTGACCGGCGACGCCTACCGCGACCCGGCCGCGTTTACCAGTGGGTTTCGAACCGCCATGCTGATCAGCGCCATGCTTGCGGCCGCTGGTGGTGCGCTCGCGTGGCTGTTTATCCGCAACGAGGTCGCGGGTCGCGCCCACGCCTCTCCAGCAGCCCGGCTCGATCGCCGCCACTACTGCGCCGCCGACGGTGCCCCGCTCGCCACCGCGCGGGACGCTCAGCGTGCGAGAACTGAAAACTGACCTCGTGCGCTCTCCTCCGCCCCACTTTCACGAGGCGCCCGCTCTCGCTTTCAATACAGACGTTATTATTCCCTCGCCCGCTGGTCTATACGCCCGTTTCGGACAAGAAGGGCTCAGGCCTTGATCATCCGTCGCTTGATCGTTGATAACCTCTACCCGTGGACCGCTTCGTCGTGATTTCCGGGTGCTCGGGCGGAGGCAAATCAACGCTCCTCGCGGAGCTGGCGAGGCGCGGCTACGCGGTTATCGAAGAACCGGGCCGACGCATCGTCAGGGAGGAACTCGCCGGCACCGGCGCGAGCTTGCCCTGGATCGATGGAGCGGCCTTCGCACGCCGAGCGATCGCCATGGCATTGGCCGATCGGGAGGATGCGCGGCGGATGCCCGGGTGGGTCTTCTTCGACCGGGGACTCGTCGATGCCGCCTCCGCTCTCCAGCACGTGACGGGCGAGCCCGCCGTGGACCGGATCGCCCCGCATCACTATCACCGGCGCGTCTTCTTCACACCGCCGTGGCCTGAGATTTATGCCACTGAGGGGGAACGCCATCACGATCTGCAAGACGCGATCGTCGAATACGATCGGCTTCTGCGCGACTATCCCCGACTTGGTTATGAAGTCATCACCGTGCCAAAGGTGGCAGTCTCGGAGCGAGCGGACTTGATTCTGGAAACGCTAGGACCGCGCGCCAGTTTCCAGTTGCCAGTTTCCAGTAGCCAGCGCGGCCTCTGATGCGGCTCACCGTCAGGGACGTAGAGTCGAACGCTCCTCGTGCATACCCACTAAATCGTGGGAAACTGGCGCCTGCCAGCGCAGTAAAATGCCCCAACTGCGTTCAAGGAGACAACACATGACCCGCATTCTTGTCGGCACTGTTCTCGCGCTTGCGCTCGCGGCGCCCGTTCACGCGGACGTCACGCTGAATCAGACCACCGGTGGCAAGGGCATGGGCATGTCCGGAGACGGGAAAGCCGTCACCCGAATCAAGGGCAACAAGATGCGCACGGATACCACCATGGGAGACACCACCCACACCATGATCTTCGACGTCGATGCGCAGAAGTTGTACGTGTTCGATTCGAAGAAGAAGGAAGCGGACGTGTGGGACATGGCGGCGTTCGGGGCCGAAATCGGCAAGGCCGTTGACGTCTCCGGTGCGAAGGCGTCGATCAAACCCAACGGCCAGACCAGGCAGATCGCGGGACACGCGGCCGCCGGCTATGACATGGAAGTGTCAATGAACTCCGCGATGGGAGGCAGCAAGGACATGACCATGACCGTGACGCTGGCGGGTCCGGCGTGGATCGTCAAGAACGCGCCGGGCTCGGCCGACTATGCCCGCTTCTACAAGGCAGCGGCTGACAAGGGCTGGATCTTCTCAGACCCCCGCGGAGCGAAAGCGCAGCCGGGCCAGGCCAAGGCGATGGCCGAAATGTACAAGCGCATGGCCGAAATCGGTGGCATTCCCTACCAGACCGAGATGCAAATCAAGATGAGCGGTAGCGGTGCGATGGCCGCCGTGTTTTCCAAGATGGGCAGCATGACGATGACGACGACGGTCGACTCGGTGGAGACGGCAGCGCTGGCCGACGACCTGTTCGCGCCGCCGGCGGGTTACAAGCTGAATCAGAAGAAGTAGGAACGGATCGCGCACGCGGCGTTGGGAAGGTTCACATGAAGACCGCCATTGTCATTCCGATCGCTGCTGTCGCGCTTTCCTCGTTTGTTGCTGCGCAAGCGCCGCGCGACTACGCCAAATACAACGTCTGCGAGGCGGTGCCGGGCGACGCCATCGCGCGCGCCGTGGGTGGCCAGATCGTCACCACACGTCCGACGTTCGACAAGAACTGGTCGCGCTGCCTGTATATGGTTACCACTCCGGGATCCGACCAGCAGCGTGGCTACACCGTGTGGCTCGCACCGCCAGCAGATTTCGAGGACATGAAGCCGTACATAGAGGAGAAGATCACCCCGGTGCCCGGACTCGGCGACGGCGCGTATATCTATCGCGATAAAGGCGACGGCCGCTTCAAGATCTACGTGCTGATGCGCGGTCAGCAGACGATTTCGACGACGGGTGAGACGACGGAATCGGCGCGGCACGTGGCAGAAGCGGTGATCGCCGTGTTGCGCGGCAAGCCATAGTGACGTTCCGCCACGCGCTACGTCTCCGCGACGCTTCGCCTCGCCAGCCATACGCTCTCCCAGAGCGGACAGACCACCGTCGCTAGCGAGTGGACAAATCCGCCATAAACGAGTTTACTAGGCCGTCTCCGACGAGAACGCACGTCCCTTCTTCGCAAGAAAAGATGTCGACTATGCCCCTCACCGCGTTCGGTGTCTTCCTAGCCTCCACCACGATTATCCTCATCGTCTTTGCGATCGTTGCCCGCAGCACGAACGTGCCGCGGGACGTCAGCTACGCCGGCGCGAACCGGCTGCGGCTGCTGTTCTTCGCGTCCCTCGGCGTCATCCTCCTGATCTTCCTCGTGCTCACGCTTCCTGACCTGCCCTACCCCGTCGAGGCGAGCACGCCGGAGCGCGTCGTACTGGCGACGGGTAAACAGTACGCATGGTCACTCAACGAGGGAACAGCGCCGACGCTCGAGAACTGGGAGGATGCGTTCGGTTCAAAAGTCCAAGTGCCCACGGCGGCGGTCGTGGAGTTTCGCGTCACGACGCTCGACGTCAATCACGGATTCAGTCTCTACACGCCAGACGGACACCTCATGGCCCAGACGCAGGCAATGCCAGGCTATGTCAATCGCCTGCGGGTGAAGTTCGATAAACCCGGCAACTACACCGTCCTCTGTCTCGAGTTCTGTGGCATGGCACACCATGGGATGCGCGGCCTCGTGGAGGTGCGATGATGGCGAGCCTGACAACGACGATCGCGGCTCCAGATGTCTACCGCGCGAAGCTCGTTCGCGTCACGCTCATCTGGGTACTGACCGCACTCGTGCTCTTCCCGGTGCTCGCGATTTTCGGCTTGCTGATGCGGACCGAGCAGGGCGGGTACTTGCAAGCGATGTCGCCGGAATTCTTCTACGCGATTATGACGCTGCACGGGCTGGGCATGGTCGGACTGTGGTTTGTCGCCGGGATGGCGGTGATTTCGGTCCTGCTCGCGACCTACGTGAAGCCAACCACGACCGTCTCGTGGATTGCCTACGGTGCCACGCTCACCGGCGTTGTCCTCCTCCTCGCCGCGACACTCGTGGGACGACTGGGTGTTGGCTGGTACTTCCTCTACCCGTTGCCGTTCCACTCGGGCGGCACGTGGCCGGGGTGGGCAACGGCGTCGCTCTTTGCCGCGCTCGCCATCATGGGCGTGGGCTGGACGCTGTGGGCGGGAGACGTGCTCTTTGCGATTGCGCGTCGCTACCGGCTCTCACATGCGCTCGGCTGGCACTATCTGGGCGGCAGCACCACACCAGAGGTACCGCCGATCATCATCATCTCCACGGTGAGCCTCATCGGCGTGCTGGCGGGCCTGGTCGCCGCCGTCGTCATCCTGGTGCTCGTCGCTCTTGAGCAGTTGGGTGGCAGCGGCTTCACGAACGACGCGCTGCTCATCAAGAACCTGACCTTCTACTTCGGCCACATGGTCGTCAACATCACGATGTATTTCGGTGTGGCGATGGTCTATGAAATCCTGCCCGCCTACACTGGCCGACCCTGGAAAACCAACACCCTCGTCGTCCTTGCTTGGAACCTGGTGCTTCTGCTTGTGATGGTCGCCTACTTCCATCATCTCTATATGGATTTCGCGCAGCCACGGTGGTTGCAAGTCACGGGACAGGTGTCCTCCTATTTGATCTCGGTACCTGCGGCGGTCGTGACCATCTTCAGCACGCTGGTCCTGATCTATGGCTCGACGATGAGATGGCGGTTGCCGTCGGTGATGCTGTTCCTTGGCGTGATGGGATGGGCGATTGGCGGCGTGGCAGCCGTGATTGATTCAACAGTCGCGGTGAATACGCATTTCCACAACACGCTGTGGGTCCCCGCGCACTTCCATACCTATTTCGTCATGGGTGTCGTGCTGATGATCCTCGGCACCGTCTTCCATCTGGTGACCGAGCTCTCGAAGGTGCCCGAAAGCCTCGCGCTCACGAAGACGATCGTCGGCACGGTCGGCGTCGGTGGCTATGGTTTTCTCTTGATGTTCTACCTTGCCGGCGTCGCCGGTGTGCCTCGCCGATACGCGGTGTATCCGGCAGAAGTCGCCGTGGGCACGATGTACGCGAAGATCTCGCTGATCTTCATCGCAGTCCTCCTGATCGGCGCGCTCGTCTACATCTGGGAGACCGGCCGACGCTGCCTCAAACTGTTCTCGTCGTGAGGGGCGCGGCGGCGTTGCTCGCGGCGATGTGCGCAATCACATCGCTGGGAGCACAGAGCGTCGATCCGCGCGACATCCCACCGAGCGAAGACCGGCTGCTTAACGCCGCGGTACCCGACGTCCCGTTGACCACAGCCGCTGGTGCGCGCGTCACGCTCTCACAGCTCGCGCGTGGCAGACCGGTCTTGCTGGGGTTCGTCTTCACCCGCTGTCCGGGCATCTGCTCACCATTTCTGATGTCGTGGCGGTCGGCGGATCGGGCTCTCGGGGAAAAGCACAACTACCTACGACTGGTACTCAGTTTCGACCCGGGCGACACCTCGGCCGACATGTCCGCGTTCGCCAAACATCACTCCCTCGATGACAACGATGAATGGGGCTTTGCGGTCGGCGATCCGAGCGACATCCGGCGGCTCGCCGACGCGACGGGATTCTGGTGGACCTGGGACGAGAGCCGACAGCAGTTCGACCATGCCGCCATGCTGGCCGGCATTCGAGACGGTCGACTGGTTCGCCTTCTGGTTGGCGGATCGATCACCCCGGCGCGACTGGATGAATTAGTCCGTCAAGTGTCGGGTGAGTTCGTGCGGAGCTATCCGCTGCCGGGGCGCGTCCAATTCCGCTGCGTGCGCTACGACCCGGCAACGGGGCGCACGAAACTCGATTGGGGCTTCGCGCTCCTGCTCATTCCTGTCGTCGCCACCAGCATTGGGACGCTGGGCATGTTTGCTGCGGGCGCGCGACGCCGAGGAAAGGAATAGATGGCCGAGCCAACTTGGCCCAACTGGCGTCTAAGCTGCGGATGAACCCTCGCCGCACTTCGATTCCGATAACAATTTTGATCTTGCTCGTCCTCCCGCGTGTGGCCGTGGCATCTCAACAGCCTGACACGGACCAGTTGTTCGTCGGTTCCTCACGATTGACAGGTCGTGTGATCGCCGCGGACAACGGCAAGCCTGTCAGGCGCGCTTACGTAAGCATCCCTATACGCACGACATCGGGACGTCTATCCGTCGACCACATGACTGGCCGGAGTGTCCAAACGGACGCGAACGGTTACTTCGAATTCGACCACCTTCCTGCGGGTTCGTACTCCGTCACTGTCGAGCCGGTCAGTGGCTTTCTCCGATCGTCGCGCACAGACGCGACAGTCGCCGAAGGAGGAACCGGACGAGTGACGATTCGTCTCGCACGCGCGGGCGCGATCGAGGGTCGTGTGCTGGACGAGAATGGACACGCGGTGCTCGCCGCGCAAGTTCACGCAATGCGTCGGATCAACATCGGCGGTTTTAACAAAGTCCAAGGGTCGCTGTGGGCGATGACCGACGATCGTGGGAGGTTCCGAATCTTCAACGTTCCTCCCGGCGAACACTATGTCATCGCGACCTACATGCCGCCACACCGGGACCTCGATGGCATGCCACTCCTGGGCTACACGAATACCTACTATCCGGCCTCGCTCACGCTTGATGGTGCGCGCTCGATTGTGGTTCGTCCCGGTCGCAACACGCAGCGGGTCGATCTCACGCTCGCGACGCGCCGATTGGTGAAGGTGTCTGTCCGCGCGATCAATTCGAGTGGCGTTCCGCTGGATAAAGAGGGGCGGCTGAACCTCACGAGGCGCGATCCTGTCTATCTGCCAACCTCCATCCGCTCGGCAAACTTTCTCAAAGACGGAACGTTCGTTTTTGA
>JBKPNQ010000285.1:0-33067 GCA_046732715.1 Acidobacteriota bacterium | reverse complement strand
TACCAGAAGACTCATGACCAGTGCCCGGCGGTTGCGCGCGAGCAGTGCCAGTCCCGGCGCCGCACCGATCAACAGAAAAGCGTGCGGCAGCAGTCCCCACGTTCGGTGGAAAAGATAACCGGCCAGATTCATGGGGACCGCCAGGCCGTTGAGTGTCCCGCCGGTGTTGGCCGCGTCCCATCGCGCCGTCGGCAGCCAGCTGCCGGTCACTCGATACTCGAATCCCATCACCGACAGCAGGACGAGGCAGTAGCCGGTGATGAATGCGCGTCGCGCCGCCGTGCGCGTTCTGAAAACGCCGAGCACGGCCATCGCCATCGAGAGCAGCAGAAAGCGGGGATGCATCCAGCAGAGCGTGCCGGCGCCCGCGCCGGCGAGCAGCGACGCGAACGGCCCGGAATCCGCCGCGCGCGCGAGCAGAAAGTTGCTCACGACGAGGACGATCAGCAGCGCTGGCAGTTCCGGGTAGAACTGAAACGCGAACGCGCCAGCAGGAAGCATGAGCAGGCCCAATGTGGCCCACAGCATCGCGAGCGCGTCGGATCCCATCAGGTTGCGCAGCAATCTGAACAACGCGACACCGCAAAAGCCGTACACGAAGAGCATCGTGAGGTTCGTCATCACGAGTTCGTCGGGAAACTCACCCTGATAGCCGCGATGAAAACCGAGGAGATACCTGTCGATGAAGTAGCCGGGAAACAGAATGACGGAGACGCCAGGCTGGTAAATCTGGTAGATCCCGCCATGCTTGCCCTCGACGAAACCATCACCACCCTTGACTCGGTTCCAGCGAAACGTCAGCGGATGCGATGCGAACTGGCCGAGATCGGCAACGAACGCCCGGCTTTCCTCGGCGATCGCTCGCGGCAGTTGCGCAGCCGCATGCAAGAGGTGTGGCGGCGAGTCAAGCGGCTCGTCGGAAAAGAGCGACTTGCCGGAAATATCGAGCCCGCCGCCCTGATACCAGACTTCGCAATAGCGAATGTACTTCGGCTCATCGCCGTGCAGCATGCCGCTGAAGCGAAGATGCGGCGTCGACACAATCGCCCAGAGAATGACGCCGGCGAAGATGCCGCCATCCATCGCCAGCAGCTTTGCCGCCGGCGAGCATCGGTTGACGGTCGCACCCACTCGTCGTCGAATTGGCGAGCCGACGACAGACTCTGCGCGGACGCAGGTCCAGCCGAGACAGAGCGCGAGCCACCACCAGCGCAGGTCGTAGAAGAAATAGCCGAGAGGCGCGGCGTATTCGCCGATCCCGGGGACTGCGGGCAGGACTCCGATGAGGGTGAGGCCGAGCAGCGTCAGCGGCGCGAGCCAGCGACCGGTGCCGGCGAAGCGCGCATCTGTGGCCGAGGAGCGCTCCGCCACACGCAGCACGACGACGAACACCACGCCGAGCATCGCGACTCCGGCCATCCACACAACCGCGAGCACCGTCGCGCCCGGCCACGCAAAAAGGTACTCGATCCCTGAGTCGTCACGGAGAGGAACGAATGTGCTCGAAGCGACGACGGCAAACAAGAGACACGAGAACGCCGCGCCGAGAAGCCATCGCATGTGAACGCGTCATTTTACAGGACCGCCTGCGGCTCGAGCGAGGCAGACCGCCGCCCGGACTGTCCACTCCCTCACGGCGGGCAGAAATAAACACCGGTGAACACCTGGTGTCCGCCGGGGCAGGGCGAGCGCAGAATGCGCACCGCTTCACTCCGGTGTGCATCCACGATGCGCCGGTACTCCACAATCCGGCTGAGATCATTCGAGTGGACGATGATCCGTTCGTTGGTCAGGAACGCGATGTAGTACGCGAGCCAGTAGTCGGCATAGGCGTAGTGGATGCCTCTCGACTCGAGCTCCCGGATCACCAGGAGCTTCACGCCGGTCGGTGGGTGCGTGAGGTACTCCGCCCAGAGGCGCGCATGTCCGGCGCTCGTGCCCAGCGCCCAGGCGATCGTCAACACTGTCCACAGTGTGGCAATCATCCGAACGCGTTCGATCCGCAGGTACCACGCAGCGAGCCCAGTCGCTCCAATCAGGGATAACAATTCGTATCGCATGATTCCGATGACGCCGCACCGCAGCAGCGTGTAGGCGCCAAACGAAAAGAACCCGACCAGAGCGAGGTATGCGCACGGATCGTATTCCGCGCGCCAGCGGCGTTCCCCCGCAATCGTCATCGCAATCCGTACGATCGCGATGCCGCCGATCCCGGCGAGCAGGAGAAAGCCCCACGGCAGGCCCTGCCGGGCGCCGCTGTCGATGCCGTACTCAACAAGGGGTTGCGGTGTCATGCCGAACAGCTTCGGCAGGTGCGTGAACAGACCAGCCCAGACGGCAGCCGGCATCGTCCTGGGATCGATGCAGACGCGATTCAGTAGCTCTCGGACGTTATCGGGTGTCGCGACATACAGGTCGGCAAGCGAGGTCCCCGGTCCCGCCGCCGATGAGTACTGCTTCAGCCAGGTGACCAGTAACCAGACCTCGGCAGTCGTGCGCAACATCCGCAAACGGCGGACGATGCCTTCACGCGTGAACAGGACGCCATGCGCGGCCTCGAGAGTCAGCAGGGCTGCGAGACCGTAGATGGTGAACTCACGATTGAGGAATCCCACTCCGAGGATCAGGCCGCACCAGTTCGGGCGATTCCGCGTCAACCAGATCAGGACGATGTAAAGGAAGGGCTCGATATTTTCGCCGCTGGCCTCGACGAGCTGCGTGGCTGTACCCGGCGCGGGAAGGACGAAGAAGATTGTCGCCAGAAGCGCCAGTGCTGGTTTGAGGCCAACCTCGCGGCAAAAGATCCGTAACAGCAGCAGCGTCACGGCGATGTTGATGATGAGCAGCGGCAGCTTCAGCGTCGCGACCGATGCACCGGCGACGATGAAGAATGGTGCGGCCAGCCAGGCCTCGACGGCCAGCAGATAGCTCTGGCCGTACATGAACACAGGGAACGCTCGCAGTTCGGCGATGTGTTTGGCCATCAGGCCGTGAATGGCCTGATCGGAGTCGAAGTACGACTGCGGCCAGAACACGAACACCGCCGAGCGGATGATGATGAGAAGCGTCGCGACCGAGAGGACGATTGGCCATTCGCGCGAGCTGAAAGAGGCTGTGCTCCAGTCGCGCATGCGGGCCGGTATTATATGCTATCGCTCTAGTGTCCAGAAGGTCCGTCATGGCCGATGCTCGTTGCCACGATGCGAGCGAGCATGGCGAGTGAGCCACGCGAAACGGAGCGCGCCGGCGATGCGGCGCGCGCGAGAGCGCGTCGGCGAGTCCGAGGGGCGAAGCCCGTCGGTAGAGATTAGCGCGGAGAGTTGGTGAAGCTCAACGTCCTCCAGGTCTGCGATCACCTGGGATGGGAAGGATCGCGCATGCACGGGGTCAAGCGGCTCTTCGCGTGGATGATCCCTCGCTTCGATCCCGAGCGCTATAACGTGTCGCTCGTCAGCCTGCGGAAGAAAGATCTCTCGGAAGAGACGCTGGAGTCGATGGGCGTCGACATCACCTACCTGCACAAATCGAAATTCGATCCAGCCACGCTGCCGGCGCTGCTCAAGGTGATCGATCGTAAGAAGATCGACGTCCTGCATCTCCACGGGTACGGAGCGACGACGTTCGGCCGGATTGCGGGTGCGATGCGGCGGCTGCCGACGATTCTCCACGAGCACGCGAACCTGACCGACACGCCGTGGTTCCAGAAGGTCGCGGATGTTGCGCTCGAGCCGGTCACCGACATCGCCCTCGCGGTGTCGCGCAGCACCGCCGATTTCGTGATGAACGCCCGGCAGATTCCCGCCCGTAAGGTGAAGGTCGTGTACCTCGGTGTCCCGCTCGAGGAGTTCAGCCGGCCGCGGTCAACCGAGGAGATTCAGGCGGCTCGGGCCGAGCTCGGGATCTCACCGGGCGACGTCGCGATCGGGACGGTGACTCGCCTGCACGACTCCAAAGGCAATTCGTACCTCGTCGACGCGGCTCGCCTCGTCCTGAACGAGCGGCCGAACGCCCGATTCTTCGTCGTCGGCGAAGGGCCGCTTCGCGAATCGCTCGAGCAGCAGGCGCGGGGGTTGAATCTCGCGGATCGATGTGTCTTTGCCGGATTCGCGAAAGACGTGCCGCGCGTGGTCTCGGCGTTCGACGTCAGTGTGTTTCCATCGCTGTGGGAAGGTACGCCGCTGACGGTGTTCGAGGCACTCGCGATGGGGAAGGCAATCGTCGCGACTGACGCGGACGGACTGATCGACGTCCTGACGAACGAGCGCGACGCGCTGATCGTGCCGAGGCGAGATGCGCGCGCGCTCGCCGATGGGCTGATCCGGGTCATCGACGAGCCGCCGACGCGTGACCGGCTTCGCGCCGCCGCGTTTGAGACCGGGAAGCAGTACGACATTGCCGCCTTCGTGCGAAAAATGGAGCGCCTCTACGATTTGCTGCATCGCGTGTCGAGAGCCACTCACCGCAAGGGCGTACTGGTCTCCGACTTGTCGTTTCTCACGAGCAACGCATCCGTATGATGGTGGACCAGCCCGCGGAACGATTCGTTCAGCTTCGTCCCGGGTTGATCGCAGCGTCCGTGTTCCTGTGCGTCTACGGCACGCTGGCGCTCACCGTCGACTTCCCTCGGGCGGCGCTGGGATTCAAGAGCGATGAGGCCACCTACTACATGATGGCCTACAGCCTCATCGACGATGGGGATCTCACCTACACGAAGGACGATCTCGTTCGGGTCTGGCGCGAGTTTCCCGGCGGGCCAGCCGGCGTCTTTCTGAAAAAGGGGACGACGCTCGGCGGGGCGGCCGATCCGAACACGAACCGTCTTTACTACGGAAAGTCGTTCATCTATCCGCTGTGTGCGGCTCCCTTCGTGAAGGTATTCGGGACGAACGGCTTCCTCGTGCTGCACGCCCTCCTGCTGTCGATCGTCATCCTGTGCGGGTACCTCTTTCTTCACGCGCGCTCTGGCCCTCTCGTTTCAGTCGTGCTGGCGTGCGGTTTCGTGATGGCGTCGGTTGTGCCGGTGTACTTCGTGTGGCTGATGCCCGAGGTCTTCAACTTCTCGCTGGTGTTCCTGGCTTACTTCTGCTGGCTTTATAAAGAGGTCGCGCGGCCCGAGCAGGCGCCACCGCGGATGCAGTGGCTCTTTACCGGCCGCAGCGACGTCGTTGCCGCGGTGCTCCTTGGAATCGCCACATTCTCCAAAGTGACCAACGCGCTGCTCTTTGCCCCGATCGTCGTGTGGCAGGTGTGGGCGTTCTTGCGAGCCGGTTCGATCAGAAGGTCGACAGTGATCGGTAGCGCGCTGGCGTTCGTGGTCTTTGCCGGTGGTTTGTTCGCGATCAACAAGGCCATCTCCGGCGAATGGAACTATCAGGGGGGCGATCGCCAAACGTATTACTTCGAGTTCCCCTTCCAGAACGAGGTTCCGAAACACGATCTCGGGCTCAGCAAGTCGCGCGGGGAGGTGTTGGGCCAGTTGGGCCACATCATCTTCAATCCGCGCACGTTCACGTCGAACCTGATTCACAACATCGAATACTTCTTCATCGGCCGGCACACGGGCCTGCTCGGATACTTCTTTCCGGCGATGTTTGCGATGACCGCATTCCTGTTGGCGCCGCGGCAACGGCCTGGGTGGCAATGGTTGGTGCTGGGATCGGGCCTCCTGCAGGGGGTCATCTTCATCGTCGCGACACCGTACACGTGGCACGGCGGCGGCGTGGGCAATCGGTACTTTTTCGGCGGCTACGGCGTGATGCTGTTCGTATTGCCGCCGATTCAATCGCTCGGCGTGGCATTTGTGCCATGGGTCCTTGGGAGCCTGTTCGTGGCGTCGATGGTGTTGAACCCGTTTGTCGCCTCATTTCATTCCGAGGACAACGCCAAGAGCGGACCGCTCAGGCTTTTCCCCGTCGAACTGACGCTCGTCAACGATCTCCCTGTTAACAATGAGGAAGACCATCGGCATCTGTGGTTTGGTGACATCGGACGAGGAGATCCGGGATTCCTCGTCTACTTCCTCGACGACAATGCCTACAATCGCGAGCCAGACAAGAGCTTCTGGACCCGCGGCGGCGGCAGAGCCGAATTCATCATCAAGACCGACAAACCGATTCGGCGCGCGACGTTCACGCTGACCGCAGGGCCGGTCGCCACCGACGTGCAGCTGACCGTTGGCAGGCGCAGCGAAACCGTCCATCTGGAACCCGGAGAAACGCGAGACGTGGCATTCTCGATGCCTCCCGGCCTGCCATACGAGAAGGAAGTGCAAGCGCTGGCCTGGACCGCGTCCGTTTCGAGCAGTGCCGGCTTCACGCCGATCTTCTTCGACGCGAACTCGACGGACAGTCGCTATCTCGGCGTGCACGTCCAGCCCTGGCTCGAGGCCAGGCCGCAGTGAGAGTCGCCGTCGTCACCTCGAGTCCCCCGATGGTTGAAGGGGGGCACATGGTGATCGCGCGGTCGCTGGTTCAGGCGCTTCGGCAGGCCGGGCACACCGCCGACATCATCGTGACACCGCAGAACCCGTTCGGGCGACAGGCGTCCGCGTACCTCGCGACATGGCTGACCGACGTTTCGTCGGCGGACGGCCATCCGATCGATCGCGTCATCAGCCTTCGGTATCCAAGCTACGCGGTCCGTCATCCGCAGCACGTGTGCTGGCTGAACCACACGATGCGCGAGTACTACGACTTGTGGGAGAGATTCAGCATGACGCTCAGTCCCCAGGGGCGGATCAAGGAACGCGCGCGACGGGCGGCGATTCACGCTGCCGACCGATATCTCCTCACCCGCAACGTGACGAAGCTGTTCGTGCAGTCGCGGACGATTCAGCGTCGTCTCGCGATGTGGCCAGAACTTCGATCGACGGTCCTCTATCCCCCTGCACCACAGCGTCCGTATCGCTGCGACGAGTACGGCGACTTCGTGTTCATGGTGTCGCGACTGACAAAACTCAAGCGCGCCGATCTTCTGATTGAAGCCCTGGCGCTCGACGACGCAGCGGGTGTAAGGGCGATCATAGGCGGCGAAGGCGAGGACCGTGGGCCACTCGAAGCGCTTGCAACTGACCGCGGCGTGCGAGACCGCATTACTTTTACGGGCCGATTGTC
The DNA here is from genome assembly GCA_046732715.1 of Acidobacteriota bacterium. GTDB lineage: Bacteria > Acidobacteriota > Vicinamibacteria > Vicinamibacterales > 2-12-FULL-66-21 > JALZOC01. Next base: position 25,955 of record JBKPNQ010000285.1, on the reverse strand, counting down.
GGATGTGGAACTGCTCGATCACCTGGCCCGCTGCCGAGTGGTGTGTTTCCCTCCGTTCGACGAAGACTACGGGTTCGTGACGGCGGAAGCGTTCGCGTCCAGGAAGGCGGTGATTACCTGCCGCGACAGCGGCGGACCCGCGGAGCTCGTGACGGACGGTGTCACTGGTTTTGTTGCCGAACCGACACCGCAGGCGCTGGCCTCGACGCTTCGACGTGCGATGGCCGAGCCGGCGACGGCGAGGCGGATGGGCGACGCGGCGTTCGACGCCGGCGCAAAGCTCAACTGGCGCGATGCGGTGGAGCAGCTGACGGCGTAGAGTAGACTTTGAGGGCAGGGCTGAAGCCCTGCGCTACACGTTTCTGGCCGGAATCCCGCCCAGAGGTTGCGTAGCGCAGCCCTTCAGGGCTGCCGCGATCGAACATGTCTTACAAATCGCCGCTCGAGACGCGGCTCGCAAAGAAGGTCACCAAAGCGATCGCCGAGTACGGGCTGATCGAGGACGGCGATCGGGTGATGGTGGGGCTGTCCGGCGGCAAGGACAGCTGGGCGCTCCTCAACATCCTCGACGTCCTGAGAAAGCGCGCGCCGATTCAGTTCTCGCTGGTAGCGGTCTGCGTCGACTCGGGATACGAAGGGTATCGACACGATCTGATCTCGAAAACGTGCGAGCAGCGTGGCTGGGAGTATCGCATCGAGCACACCGAGATCGGCGACGTGATGGACGACCTGCTGGACGGCGCGACGCCGTGCTCTCTCTGCGCGCGACTCCGCCGCGGTGTGCTCTATCGCCTGGCGACCGAGGTTGGTGCGACCAAGATCGCGCTCGGTCATCACCTGGACGATTTCATCGAGACGCTGCTGCTGAATCTGTTCTTTGCCGGAGCGCTCAAGGCGATGCCGGCGCGGCTCGTGTCCGACAACGGCGAACACGTGGTCATTCGTCCCCTCGTCTGCGTCACCGAAGCCGAAGCGCGCAACTACGCCAAGGAGGAGGCGCTGCCGATTGTCAGCTGCTGCTGTCCTGCATGCGGCGATCTCAGTCTCCAGCGCCAGCGCGTGAAACGTCTGATCGCCCAGCTCGAGATCGAGCATCCGGACGTCAAGAACTCGATGATTCGCGCCCTCGGAAACGTCGCCAGCCGGCATCTGCTGGATCGTCGTCTCAATCCATTACCTGAACTTCGTGAGGTGGCGCTCGCATCGGGAGCGGTCAATTTGGTATTCAAGCGGTAGCTCCTGTTGCCAGCTCCAGTTGCCCGCTCAGTCCAACTGTGTCTGCCGGAGAGAATTGATGACGAGAGTGTTCGCGATCCTGTTCGCCCTGCTAGCGTCAGCTTCCACGGTTTCCGCTCAACAACGACCGCTGGTGACCGAGGATCCAGAAACCATTGGCGCGGGCCTGGTGCTGTTCGAAGGCGGGTTCGATGCGCTGCACGACGTGTACTATCCGGCCTCGGGCCTGCAGGGAAATCTGCTGCGGATCCCGACGGTCGGCGTCAGCTTCGGGATCAGCTCGATTGCGGAGCTGCAGATTGACGGCGGGATCCTCAACCGGCTCTCGGTCAAATCACGGAAGGACGCGCCGCTTTCAGATCTTCTCGATTTCTCAGGCGACAGCACTCACGACGTGGAAGACATCGTTCTGGCGACGAAGATCCGGGTTGCGGCAGAAGCCCCGTCGCACCCGTCGTTCGGGGTGCGGTTCGCCACGAAGCTCCCCAACGCCAGCAACGAGAGCGGCCTGGGCCTCGATACGACCGATTTCTTCGCATCGCTCCTGCTTGGAAAGACGGTGCAGTCGATTCGATTTGTCGGCAACGTGGGGCTCGGCATCCTCGCCGATCCGGTTGACGGCAATCGCCAGAACGACGTGCTGACCTACGGCGCATCGGTCGCGCGGGCGGTGCGACAGGGGCTCGAGCTGGTTGGCGAGATCAACGGACGTGCCAACACGCGCGACAACGCTCCGATTGGAACTGAAAGCCGCGGCGCCATGCGACTTGGTGGCCGATTCACGAAGGGCACCGTTCGCGTCGATACCGGATTGATCTTCGGCATGACGTCGCGCGATCCGAGCATCGGCTTGACCGCCGGCGTCACGTGGGTGTTCAAGGGATTTACGATCCCGTAGCTGTCGAAATGAGGAACGCATGGTCGATCGCAATCGACGACAGCCACTGTCGTGGATTGCTGCACGCGATCCTGTCAGCCAACTTCGTAGAATCGTCGCACCTCCGCGACTTCTGTTGCGGTTCGCGCCTCATCCCATCCGAGTTCGGCCGCGGCGATCTGGGCGGCGACGTGGAGGGCCTCGGCTGGTGGAGCGCCTGCCGATCCCAGGCCAGTTCGACGCACGACAATATCTGACAGCCGAAGTGCCATCTCGTGTCGAATGACGTGGACGATTTCGGCCTGCAACGTAGCGGTGCCTGAGGCCAGCAGCCCCTGGAGGTCCGGGCGGTCGTGGGTCAGGTGAATGATGTCGGCGGCCCCTTCAGCGTATAACCCGATCAGGTGACGGATCACCGGAAGCGGGACGTCCATGTGCAGCGCTCGACCGGTTTCGATCGCCAGCGCCTCGTGATCCGCAATCGCCGCTCCCGGCAGTGGCATCGTCGCGGTTCGCGACGGTGAGAGCCGGCGCCCGAGGCGCCGGCCGACGCCACCAATCGCACGCTCAGCAACGGCCCGGGCCGTGGTGAACTTGACGCCGATGACCGTGATCGCGCCGTTGCCATGATCGACGATCTCTGCGGCGGGCTTCAGATCGGGACGTCCGCCGCGCACCACAGCTGGCACGAGCCCACGGTGCACGAGGGTAACGTCAGCCGGCGTCAGCTTCAGCGCTGGGAATGCGGCGTTGGCGTCGCCGATGAACGCGTCGACATCCGCGGCGGTTACCGAGAGTGCTCCTGGTTCGACGAGTTGTGCAGATTGACCCGTGCCCACGAGCGCGCGCCCGCGCCAGGGCACCAGGGTCAGCATCCGCCCGTTCCGCCCGGGCGCGGCGAGTGCCATATCGCTCGCCGGTTTCGATGTCACGAGATTCATCGCCCTCAGCAAGGGGAACGGACGCGCGACTCCGAAAAGGCGCATCACGTCCCCAGCGCGGGCGCCTGCCGCATTGACGATCACGCGCGCGCGAATCTCGAGCCGCTGGTTGCCAATGGTGTCGCGGACGATCATGCCGCCGATTCCGGCACCGTCGCGGATGATGTCCACCGCCTCAACGTAATTGGCGAGATCCGCCCCGGCACGGTCTGCCGCCGCGGCAAACGCAAGCGTCAGCCGGTCCGCTTCGACCATCTGATAGTCGTACCACTGAGCGCCGCCGGTCAGGCCGGTCGGATGGATGCCGGCAAAAAGCTTGAGGGTCGCAGCCTTCGACACGAGGCGTGCGGTCGGAAGATGAAGCTCGGGCTCGACGCCGCTATTCCTCTGGCGCCCGAGCCAGGCATCGAGTTTGAACGCCGCGCGAAGCGCGAGCCGATTCGTCGCAACCGACCGATACGTGCCGACGAGAAACGGAAGCGGCCGCAGAAACCACGGGCCGATTCGCGCCAGCGTCCGCCGCTCGCGAATGGCTTCACGAGCGCGTCCGAGATGACCGGACCCGAGCGATCGCAGTCCTCCATGAGCTGTCTTCTGATGGTTGAACGAGGCGCCGCTCCCGAAATCGGCACCGTCGACCAGCGCCGTTCGGAGCCCACGACTGGCGGCTTCATAGGCGCACGTCAACCCATGAATCCCACCACCAATCACCAGCACGTCGTAGGTGGTACCGTCGAAGCGGGTCAGGTCACGTGGACGCATAGCACGTCTGCAGAAGATTCGTGTCCGTTTGCTCCCAGCGTCCAGCGTCCAGCCTGGCCTGAGCGCTCGAGCGTGGGAGGCGAAGGGATGCCTTCATGCGGACCTTTATCTTATAGTAGGCTCCGTGTCTTCTCCGGCGGCCGCATCCACAGACGATGTTCGCAACTACTGGAACCAACACATACACGATCTCGAGATCACGACCCACCCGGCCGGCTCTCCCGGTTTCTTCGCCGATCTCGATCAATACCATTTCGAGAAGCTGCATCACCTGCTGCGGCTCGTCAATTTCGATGGCTATGCCGGGCGGCAGGTCCTCGAAGTCGGCTGCGGTGCCGGCACCGATCTGGCGAGATTCGCGAAAGGCGGCGCGATCGTTTCGGGCGTCGACCTGTCGGCGTCAGCCATCGCCCTGGCGAAAACGAACTTCGAGCACCAGCAGCTTCGCGGAGATCTGCGCGAGGCCGACGGTGAGCGGCTGCCGTTTCCGAACGACGCCTTCGATCTCGTCTACGCCCACGGCGTTGTCCAGTACACGCCGCATCCGGCGAGGCTCGTTGACGAATGCCGGCGCGTGCTGAAGCCTGGCGGCGAGGCGATCTTCCAGGTCTACAACCGGATCTCCTGGTTGAACGCGCTGTCGAAGCTGATGAAGGTACCGTTGGAGCACGAGGATGCTCCAGTGCTCATGAAATACAGCCGCGCGGAATTCCGGAGGCTGCTGAAGGATTTTCGTGACGTTCGCATCGTGGAAGAACGATTCCCGGTGAAATCCCGCCTCCACGGGGGCTGGAAAGGCACGCTGTTCAACACGTGTTTCGTTGGCGCCTTCAACGCGCTGCCGCGCGCGCTGGTCAGGCGCTTCGGATGGCACCTGCTGGCGTTTTGCCGCAAATGAGGTCGATCATGATCGTCAAAGCTCACGCCTTCGGCAACGATTTCGTTCTCGTCGAATCGCGAACCGTGCAGAGCGCGACGGACCTGCCGGCGCTGGCCCAAGCCATCTGCGCACGTCACCGCGGCATCGGCGCCGACGGGTTGATTGTCTACTCGACGACCCCCAAGGGCGCGTCGATGCGCCTGCTCAATGCGGACGGAAGTCGCTCCGAAGTGTCAGGGAACGGTGTGCGCTGCCTCGGCGCCTGGATTGCGTCTCAGCGCGGTGTGCCGATGCCGGGACAGCAGGCGCCGATTGAAATCCAGACCGAGGCCGGTACCAAGCGCCTGGAGCTCCTGTCGTACCAGGACGGCCGGTATACATTCCGCGCGGCGATGGGGGCACCCGAACACGTCACAAAGACGACGCTCGACGTGGATGGCGAACCCATCGAAGTCGTGACGCTTCGCGTCGGCAACCCGCAGTGTGTTGTGCTCGGTCAGGTCAGCCAGGAGCGTCTGCAGCACGTCGCGTCCCGGCTGGCGGTACATCCACACTTTCCAGAAGGAACGAACGTCGAGTTGGCTGACGTTGAGTTGCCCGACCGCGTGAGAATCCTGATCTGGGAGCGGGGCGTTGGTCCGACTGAGGCTTCGGGGACCGGCGCATGCGCCGCCGCCGTGGCGGCGATTCAGTACGGCGGTGCTTCCCGCGACGTCGAGGTGGTGTCTCCCGGAGGCTCGCAGCGCGTCGAATGGACGACCGATGGATTGTTTCTGACGGGCTGGGCGGAGCTTATCGCCGAAGCCGCGTGGCTGGTGCCGGTATAGCGATGCCAGGTGACAGCTTCTGCCATCGTCGATCCGTGACAACGGCGCGATCTCTGCGACATTCGATCACTTCTTGCGCGCCGGACGCCGCGCCGTGCGCAACGTGATTCCCGCCTCGACCACGCGAATCTCCGAGCGAATCTGCCCATCGAGCGCCGCCATCGCGGCGGTTGCCGCTGAATAGTTCCCACCGGCGAGCAGCGCGCGTGCCTTTTGCATCGTCCCCTCCGCGTCCTTGAGCGCTGCTCGCGCCGGCGAGAGCTCGCGCGCAGGAACGCGGACTTCCTCTGCGACCTTTACTCGTGCCTGTAGGTGCACGACCGACGCATTGGTCATGCTGATGGCGGCTTCCGCCTGACTGCGAGCCCGTGCTTTGTTGTCGGTGGCGGCAGTGGTCGCCTCGTGTGCGCGCTCGCTGGCGTCGACCGCGCGCGACAGCGCGAGACGGTAGTCGCGCTGGTCGACCGCTTCGCGCGCCTGTTGGAGGGCGGCGGTCGCTGCGGTGAACGCCTCAGTCGCGTACTGCTCGGCGCCGGCCTGACGCGCGGCGTCGACGGCTTGCTGTGCCTGATCGATTTCTTTCGTGGGGGGCTCCGAGCACGCCGCGAGGAGCATGACCGCGCACACGATCGTGCCCAGCAGGACGGACAAACGAGGCATCAACACGAAAGTATAGCAGGGTATGGTGTACGATGAAGACCGTCGCGCCTCACGATCGACCGCGTGAGAAGCTACAACGACTCGGCGCGGGCGCGCTCGGCGACAACGAATTGCTCGCCATCGTGCTCGGACATGGACGGCCGCGTGCGAGCGCGCTCGACATGGCGAACACGGTGCTCGAAGCCACCGACGGGGCACACGGGCTGGTCCGCACGCGATATGACGACCTGTGCGGCATCCCCGGTATCGGTCTGGCGCGTGCGGCGCAGATTCTCGCGGCCGTCGAGTTGGGACGGCGCACGCTGACCCGGCCCGTGCGCGATCGCGCACAGATTGTGAACGCACGATCGGCCGCGGAGTTTTTGTTGCCGCAATATGGCAACCGGCCGGTGGAGCAGTTTGGCGTCCTGCTCCTCGATACCCGGCACCGGGTGATCCGCACGCTCGTGTTGTCGGTCGGCACCCTTGACGCCAGCATCGTTCATCCGCGCGAAGTGTTTGGCGCGGCAGCTGCGGCCGGTGCCGCGGCGCTGGTGCTCTTTCACAACCATCCGTCGGGCGATCCGAAGCCAAGCCCGGACGACGTGGTGTTGACGCGACGATTGGTGGCAGCTGGCGAGTTGATGGGCATCGAGGTGATCGATCACGTGATTCTGGCCGACGTGCGGTACTACAGTTTCAAAGAAGAAGGCACTGTCTAGTTGGCGACGTTGTACTTCGACTGCTTCTCGGGCGCCTCAGGCGACATGATCCTGGGCGCGTTTCTCGATCTTGGCCTGCCGCTGGATGGATTGCGCGGCGCCCTTGGCAGCCTCGCGATCGAGTACGGCGAAATCACTGCCGATCGTGTCAGTCGGGCGGGCGTGTCGGCGACGAAGTTTCGCGTGAGAGAAAAGGCGGCTGACCCGTCTTCCGGCGGCGCTCACCAGCACCATCATCTCAAGCACATCATCGCGGCGATTCGACGCTCGTCGCTGTCGGCGGAAGGGCAGGAGCGCGCCAGCCACCTGTTCGAGCGTCTGGCCGAGGCCGAGGCCGCAATCCACGACACGCCGATCGAGCGCGTCCACCTGCACGAGGTCGGCGCGCTGGATTCGATTATCGACATCGTCGGTGCCGTTTACGCGTTCGAATCATTCGCGATCAGCGACGTCGTGTCATCACCGCTGAACGTCGGCGGTGGCACCGTGCGGTGCGCGCATGGCGTGTTTCCCGTGCCCGCTCCGGCCACCGCTCGGCTGCTGGCCGGCACGCCGGTGTATGGGAGCGGAACGAGTGAACTGCTGACCCCGACGGGCGCGCTGCTGGTGACAGGCTATGCTCGCGAGTTCGGCCCGTTGCCAGCGATGCGGATCGACCGGATTGGATACGGAGCCGGCGATAGGGACATCAAGGAGACGCCGAATGTCCTCAGGATCCTGCACGGAGAACGTGCGCAGAGCGGCGGGGCCGATAGCGTCGTGCAGATCGAGTGTGAAATCGACGACATGAATCCGCAGCTGTTCGGCCCGCTGATGGACCGTCTTTCGGACGCAGGATCGCTGGATGTGTTTTACGCGGCGGTTCAAATGAAGAAAAACCGGCCCGGAACGCTGGTGACGGTGATTGCGCCGCCAGCCAAACGTGAGGCCATCACCGCGGTGCTGTTCACGCACACGACCACGATCGGTGTGCGGTATCAAGAGATGCGGCGCGATACGCTCGATCGCACCATGGTGTCGATCGATACGCCGCTGGGGTCGGTGCGCATGAAGGTCGCCAGCCGCGACGGCCGCGTGCTGAACGCTGCCGCCGAGTTCGATGATTGCGCGCGCATTGCCGCCGAACACGGCATCGCTATCAAACAGGTGCAGGCGATTGCGACGAAGGCGTGGCTGGAGTCGCAGGGCGGCTGATGCTTGCTCGCGCTTGCGGCTCGCGGCTCGCGATTCGCGGATTCAGTGATGCGACGATTAGGGATTCGGACGATTTAGGGATTCGACGATCAGGGATTCGACGATCAGGGATTCAGGATCAGGGATTAGGGATTAGGGATTCGAATGTCTCGTTTCTATCTAACGACAGCGATCGACTATGTGAACAGCCGCCCGCATCTGGGGACGGCCTACGAGAAGATTGCTGCCGACGTCATCGCACGCTACAAGCGGCTGTGCGGGATCGAGACCCACTTCGTGATGGGCAACGACGAGCACTCGCAGAACGTGTTCCGGAAGGCGCGCGAGCTCGGCGAGGATCCGCTGGCGTACTGCGATCGCATGGCTGCCGAATTCCTGGACGTCTGGAAGCGGCTCGACATCTCGTTCGACGATTTCATCCGGACCACCGAGGCGCGCCACAAGGCGGGTGTGCAGGAGCTGGTCAAAAAGATGACCGTCGCGGGCGACATCTTCGAGGGGCACTACGAAGGGTGGTACTGCGTTTCGTGCGAGGCGTTCAAGCAGGAGAAGGACCTCGTCGACGGCAACTGTCCGATCCACCGGACGAAGCCGGAATGGATCCGCGAGAAGAACTACTTCTTCCGGCTGTCGAAGTACACCGACCGCCTCCGCCACCACTTCGAGTGGCACGAGGATTTTCTCGTGCCGGATGTGCGGAGGAACGAGATCCTGAGGCTGCTCGAGAGCGGGCTCGAGGATATTTCCGTCAGCCGCGCCGGCCAGGCCTGGGGCATCCCGATGCCGGACGATCCGGCGAGTGTGATTTACGTCTGGGTGGACGCGCTGATTAATTACCTGAGCGCGGTCGGATACGGCACGCAGCCAACCATGGTCAACAAATGGTGGCCGGCCGACCTCCATGTGATCGGCAAGGACATCACGCGCTTTCATGCGGTCATCTGGCCGGCGATGCTGATGAGCGCCGGACTTGAAGTGCCGAAGCAGATCTTCGGGCATGGATGGGTGAACTTCCGTGGCGAGAAGATGAGCAAGTCGCTTGGCACTGCGGTGGAGCCGCTGGAAGCGGCGCAACGCTTCGGTCCGGATCCACTGAGGCTCTATCTGGTCAAGGAGATTGCGTTCGGCAACGACGGCGACTTTACGTGGGAGCGATTCGAGGATCGGTACAACGTCGATCTGGCGAACAATCTCGGGAACCTCGTCAGCCGCATCGCGGCCATGGCGGAGAGGTATCGCGGGGGGCGACTGCTGGGTCCGGGACAACCGGGCCGTTTGGCCGGGACCGCAGCTTCGTGCCTCGAGGATTACCAAAAGTCGATGGATGCATTCGCGTTGGAGGGCGGTGCCGCGGCCGCCTTCCGGCTCATCGACGCCGCCAACGAGTACATCGCGGCCACCGAGCCTTGGGTGCTCGCGCGCGACCCGGGAAAATCAGATGCGCTGAGCCAGGTTCTGTTTGATGTGGCGGAGTCGGTCCGCGTTGCGGCCGTATTGCTGCTTCCCATCATGCCCGCATCGGCGTCGGAGATAGTGCGACGCGTCGGCGAGGTAAAGGAAGTGTCCGACATCCGCTTGTCGGATGCCTCGTGGCGAGCCGACGGCGAGCGGGTCATCGCGAAGGCTGACGCGTTGTGGCCACGAACTGAGACCAGTCAAAGGAGTACACGAGTGGAAGAGACGAAGAATCCCGGGGCCGTGCCGGCACAGCCGGCGTCGCCCGTGCAACCGGCAACACCCGCGCCCGCCGCGATGACGCCCGCAGCCGCGCCGACTGACGGCAAGATTGCGATCGACGACTTCATGAAGGTCGAATTACGGACCGCGAAGGTCCTCGCCGCGGAAAAGGTGCCGAATTCGCGCAAGCTCGTGAAGTTGAGCGTGGACGTGGGGACCGAGCAGCGGACGCTGGTCGCCGGCATCGCTGAGGCGTACGAGCCTGAGGCCCTCGTCGGCCGCACGGTCGTGATCGTCTTCAACCTGAAGCCAGCCAAGCTGATGGGGATTGAATCGAACGGCATGGTCCTCGCCGCGAGCCCTGAAGGTGCCAAGCCAACGCTCGTCGGATTCGACCAGGAGATTCCGCCCGGCACCAGAGTGAGATGATCGATTCCCACTGCCACCTAGCGGGCGAGGAGTTCGCCGCGGACCTGGAGGCCGTGGCCGGACGTGCGCGCGATGCGGGTGTCACGCGCGCGCTGTGCATCCTGTCGGCGGGCAACCCGGATGAAGCCGAAAGAGCTGGCCGCGTGCGAGCGGTCTGGCCGACCGTTCAGTTTTCGGCAGGGGTCCACCCCCATCAGGCGGGCGACTTTACCGGGCGCGTGGACGAAGCGGTTCGACTCGTCCGGCAGGTCGCCAGCGATCACAAGGTCTGCGCGATCGGCGAGATCGGTCTCGACTATCACTACGATTTTTCGCCACGAGACGTCCAGCGCGAGGTGTTTCGCGCGCAGCTCGATCTCGCAATCGACCTCGAACTGCCGGTCATCATTCACACGCGCGAGGCGACCGACGATACGTTCGAGATTCTCCGCGCTGCCGGCGTCGGCCGCGCCCGCGGGGTCTTTCACTGCTTTACTGGCGACGAGGCCATGGCCCGCTCGGCATTCGACCTCGATTTTTACGTGTCGTTCGCGGGCATCGTCACGTTCCCGCGTGCCGATGCCATCCGCGCCGCGGCCAAAATCGCGCCCGCTGACCGGATTCTGGCAGAGACAGACGCACCATATCTCGCGCCCGTCCCGCATCGCGGTAAGCGAAACGAACCGGCGTTTGTGGCCGAGGTAGTGCAAAAACTTGCCAGCATTCGCGAGGTATCAGTAGGGGATCTCGCTGGCCAGGTGAGCCGCAATTTCGACGCGCTCTTTGGAAGTTTGGCGGAAGCTACAGACTAGCAAAGGCTTAGCGCGTTGACACCTCCCGACGAAGTTCAGTATTGTGAAACGGACTTTCTCTAACGCACCTTCTTGGCCGACATAATGCAGAATTCTCCGCTCTCCGCCGACCTGGCGCAGATCTTTGAGCCGATCCGCGAAGATCTCGAGGCTGTTGAACGGGAATTCGTCCAGCACATTCAGTCCCGCGTGGCCCTGATCCCAGAGATGGGACGCTACATCCAGAACAGCGGAGGAAAGCGTGTCCGGCCGGCCGTGCTGTTGATGGCGGCGCGGCTGAGCGGTTATGAAGGCGATCGAGCCGTCCTGTATGCCTCGGTCGTCGAGTTCATCCACACGGCGACGCTCGTCCACGACGACATCATCGACGGCGCCGATCTGCGTCGCGGGCGGCTCGCGGTCCATTCCCGCTGGGGCAACGACATCACCGTCCTCCTCGGCGACTATCTCTACATCAAGTCGATGGCGATGGCGCTGACCCAGGATTCGCTGGACATCATCCGGCTGCTCTGCGACGTCACCCTGCGCATGATTGAAGGGGAGCTCTATCAGCTGACCAAGACCGGGGATGTCGACATCTCGGAGGAGGAACATTTCGAGATCATCCGCCGCAAGACGGCATTCCTGTTCGGTGGCTGTGCCCAGATCGGGGGCAAGCTTGGGGCCGTCACTGCCGAGCGCGAGAACGCGCTCCGGGAGTACGGCTTCAATCTCGGCATCGCATTTCAGCTGGTGGACGACTTGCTGGATTTCACCGCCGATCAGGTGGCGCTGGGAAAGCCAATCGGCGGCGATCTCCGTGAGGGCAAAGTGACGTTGCCGGTCATCTTCCTGCTTCAACGAGGAGGAGAAGAGGCCGATCGGCTCATCCGGCAGGTCGTCCAGGATCGGGCGGTTTCGGCGGAGCAGTGGCGCGATATTCTCGCGCTGCTGCGGGAGCATCGGGCCACCGGCCTCGCCTACGATCGAGCGGTCGAGTACGCCAACCGGGCCAAGAGCTGCCTTGCGGCGTTCCCACCGAGTCGCGAACGCGATGCGCTGACGGCGCTGCCCGACTACGTGCTCGCGAGAGATCGATAACATTCGAGAACAGCAACGTCAGCTGCGCGCTACGGGCGTCCCGCCAGTAGCCAGAAGCCGCCGGCAGCCGCGAAGAATGGATCCGCTGACCCGCATCAGTCAACTGCGCAAGGACATCAGGTACCACGAAGAGCGGTACTACATTCACAACGCTCCGGATATCTCGGACGAAGAATTCGATCGGCTCCTGCACGAGCTCGAGCGGCTCGAAAGTGAGAATCCGGATCTCGTCACACCCGATTCGCCGACGCAGCGCGTGGCCGGTCGTCCGACGGAAGGCTTTCCGACCGTCGAACACCTGGCTCCCATGCTCAGCCTCGACAACGCGTACGACGAAGACGAGCTCCGCGCGTTCGATGAACGCGTTCGCCGCGGAGCCGCCCTCGGCGACAAGCCCGTTTCCTACGTTGCCGAACTCAAGATCGACGGGCTCAGCATTGCGCTGACCTATCAGAACGGACGGCTGACGTGCGGCGCGACGCGGGGCGACGGCGTCCGCGGCGAAGACGTCACAGCAAACGTCCGAACGATCCGGGCGATCCCGCTCTCACTGCAGGGAGCCCCCGACGGCCGCATTGAGGCGCGCGGCGAGGTGTTCCTGCCGCGCCGTTCGTTCGAGCGCATCAACAAGGAGCGCGAGGACGAAGGCGAGCCTCTCTTCGCGAATCCCCGCAATGCTGCGGCCGGGACGATGCGCAACCTTGAGCCCTCGTTGGTGGCACGGCGGCGATTGGGAGCGTTTATCTATCAGCTCGTGCTGCCGGATGTGCCGTCTGGATCAAGTCTTCCGCCTCAAGGCGGAAGCCACCATGAGACGCTGCAGGCCCTCCAGGCCTGGGGGCTGCCGGTCGAGCGGCACTACAAGGCGTGCACCGGCATCGACGAGGTCATCGAATTCTGCCGGACGTGGGCGGACGGCCGTAAGGACCTCGAGTTCGACACCGACGGCGTCGTCATCAAAGTTGACGATCTGGCGCTTCGGGCGCGGCTGGGCTCGACGGCGAAGTTTCCGCGCTGGGCGACCGCCTTTAAGTTCCCGGCACAGCAGGCGCACACCAAGCTGTTGAAGATTGACGTCAACGTCGGGCGGACGGGAGCGAACACACCCTATGCCGTGCTCCAGCCCGTGTTTCTCGCCGGATCGACGATTTCGATGGCCACGCTTCACAACGCCGAGGATCTCGGGCGGAAAGACATTCGGGAGGGGGACACCGTCATCATTGAGAAGGCGGGTGACGTCATCCCACGAGTCGTCGGCCCGGTCCTGAACCTCAGGCCGAGCGATTCAGTTCCGTGGGTGATGCCAACCACTTGCAAGGTCTGCGGCAGCGAGCTGCACCGCGACGAGGAAGAAGTGGTGTGGCGCTGCGAGAACACGTCGTGTCCAGCGCGGCTGCGCCGAAGTCTCGAGCACTTTGCGTCGCGCACGGCGATGAACATCGAGGGGCTCGGCGAGTCCCTGGTCGATCAGCTCATCGACCAGGGATTGGTGCGGGACTTCGCCGACCTCTATCACCTCGAGCCCGCACAACTGGAAGCGCTCGTCGTTGCGCCCCGGACGCCGCGTTCTGAGCGCGCGGTTCCCCGCAAGCTGGGAAAGGTCGGCCGAAACGTGTACGAGCAGATCGCCCGCAGCCGGGAGAATGACCTCTCGCGGCTGATTTACGCGCTGGGCATTCGGCACGTTGGCGAGAAAGCTGCGGTGACGATTGCGCGGCACCTGCGGAACATGGACGCGCTGCTCGACGCACCGCTCGAACTGCTCCAATCCGTCCCCGACGTCGGGCCGGTCGTCGCGGCGTCGATACGGGCGTTCGCCGAGGAGCCGCACAATCGGGAGCTGGTGGCGAAGCTGGCGGCCGCCGGCGTCAACATGACCACGCGCCAACCCGATCCGATTCGGTCGACGCCTGGTCCGCTCGCCGGCAAGACGTTCGTGCTGACCGGGACGCTCGAGACGATGACCCGGGAGGAAGGCGAGGAGGTCATCGAGCGGTTGGGGGGAAAAGTGTCCGGCTCGGTCAGCCGGAAGACGTCCTACCTCGTCGTCGGAGCCGACGCCGGGAGCAAGCTCGAGAAAGCACGTGAACTTGGGGTGACCACGCTCACCGAGGCTGAATTCAAGGCGCTTATAATGTAAACACCCGCGATTGGCGTCCGCCTTCGCGGCTGACGCCGCGGCGGTGCGACCGCCGAGCATCGAACGCGAAGGCTGGCTGGAAACTGGCAACTGGAAACTGGCAACTGGAAACTGAGCTCGAAGCTGGTTATGTCCAAGCGATTCACGATTGTTACGGTCGCGCTTACCGCCGTTGTGGCGTTCCTGGTCGGCCTCATCATCGCCGGCGAGTTCACACCGTCAGCCGTCGTCGTGACAGCGCCGCAGGGCGCCCTCGCCGCTCAGCCAGCGCGCGCCGCCCTGTCGCTCGGCCCTGCGGTCGTGAATTTTGCCGACGTCGCCGAGCGAATCAATGCAGCGGTCGTCAACATCGAATCCATGTCGAAGGAGACCGACTTACGCGATCCACGTCGCTATTTCCGCCGTGAGGACGGAACTGACGGGAGTCGCGATTTCGATCCGACGCGACAGGGGACGGGCAGCGGCTTCATCATCGATCGCGACGGGTATATCCTCACGAATCATCACATGATCGATGATGCGCAGCGGATCACCGTGACGCTGGCGGATGGACGTGTCTTTCGTGCCCAGGTGGTCGGGACAGACCCGGCGATTGATGTGGCTCTGCTCAAGATTCCCGGCAGTCATGATTTGCCGGAAGCACCGCTTGGAAACTCGGACGATCTGCGCGTCGGTGAATGGGTCTGCGCGATCGGGAATCCGCTCGGTTATGTCCACTCGGTGACCGTCGGCGTCGTGAGCTTCATCGGGCGCAAGCTGTTCGATCCGAGCCTGGACGACTACATCCAGACCGATGCCGCCATCAACTTCGGAAACAGCGGCGGTCCGCTGATCAACGCGCGCGGGCAGGTGATCGGCATCAACTCGGCGATCAGTTCCCGGGCGAACAACATCGGGTTTGCCGTGCCGATCAACCAGGCGGTCGGGATTCTTCCGCAGTTGAGGGCGACTGGGCACGTGTCCCGCGGCTACATGGGCGTGTTCCTGACCGACATCACGCCGGCGCTTCAGCGCTCGCTGAACCTGTCGGCCTCGCGTGGTGCGCTCGTGCAGGACGTGACCGACGCGTCACCGGCTGCGCGCGCCGGCCTTCGTACCTACGACGTCATCCTGGATGTCGAAGGGCATGACATTGCGACGAACGAAGAGCTGATTCGGGAGGTCTCGGCGCGCCAACCCGGCACAACGGCCCGTCTTGGCGTCATGCGCGACTCTCGGCGGTTGACCGTGCACGTCAAGCTGGCGGAGCGGCCGTTGAATGGGGAGAAAGATAGCGACGGTCTTGGCAATGAGCCGCGTCCGCGTGCCCCTGAGCCCGCCCAGGATGTACCGCTCGGCCTGACCGTCCGCGAGATGGATCGCGACGCCGTTTCGCGGCTCGATCTGCCGGACTCGATCCAGGGCGTCAGGGTGTCGCGTGTGGACCCCACCGGCGCGGCGTTTTCTGGAACGATGCATCGCGGATTCGTGATTATGGAGATCAACCGGCATCCGATTCGAACGCTCGCCGATTATCAGCGCGCGATCGCAGCAGCCAGACCCGGAGACGTTTTGGCGTTGTACTGCTACGACCCGACGCTGAAGCAGCGGACGCTCGTGACCGTTGGCATAGAGTGAGGGAAACGGTTTTAGGTTTTTGGTTTTTGGTTTTTGGTTTAGGTTTTGGCTTTTGGTTTTGTGTTTGTCGTTTTGGATTTCGCGTTTGTGGTTTTCTGTTCCGGAAGCGGAACCGAGAACCGGAAGCGAGAACCAGAAACCTAAAACGTAAAACCCAAAACCTGAAACTGTCAAGAATCGCTTCATGAAATCCCGCATCCTGGTCATAGACGATGAGGCGGAGATCCGCCGATCCGTCCGGATGATCCTCGAATACGAGGGCTATGAGGTCTTCGAGGCATCCAGCGGTCCTGAAGGCGTGACGCTCGTCGAGCGCGAATCGCCGGATCTCGTGTTCCTCGACATCAAGATGCCCGGGATGGACGGGCTCGACGCGCTGCAGCGGATCAAGGCGTCGAAGGAGACGCTGCCCGTCGTGATCATCTCGGGCCACGGCACCGTCAGCACCGCCGTCGAGGCCACCAAGGCGGGTGCGTTCGATTTCATCGAAAAGCCGCTGGCGAGCGAGCGCGTCCTGGTCACGATCCGGAACGCGCTGGATCAGACGCGACTCAGGGATGAAAACACGTCGCTGAAGCGCGCCGTCGAAGTGCGCCACCAGATGGTCGGCGAGTCGCCGGCGCTTCGTCAGGTGTGGGACGCGATCAAACGGGCGGCACCCACGAACGCGACCGTACTGCTGCTGGGGGAAAGTGGATCGGGCAAGGAACTGGTGGCTCGTTCGATTCACCGCAACAGTCTCCGAAGCCGCGATCGGTTCGTGCAAGTGAACTGCGCGGCGATCCCGGAGGAACTCATCGAATCCGAATTGTTCGGACACGAGAAGGGATCGTTCACTGGCGCCACCGAAAAGCAGATCGGGAAATTCGAGCAAGCGGATCGTGGGACCATCTTCCTCGATGAGGTCGGGGACATGAGCGCGAAGACCCAGGCCAAAGTCCTGCGCGTGCTGCAGGAAGGAGAGGTCGAGCGCCTGGGCTCGGCACGAACGATCAAGGTCGACGTGCGCGTGATTGCGGCTACGAACAAGGACCTCGAAGCGGAGATTGAGAAAGGAAATTTCCGGGAGGACTTGTACTTCCGCTTGAGCGTCATCCCGATTCGGGTGCCGCCGCTCCGCGACCGCCGTGAAGACATCCCCGCGCTGGTGCGACACTTCGCTGACCTCTTCAGCCGCGATAACAACCGCCGGCCCCAGCGGTTCACGACGGCGGCGCTCGAGCACATGCAGAAAGCGCGGTGGAAGGGGAACGTCCGGGAGCTGAAGAACACCGTCGAGCGTCTCATCATCATGACGCCAGGGGAAACGATCGACGTGGATGACCTCCGCGACGTCGTTCGCCTCGAGCAGAAGACAACGGCCGGCGAGGCAGAAAAAGAGCGCCCGGGCACGCTGCGTGAATTCAAGGAGTCCGCCGAGCGCACGTTCCTCGTCGGCAAGCTTCGAGAGAACAACTGGAATATCTCGAAGACGGCCGAAGTGATTGGTACTCCTCGCAGCAACCTGTACAAAAAGCTCGAGCAGTATGGGATTTCGCAGGAGGTGGATGGATAGGAAGAATTGCTGATTGGTGATCGCTGATCGCTGATGGGGTCTCAATCCACAATCGGCAATCGTCAATCAGCAATCGAATGTTCCGCCGCAGTGAACCAGATGATCGTCCTTCGACTCGCCCCTTCGGGGCTCGCTCAGGACACGTCCGCGGACGCAGGAAGCCGTGGGCCTGCCCCGAGCGAGCCTCGAAGAGGCGAGTCGAGGGGAGGAAAGTCCGAACTCCGCAGGGCAGTGCGCCGGGTAACGCCCGGTCAGGGCAACCTGAAGGAAAGTGGCACAGAAAATACACAGCCAGCGGCAGGTCGCAAGGCCTGCCGCGCCGAAGCCCGCAAGGGCGGAGGCGGGCAATGGTGAAAAGGTGCGGTAAGAGCGCACCGCGCCCGTGGTAACACGGGTGGCAGGCAAAACCCCGCACGGAGCAAGGCCAAATAGGGAAGCGCGATCAGAACGGCCCGTTCGAAGCTTCCGGGTAGGCCGCTTGATCCCGCCAGCAATGGCGGGGCTAGAGGAATGATCGTCATCGCGCCGACGCCCGCAAGGGCGGAGGCGGGAAACAGAATTCGGCTTACGGTTCACTGCGGCGGACTTCATCTCGGCTCCCCGCTTCCAGTTGCCAGCTACCAGAAAGCCAGTGATACGATGCCGTCGCACTGCCTAGAAACTGGCTTCAAACCGCCTCAGGATGCCGGCGAACGAGCGCGCGAGTGAGCCCACGCGAGCGGAGTCGGGATCGCGGGGTCCCCGCGAGCGAGCGTGTGGGGGAGTCCGAGGGGCGAGCCCCTCGGAGTGATTAGTGGAGGCGTTGATGCGCAGGTGTTTACCGCCAGTTCTCATTCTCGTTGCGCTCGCACTGGCCGCGGTGGCGGCACAGCAGCCACAAGGGCCGGGACAGATTCGGCCCCGCCCTGGTACCGGCCGTGAGCCCGAATTCCCGGCTCCGAAGATTACCGACTACAAACCGAAGTCGACGCTGGTAGTTCCCCAGCATTCCATTCCGCGCGCGAAGTTCCCCGTCGTCGACATCCACGGGCATCCGCCGGCGCTCGTGAATGCGCAGGTGATTCAGACGGTGCTCGATGCGATGAACCAGTTGAACGTCCAGGTGATGGTTCAGGCGAACGGCGTATCAGGCGATCGCTTGAAGCAGCAGCTCGATGCGCTCGCCGCAAGCGGCCACAAGGATCGATTCGTCGTGTTCACCAGCGTGAACTGGCGCGCGATCAAGCCGGGCTTCGGAGCCGCGGCCGCCCAGCAGCTCGAGACGGACATCAAGGCGGGTGCCCTGGGTCTCGGCGAGATCGGCAAGGATCTCGGCATGCGAATCAACAATCCGGATGGCACTAGACTGAAGCTCGACGACCCGGAGCTCGATCCAGTGTGGGACAAGGCAGGGGAACTCAAGATTCCGGTGTTCATTCACACCGGCGAGCCCCAGGCTTTTTTCGATCCGCTCGATTACAACAACGAGCGCTGGCTCGAGCTGTCACTGTTCCCGGATCGGCGACACCAGGAAGGCGTGCGCTTCGAGGAATTGATGGCCGAGCGCGATCGCATGGTGAAGAAGCATCCGAAGACGACGTTCATTCTGGCGCATATGGGATGGCATGCGAACGATCTGGCGCGGCTGGGAAAGATGTTCGACGCGAACCCGAACATGTACACCGAGGTCGGAGCCATCCTCTACGACATCGGTCGGCAGCCGCGGTTCGCGCGTGAATTCTTCATCAAGTACCAAGATCGGATTCTGTTCGGCAAAGACAGTTTTCAACCCGACGAATATCCTTATTACTGGCGCGTCTTCGAGACCGCCGACGAGTACTTCGACTACTACCGCGATTACCACGCCTTCTGGAAGTTGTACGGAATCGATCTGCCGGATGACGTGCTCAAGAAGCTCTACTACAAGAACGCATTGAAGCTGGTACCCGGCATGCCGAAGGCCGGGTTCCCAAACTAACCTGTGCACGGTTATTGCTAAGGTCAGGCATGTCTAACTACCTTGTTACCGGCGGTGCCGGGTTCATCGGATCACACCTTGCAGAGGAGCTCGTTCGCCGCGGCCACCGCGTTCGCGTCGCAGACTCACTGGTTACAGGCAAGCGCAGCAATCTCGCTCACATTCCAGGAGTCGAGTTCATCGAAGGGGATCTCGCCGACCTGGATTTTGCCCGAAGAGCCGCAGACGGTTGCGAGTACGTCCTGCACCAGGCCGCCATTCCCTCTGTGCCTCGGTCGGTGAAAGACCCGATCGCGTCGAATCGCGCCAACGTGGATGGCACTCTGAGCATGCTGGTGGCGGCGCGGGACGCCGGAGCGAAGCGTCTCGTCTTTGCCGCATCGTCGTCGGCGTATGGCGACACCCCGACGCTACCGAAGCACGAAGGCATGCCCACGGGTCCACTCTCTCCGTATGCGCTGCAGAAGGTCATTGGCGAGCAGTACTTGCAGATGTTCACGCGCCTTTATGGCCTGGAGACCGTGAGCATTCGCTACTTCAACGTGTTCGGCCCGCGTCAGGATCCCTCTTCTCCCTATTCGGGTGTCATTTCGGTCTTCGCGACGGCACTCCTCGACAACCGGCCGCCGACGATCTACGGTGACGGTGAACAGACGCGCGACTTCACCTATGTCGCAAACGTTGTCGATGGCGTACTTCGCGCCTGCGAGGCGGGGAACGCAGGCGGGCAGATCATCAACGTCGCCACCGGCGGGCGCATTTCGCTCAACCGGCTTTTCTACGCCATGCGCGATCTCGTCGGGGGAACGCTCGAACCGGTGTACGCAGATCCGCGGATGGGAGATGTGCGCGACTCCCAGGCAGACATCCACAAGGCGAAAGCCCTGCTCGGCTACGAGCCGATCGTGTCGTTCGAGGATGGCCTCGCCCGAACGATCGCTTGGTACCGCTCTGCGAGAGCGGCCACTCCCGCGTAGCGAAGACGAGAGCCTCTCTCATAAGCCTGGAGGCGCCGAGAACAGCGGCGCGAGCGAGCCGCGTGTTGGGAAGTTCCGCCTTCGCCGAGGCGACGGACATCGCCGAAGCTTACCGACGCGTGCCGGGGGCGAAGCCCTCGGTTAAGATTCGACGGGTAAATCAGACCTGCGCGGGTAGGCTCGCCCCTCGAAGAGGCTCGTTGAAATACACCTAAAACCTCAAGGTCGCCTGATCGTCTTGGGTCGCGCCGACCCGCGAGGAACGCGTCCTGCGGGCAACCGGCGCGAGCGGCGTGCAACCACGCGTTGCGCCTTTTCCCGGCCGTGGATCTGCCACGCCACCAATGCTCGACAGCTCAAGGTTCCCACGAGACGGGCGATGTATCGTCGCTCGCACGGCAGTCCTGCGAGTCCAGTCCTTAAAGTCAATCCGCACAACGCCTTCGACCATCACTGCCGCACTGCCGTGAGGCGGCGGCCCCCTTGCGCTGCCGACGAACCGGGCGGTGAGTTTCCGGAGCCGTGTCGACAGGGAGGTAAGCGATGCGAAGGCTCGTGCTCGTGTGCATTCTTTTTACCGGAGTCGGGGTGTTGCCTGGCACGGCAATGGCAGACCAGGGCCTTGCAGCACTCTCAGGCTACAAGGCGACAGTCACTCCGGATCATCGACTGTCGTATTCGCTGGCGACAAGCGAGTTCACGTTTACGCGCGTCACTGCGCCGCAAACAGGAGAGACCGAGATCAGGATTGCAGGCGACGGTCCCGAATCCGCGCTGATCATTCATCTCGGCGGACCGAATAGGTTGACGATCGAGCGCGGTGGGCGGATGGTGATTGTCAGCCGCGACGAAGACAGCGCACAGGCGCTGCGGGCGATGACCGGCGGCCGGGCGGTCACGGCATTCAGGGCACGGCTTGGCGCGTACGAACGGCAACTCGCCAACGATCCGTCGTCTGTTAATGATGCGGTCTCGCCGTTTGCGTACTCGGTTCTGCTGACCGCGGCGTTCATCGGGGAACTCGGCGGCGATCCGAACTCGCTTGCCCGCACGCGCGATCTGATTCGGCATCGCCTGGCCGCGAAGATCCGTGGCGCTGCTTGGCAGCAGCGCGATTGCGTCACCGATTACGAGCGGGCGCTGATCGCCAACGACGAGCGCAACACGCAGTGTATGCAGTCCGCCGATAACCTCGATTCTTTTCTTGCCAGGGCCGCCGAACGTCTGCTGTGCGGGGCGGAATTTCTGGCCGGTGCGATCAGCGCTGAGACACAATTCGTGAGCTGCAGCGCGCTCAAACTGTACTAACGTCGTCTCACGGGAGGAATTGATGACGCTGATGGATCGGATCGTTGCGTGGAACGCCCGTCAGTCGCAGCGCTGGTTCGTCCCGAATCTCCTGTTCAAGGCGTTTGCCGGGTTCCTGCTGGCCGGTGTGATCCTCGCGATTTTGGTGCCCGCGCTTCACACCCGTGGCGTCGCCCTGCAAGCCTGGATGATCTGGGGCGTGATGATTGTGATGATCGTCGTGTGCACCGCGCCCGATCTGTACCACCGCTACCGCCGCGATGTGAAACAGTAGACGGCACGCTCGCGCTCGGGTCTCTCGCCGAGATTCAGGTGATCTCGGCGAGAGGCGAGTGGCCTGTCGACGCTGAAGGAGGACCAGATCGCGGAGCGCGCGCCCGGCTGGCAAGGCGCGACGACCGAGAATACCGGGAGTATTTGAGCAAGGAGCAACGCCGCCAGCCGCGATGCCCCGCCTTGGAATTATGCTGCCAACCACGGGGACAGGACACTAGGTCGTCCAACGATCTATCGTCCGCGTGATCAGCGCAAGTGATCACGTCGTACAATCTCAAGCGAGTTTCATGACCATCGGAAGACTCGCTTCGGCACTTGCGTGCGTAATCGCCATCGCGTGCGGTTCCGGATCGTCAACCCCCGCCCCGCCAACGTCCCCGGCTCCCGCGACACCTCCAGCTCAACAGAGCGGGATCAACGGTGTTGCGGTCGATGCGATTAGTGACCGGCCGCTGTCCGGCGCGACAGTGAGAATCGACGGCCTTGGTGAAGCGGTGACGACCGCCACAGGGGCGTTTCATCTCGATGCTGCCGAGCCGCAGTCCGTTCGAAGTGTGACCGTCTCGTCGGCGCAAACGGTCGAGCGCGGGACTCGTCTAAAAGTACCAGGTTCGGACGTCACACTGACGCTGATGCCCAGTTCCCTGGATCTCGCCGCCTTCGATCAAATGTTCCGCAGCGGCGGCGTCTTGCATCGCTGGACCTCGTCGCCGCGTGTCGTTTTGCAGACTCGTGCCCTTATCTTTACCAACATCACCGATCTCGAGTACACCGCGCTCGAGACGGTCATGTCGGATTCGGAAGGGACGTCGATTCTCTCAGACTTGACATGGGCGCTGCCGCAACTTACCGGCAACACTTTTCATCAATTCGCCGACCAGCAGCGCGAAACGGCCGCAGAAGGCGACCGGGTCCGCGTCACTCGTCCCGGGCTTGTTGTCGTCGCGCGCTACGAGGGGTTGACCGCGGCGACTGGATATTGGGGATATACGAGGTGGTCGTGGAATGGCGCCGGTGAGATGACGGGAGCCATCATCATGCTCGATCGAGGCTTCGACACATCCAGCAGCCCGTTCAAGCGCTCGTTGCGCGCTCACGAATTCGGCCACTCGTTGGGCTACAACCACGTGACCGGGCGCGCCTCGGTCATGAATCAGGCGGCGACAATCGAACCGAACCCGTTCGACCGCGACGGCGCGAAGCTGGCGTTTCAGCGTCCGCCGCTCAACCGTACTCCAGACATCGATCCGGATCCGTTTACCGGAAACCTTCGCGCGCGCGCTTCGCAAATCTACTGGGCCGGCGATCGATAGGTTTCAGTTGCCAGTTCCCAGTTGCCAGTTCCCAGTTCCCAGTTGCCAGTTTCCAGTTTCCAGTTTCCAGTTTCCAGCCCGCCAGCCGCCAGCCGCCAGCCGTGAAGGGTGAAAGAGCCGCCAGCTGCCAGTCGCGAACCGCGAACGCGACTCGCGAATCGCC
Organism: Acidobacteriota bacterium; assembly: GCA_046732715.1. Taxonomy (GTDB): domain Bacteria; phylum Acidobacteriota; class Vicinamibacteria; order Vicinamibacterales; family 2-12-FULL-66-21; genus JALZOC01. The sequence goes on along the minus strand of JBKPNQ010000285.1, from coordinate 2,594 downwards.
GATCTGGCTGGACCGCGGTGCAACTATCAGACTCGTCGACGATCCCCCGTTGCTCTGAAAACCGTCGGTCCGTCGAGACCATGACCCCTCCTGGGTCAGCCGCAGGTTCCCACTTGAGCGAGTTTGAGACGTCACCGCGCTGTCGTCTCTCCTGTCGACCGCGCAAGACCCGTCGAGACAAGTAGTTCCGCGAACGCGGCTCAGCGCTGGCCCCCGGCCCCACCCTTGCCTCTTGGACGTGCGGCGCGGATATCCGCTCTGAGAACAAGGCGGCCCGACCTCACCGCTCAACATGGGTGGTACCGCGCCTTACTCATTCAAATCCTGGAGGAAAATCAATGCGTCGAATCCTGTTCGCGATCGTGATCCTGATTTCAGCGCTGGCGCTCCATTCGCCTCGAGCCTCAGCGCAGACAGCCAAAGCGGGGAGCAGCGGCAAGACCGCAAGTGCAACCAAGGCGCGGGCGACGCCCGCCAGCCCCGTCAATCTCAACTCAGCATCGGTTGCTCAACTTCAAACTCTCCCTGGAATCGGCGCCAGCACCGCTCAGCGCATCGTCGACTACCGGCAGAAAAACGGTTCCTTCAAGAAGATCGAGGAGCTGATGAACGTCAAGGGGATTGGAGAGAAGAGTTTCTTGAAGCTGAAGTCCGCAATCACTGTCGGGCCTGACAAGGGAGACCATGCCGCAGGCGACAAGCAGTAGATCCAGGAGCCGGCCGCGCCCGCGGCCGGCGCTGGCTCTGAACGTGCCCAGAAACGATCGACAAGGGTTCACGGTCGTCGAGCTGCTCTTCGCGATCGCTCTGGGCGTCGTACTGACCGCTGTAGCACTGCCGATCGGGACCGACGCACTGGATGACATGCGCGCTCGGGCGGCCGCCCGGTACGTTTCCGGCAGGATTGCGACGGCTCGGCTGGGAGCGATCAATCGTTCACAGGCGGTGGGCGTCCGCTTCCTGTTGTCATCGCCGGACTACGAGTTCTCGACTTACATCGACGGCAATGGCAACGGCCTGAGGACGGCAGACATCCTGTCAGGTGTTGACACATCGCTCGGTCCGGCGCGCCAGCTCGGATCCGATTTTCGTGGCATTCACTTCGGACTGACGATTGGTATCCCCGATGTCGATGGCGTGCGGAACGCAGCCGCCGACGGCGTCCGAATTGGCACCGCTCGGATTCTGACCGTAAGCCCTGATGGAACCGCGACCTCGGGGACGCTGTACGTGCAAGGTGCGCGAGCGCAATACGCGGTTCGTGTGCTCGGCGCGACCGGGCGGACTCGAGTGTTGAAGTACGAGCCAGGTTCGCGATCATGGGTCAGCCCGTAAAGGACAGGCGCAGCGACCCGCGCTTCGAGTGGTCGTCCGTAGAAATCACACGCGCCACCCTCCGGCCTGGTTGCATGGTTCATATTGTCGACGTCAGCGCTGGTGGTGCGCTACTGCACTCAGTTCGGCCGCTGCGCCCCGGCGCTCGGGTGCACGTTCAGATCGTGACGACGGTGCGTGCGTTCGTACTGGTCGCCAAAGTGCTTCGCTGTGAAGTGTGGATGCTCGACTCGCTGCAGGGCGTCACGTATCGCGGCGCGCTCCAGTTCGAGCAGCGCTGCGACTTTCTGTGGGAAGGGGAGACCCCCATAGGGTCGCCTATTCCCGCGCCACCCGTCCCGGCGCCGGTCCCGTCGGGAAGGTAAGACTCGAAGCGCACGATGTCGACTCTGCTCGAGAGGGGCATGCTCAGTAAATGACGAGAGTTCTTCAGCATAAGCGTCTGGCACAGAGATTGGTTCCTGGCGCTGGTTGTCAGCTGGAAACATCTGTCGTGCCCGGCTCTTCTCGCTCATCGTCTTCATCGTCTTCGTGCTCTGGCGCGGGGCCTGGGGCAGGATCCGCGCCAGGAGCCGGATCTTTTTCGTCAAGCGCACCACCCAAAACGTGTGCGACCGTGACGATGTTGCAGAGGCTGATGATGGGATTGGCGGCGGTGCGCGAGCCGCGCTTGGTGAGAGAGCGCTTCGAAGAGGACCTTCGATCGCTTGTTCGCGCAAAGTCGGTCACGTTCCGTCACGACGTCGCCGACACGGACCGACCGAACGTCGTGTCCTTCGAGCTGCCTGGCTCACCGATCGAAGGCAGGTCGCGTCTGGAGGCCGAATTCGATCCATCGCATCCTGTTGACGATCGCGCTCGCGAGATGCTCGCGGCCGGTGCACACGTTGCCGGCTTCCTGCTTGAAATCGAGCGCGCGAATGGTCGCTGGCCGCTCGGCTGTGCTCGGAGCCGCACTGATGGCGCCGCGCCGCTGATTGGATCCAGCCTGGCAATTCGACGAGTACGCGATCGAATCGAGCGCGTGGCGGCCACCGACTTCACGGCGCTTATCGAGGGCGAATCGGGCACCGGCAAGGAACTCGTCGCGCGGCAAGTTCACGAGTTGAGTCGTCGCCGGCGAGCGCCATTCGTCGCCGTGAACTGCGCAGCAATCGTCGAAACGCTTCTCGAGGCGGAGCTCTTTGGGATCGAGGATCGGACCGCCACCGGCGTTCGTGGGCGCCGGGGGAAGTTCGAGCAGGCGCACGAGGGGACGC
>JBKPNQ010000284.1:0-11853 GCA_046732715.1 Acidobacteriota bacterium | reverse complement strand
GAGCCGACAGCCAGAAGCCGAAATGCCATGACGCGCGAAGCGAACTCTATGTTCCGAATCGCCAGATCGCGCCCGACTTCGTTTTGTTCGCCATCGTCTTGCTGACGATCTTCCAGTAGTAGGTTTGGCCGGCCGAGAGCGGCGGCAGCGCGTAAGCGGCGGTCGACTTCGGCGTCACGGTGACGTCGCGTGCGACGAGCGGTGGATTCGACGAGGTGCCGAAATAGATGTCGGCCTTGTGCGCCCAGTAGCCCGGCTTCCAGGTCAGCTTGACGCCGCTGAGCGACTGTTTCGTGCCATTGCCCGGCCCGACGTACACCGGCGCGTCCGGCGGCAGCGGCGTGAACCACGCCGTCTCGGTGTAACCGGTCTTGTTGTTCCACTTGCGCACGAACTGTTGCCGAAAGTACTCGAACGTGGTGGCATCCTTTCGGAACTCGTTGTGTTCCTGCTGCGAGCTCGTTGATGCGCTGGTCCAGTTCGAAGACCCGAAAATTGACATGACCTGGTTATAGAGCAGCACCAGCTTTCCGTGATTCAGTCCCTGGTGCGCGCGCATCTTCACCTCGATCCCCGCCATGTACATGCGGTCGACATTCCAGGCATCCCAGAGGTAATTCGGATCGCGGTACTCATTGGGATCGGTCAGCAGCCGGACGATCAAACCGCGGCCGGCGGCCGCAATCATCGCATCGGTGTGCCGTCGATCGGTGACCCGGAACATCAGCGCGTCGATGCGCGAGGTCTCGGCGTTGTACAACTTGACGGCGCGCGACGCGTAGTCGTCAGTCGGGGGGAAGTTCAACGACGGATCCTTGATCGCGGTGGGATGCAGGCGAATCGGCGGACCGGACATGTTGGCGTAGTCGTCGAAGAGCATGTCGCTGGTCCACAGATCGTCGAACTTGGTCATGAAGCTCTGGACGATCGACGAGTTGTCGGTGAAGTGGATCACCTCGTCCGTGTAGTTGACGTACGGCTGCACCGGCACGAACGCCCAGGCGCTGTAGTTGGCGCCGCCGAATTCAACCGTGTTCTGTCCGGCGAAAATCATCGCCTTCCAATGGAGGATTCCGCTCGATACGCACTTGCGCATCGGTATGCCCGCCGCGGCGAGCTCGGCGAGCCGGTTGGCGTTCTCCGGATTCTTCACGTTCGCGCGCGGATCGACGAGCACGCGAATCGGCACTCCCGCCTGAAATCTCTTGATCAGCGCCGCCGTGTAGCGGGCGTCCTCCATGAACCAGAACCCGAGATCGATGCCGACGCGTTCGTTGGCGATGAGTGACAACAGCGGCGCGCGGCAATCCTGGAACGATGGATCGCAAAAGCTGTCCGCCGCCGCGGCACGCGTGGCGGTCAGGCCCACGAACAGCACAACCACGAGCAATAGGGATCGAAACGAACGGACGCAGAGCATCCCAGGCCTCCTGAGGCGCCCTTCGCAGGGGTGTCGGCCCGGTGGAAACGCAAACTGAATGCCCGGGAAAAGCGCACTTGAACGGAAGGAAATTGCCGTTAGGGGACAGGACGAGGACATACAAAGGGAAAAGCGAGCAGGATGAGGGGGAGAAGGTAAAATCGACTCGGTGCCACTGGCATGCCGCGTCATCCTTCAACCGCAACTACCCGAACCACACGCTCGCTCCACATCGCGCGCCCGCGCGGCGATCGTTTTCTCGAGCCCGGCCAGGTGGTTGAAAGTCCGGAAACGCATCTCCGCTATCGCACCGAAGGACTGATCGGCGAGGGCGGCTTTGGCCAGGTCTATCTCGCGACTCGTCTCGGGGACTCCAACGTTGTTCCTCAGACGGTCTGTCTGAAGGTTAGTTCGCGAATTGATGGCTGGCTGCGCGAGGCGTACTTCGGTCAGCTGCTCGACGACCATCCACGCGCGATTCGTGTGTTTGATGCGTTCCCGCACATGCGCGGCGACGCCACGGTCATCTACTATCTCGTGCTCGAGTACGCACAGCACGGCGATCTTGTCGCTTACTTGCATCGCGAGGAGAAGGGCTGGGCGGAGCGCGCCGTGCGCCGGGAGATCGCCGGGCTTCTCGACGTGCTCCGAAAGCTGCACCGGGGCCAGTTGCTGCACCGCGATCTCACACCGGTCAACGTGTTCGTCTGCCACGGGCCGTGCCTCAAACTCGGAGACTTCGGCATTGTCCGGCAGCAAAGCGATCGGCGCGGCATCACCGCGCACACCATGAACGCCATGACGGCGCCGAGCGACATCCTCGCGCGCACGGCCCCCAAGTGGCAGGCGCGAGACGATGTCTATCAGGTGGGCCAGCTGCTCGGCATGTTGATCCGCGGCAACGCGAAGGAGCGGATCCGTCCGGCCGACGTCCGGACCCTGCGCTGCAGCGATCAGCTGAAGGAGATCGTCTATCGCTGCATCGGCGAGCGGCGCAAACGTTACGAAAGCGCCGACGAGATGATCGACGCGCTGAGGCATCCGCCGCTGGAGCTCAAGGCTGGAGTCCTGCGAAGCCTGAAAGGCGTCCACCTCGCATTCACCGGAATCCTGACCAGGCGTCGGCGTGACGCCATGCTGGCGGCGAAACGCGCCGGCGCCATCGTCCATGGCATGCCTTCAGCCCGCACGACCGTCGTCGTTCGTGGCCGGCCCAATGCGCAGCAGGCGGCCGGCCGCGAAGGCGGATTGAAGCTGATGGAGATCAAGCGGCTTCGTGAAAAGGGTCATCGCATCACGCTGCTCAACGAGGCGCAGTTCTGGCGGCTTGCCGGCAAACGGTGAGCATTCGAAACGCGAGCCCGCGTTCCCGAGACGAGACGACTATCAGGCGGTTACCTGAGGCGCATCGGTTGACCACCGGCTTCTTTGCTACGCTGCGCGGCATCGAGGAAGGCCATCAACTCGAGCGTGTCCTGGTTCGGAACCGGGGGAATACCGGACGTGAAAAACTGTACGAGGTCTCTATCCAGTTCGACGGTGGTCGCGCGAATCGCGCGAGTCTCAGACGTCTGGTTCTTCTCGGTCTTCCGGAACAGGATGGCGCCGTAATCCGAATACGGTCGCAACGCACGCATCGTCCCGATTCGGCCGTCCTTCCAGCGGCAGGCGACGACGGATGCGTCGGCGGACTCGACGCGCGTCACTTCCTCGCAGCCCGTGCCGAGGAGAGTGAACAGCATCTCCGCCTCGTGGATCGCGTACCACGAGAGATCGAGATGATGGTGCTCCTCCAACGGCCCGGGACCCCAGACCTCGACGCCGCTGAGATCCGCCGCTTTCAGACCCGTCACGGCATAGCGCAACGTCGATGTGCTGAACCAGGGCACGCCCGCCGCTTTCGCCAGCCGCGCAATCTCGCGCGCATCCTCGAGCGTCGACGCCAAGGGCTTGTCGATGAACAGGGGCTTGCGAGCGGCGATGATCTCGCGTGCCTGGGTGAGGTGCATCCGCCCGTCGTTGCTCGTGAGCAGCACGCCATCGACGCGCCGGCACAGCTCGGCGATCGAGGCGACGATCTCGACGCCAAACTTCTCCTGCAGTTGCCGGGTGAACCCGTCGATCCGGTCGCGGCTAGCCGGAATATCCTGGCTGCCTCCCCTGAAAGCCGCGACGATGCGTGCCCCGGGGACGTGGTCGGGAGAAGACGGGTCGTTGTATGCGGTGGCGAAGCCGATGACGTGCGATGTGTCGGTGCCGATGATTCCAAGGCGCAGGTCGGCGGCGAACGCGGACGACGATGTCAGGAGCGCGACGACGGCGGCGACAGTTCTGGTCATAGACGCATGGCTCCAAAAACGCTCGACCGGATTATATAATTCAATATTTGGGTTGTACCGGAACCTGGCTCCTGGGCAGTGAACCACCACTACGACATCATCATCATCGGCACCGGCGCAGGCGGTGGCACCATCGCGCACGCGCTGGCAGAAACGTCCGCCCGCGTTCTGATCGTCGAACGCGGAGACTTCGTCCCGCAGGAAGATCAGAACTGGGACCCGGAAGCGGTCTGGAAAAACCTCCGCTACCGGGCGCGAGAACAATGGCTGGACAAGCACGCGCGCGAGTTCACGCCTTACACCCATTACGGCGTCGGCGGAAACACGAAGTTCTGGGGCAGCGTGCTCTATCGGTTGCGCCGGGACGACTTCGAAGCGGTCGAACACGTCGACGGCTTGTCCCCGGCCTGGCCGATCGACTACGACACACTCGCGCCGTACTACGATCGCGCGGAGCGCTTATATCACGTCAGAGGGACTGACGGTCAGGATCCGACCGAACCGGCACGATCGCCGTATCCCTACGAGGCAGTCCCGCACGCGCCTGAAATGGCGGCGATCGTCGAGAAGCTTCGCGAGCAGGGATTGCATCCCTCGCCGCTCCCGCTTGGCCTCCTCAGAATAGGCGAGGACGACGGCTGCATCCTGTGCAACACGTGCAACTCGTTTGCCTGCAAGCGGCTCGCGAAGAGCGAGGCAGACGTCTGCTGTGTGCGGCCGGCGCTCGCGCGGTCGAACGTGACACTGTGGACGAATGCGGCGGCCGAGCGACTCCTGACCAACCCATCGGGATGTCGGATCGAAGCGGTCGACGTGCGGCGCAACGGCGAGGTCATCCGCATCCATGCGCCGCTCGTCATCGTTTCATGCGGCGCCGTCAACTCGGCGGCGCTGCTGCTGCGCTCCGCCAGTGACAAACATCCCGCGGGATTGGCGAACTCTTCCGGTCTCGTGGGCACCCGTTACATGGCGCACCTGGCGACCATGATGCAGGGCTTTCACCCGCTCAAGAGGAACTCCACGGTCTTTCAAAAAACTGTGGCGATCAACGATTTCTATCTGCGCGGACCGACTACGGACTACCCGCTCGGCCAGATTCAATCGCAGGGGCGTACGCACGGCGTCATGGCGCAGACGGTCGTGCCCTGGATTCCACTGTGGGCGTACGAGGCCTGGGTTTCCCGAGGCGTTGACTGGCTGGTGATGTCGGAGGACCTGCCCGCCACCAGCAACCGAGTGACGATTGCTGCGGATGGGCGGATCCGTCTGCATTACACACCCAATAATCTGACCGCGCACAAGCGTCTGGTCGGCGAAACGAAACGTATTCTCCGTCGCCTCGGCTACTGGCTGGTCGTGACCCATTCGCACGGCAATACGAACACCACCCATCAGTGCGGCACGCTCTGTTTCGGCACCGATCCGCGGTCGTCGGTTCTCGATTCGTTCTGCCGGACGCACGACGTCGACAACCTGTTTGTCGTGGATGCGTCGTTCTTTCCCTCCTCGGCGGCCGTGAATCCCGGATTGACCATCGCGGCGCAGGCCCTGCGGGTGGCGGATCACATCAGAGACACGAGGCTATGAAGGCGCGCTCGTTCAGCCACAGCGGCATCACCGTTTCGAATTTCAACCGCGCGGTGAGGTTCTACTGGGAGATTTTCGGGTGCCCGCTCGTCGGGGTCGCCGACACGCCGCCCGATCGCGTCCGCACGTTCTTCGGCATCGACGGCGAACAATGCCGTTGCAAAATCGGGTGGATCCGCGTCCCTGGCGGCGCGGTGCTCGAGATCTTTGCGTTCGAGCCGCAGATTCCTCCAGGCGCCGTGCCCTGGAACCGCATCGGCCTCACGCACATTTCCTTCGACGTGAAGAACCTCCAGACGTGGTACGACTTTCTGCAGTCGAAGGGCGTGGAGTGCGTCAGCAAGCCGGAACGCTCGCCTCGCGGCCACTCGTTCTTCTTTGCCAAAGACTTCGACGGGAACCTCATCGAGCTGATGGATCTCGGTTACAAGTTCCACGTCCTGAAATGGCTCGGCCCGCTCGGAGGGTGGCTCTTTCGCCGGGGAAGGTATAAGCAGTACTACGAGTGAATGCTGAATGCTGAAGATTGATTGCTGATTGCTGGTTGGCCCATCGTAACCAGCCGTTCTTTCTCTATCTGGCTCACAACCTGCCGCACATGCCGCTCTTTCGATCGAAGGCGTTCGAGCATCACAGCCAGCGCGGGTTGTACGGCGACGCGGTCGAGGAGATCGACTCGAACGTCGGTCGAATCCCGGCGGCGTTGCGGGAATTGAAGCTGGAGAGCAATACGCTCGTTCTGTACACGAGCGACAACGGCCCGTGGGCGCCATATCTCGAGCAGGGCGGATCGGCCGGACTCCTGCGCGGTGCGAAAGCCTCGACGTGGGAAGGAGGCATGCGCGTGCCGGCAGTGTTCTGGTGGTCCGGCACCATCACGAGTAGCGTCGCCACCGGCCTCGGTTCCGAGCTCGACCTCCTGCAGACGTTTGCCAGCCTCGCAGGGGCCCAGCCGCCAACCGACCGCGTCCTTGACGGTTACGATCTCTCTCCGACGCTGAAAGGCAATGGACCCAGTCCCCGGCACTCGCTCTTCTACTACGCCAGCACTGGCGCCGGCGTGTTGAGCGCGGTGCGCCACGACTCGTTCAAGGCGCACTTCGTCGTTCCCACCGACGGTGGCGCCGCAGCCGCTGCGGTCACCCCACAGCTGTACAATCTCGACGAGGATCCATCCGAGAAGTTCGATCTCGCGGCGAAGCGTCCTGATGTGCTCGCGGAACTGCGCGCGCTTGCCGACGAACATGCGAAGACGGTTGTGACGGTCAAGAATCAGATAGCGACGCGGCCGCAGAGCAAGGGTTCACGTCCATGACGGTGCGCGCGCTCACGGTCGCCGTCAGCCTCGTCGTCCTGTTCGGCGCCGGATGCCGGCAAGCCCCGCACGAAACCGCGCCGGCCGATTCGCACCGCGCACACGACACGGCCCAGTCGAAATCAGCCGCCGCTCGCCGAGTGCCGGTGCTCAACACGGCTTCGGCGCCGGCGCCAGCGCCGTCGGGCATGGTGTGGGTCCCGGGCGGAGAGTTCTGGATGGGGTGTGACGACTGCGGCATGCCGGACGCGCTGCCGGTGCACCTCGTGGCGGTCGCAGGATTCTGGATGGATGCGACGCCGGTGACCAATGCAGAATTCGATCGATTCGTGGCCGCCACGCACTATGTGACCGTCGCCGAAAGAAAGCCGGATCCTCGTGAGTTTCCCGGCGTACCGCCGGATGCGCTCGTGCCCGGCTCGATTGTGTTCACTCCGCCGCGCCATCCCGTTTCCCTCGCCGATTTTTCGCAGTGGTGGAGCTACGTTCCGGGTGCGAACTGGCGTCATCCTGATGGCCCCGATAGCACCCTGAAAGCGCTCGACCATCATCCGGTCGTGCACATCGCCTTTGAGGATGCGGGTGCCTTTGCGAAGTGGGCAGGGAAGCGCTTGCCGACCGAGGCTGAATTCGAATTCGCGGCACGCGGCGGCCTCGATCGAAAACTCTATCCGTGGGGAGACGAGCTGAGGCCGGGAGGAAAGGTTCCGGCCAATATCTGGGAAGGGCACTTCCCCGACGCCAACAGCCGCGCGGATGGCTACTTCAAAACGTCGCCGGTCACCGCATTTCCTGCGAATCCGTACGGACTGCACGACGTCGGCGGCAACGTCTGGCAGTGGTGCGCCGACTGGTATCGGCCCGACTACTACGCCGCATTCGACGATCGGAATGCCGCGGCCCAGAATCCGGCAGGACCTGACACCAGCTTCGATCCGGAGGAACCGCGCGCCGCCAAACGAGTCACCCGCGGCGGATCCTTCTTGTGCAGCGGGGAGTACTGCTCCCGCTACCTCGTTGGCAGCCGGGGAAAAGCGGAAATCAACAGCGGATCGTCGAACCTGGGCTTTCGCCTCGCCAAGTCGGCCGGGTAGCAGTCAGCGACGCTTTCTCGGTTCACCGTCAAGCTCGATCCAGTCCCGAAGAATCAACGTGCAACCGACACGCTGCCCCATGCCCCGGATCCGGTGGCCCACGAGCTTGTCGAGGATGTCGTCGCTGAACGCATTCCCGCCAAAACGGCGAAGGACGAGTTCTTCGTCGCCGACGTCGAGCATGACGGCATCGCGATCGCTTTTTGATCCCGCCGCGTGCCTCTTGCGGACGACCTGCCCCTCGTAGGAGTCGCTCATCGTATCGTCCGCGCTATGCGCGAAGAGGTGATCCACTTTCACCAATTTACCGGCGACCTCGTGCGCCAGCAAGAGCAACCGCTTTGGAATCGATGAGGTGTCCTCACGAGCTTTCCGCGCTGGCCCGGCCTTTCGGCGGCCAGCGGACACCGCCGCGGGCGTCGGTCTCGCCGACAGCATATGAAATCGGGTCTCTTCGCGAGCCGTTTCCTTGACGAGGCTGCGAGCTGAGCCGTTGGCGGAGGCGCGCACGTCGAAAGTCCTCGCCTGCGCGACCGGTTGATAGCCGGCCGCCTTGGCGGCGTTCTTCAAACGCGTGTCGACCGCCTTCGGTGCCGGCGCATCCGACGTCGACGCAACCGAGTCCACGCCCCGCACGAGGACCGTCGCCGTCGCTTCCAGTTCGGCGCGCCGTTCCGCGTGATTGAGGGCCATGCGCTTCGACATGCCGCGGACCTTCGGTTGCGCTGCCGGCCGGACCGCGCGGACGGATGGGTCGCCGAGCAGGAGGAACTGCGCCAGCGTTTTCAAATCGACCGGGTTGATTGGCGCTGCCTCTTTGACGAACCGTTGTCGCGCCTCGAGCAAGGCGCGTCCGAGCGACGCGCCCGTGCGCGCCGACTCGAGGAAGAAGCGGCAAATCAGATCGGCATAATTGTTCCTGGTCGCCGGACCGTAAGCAACGGTCGTGCTGCCCATGAACCCGATCGCGCCTTCGCGGAGGTAAGTGACGGCGATACCCGGACCGGTCGCCAGTCCCGGATCGAAAAGCTCGGCTCCATAACAACATTCCGCGGTTGCCAGTGTGCCGCGCGAGATTTTGCGAGCCAGCAAGCTGGCGTCGTGTGCCGGAGGAAAACTCCGTTTCTTCTGTCCATAAAAGCGCGTGTCGACCGGCGCTCCGTGACAGTTGATGAAGTGCCACGGCGGCATCAATTCATCCGCCGTCCATTTCGGCCCGTCGTCTGGCGACACCCGCGGCCTGGCGTTCTTGCCAAACAACGCCTTCAAGCTCTTCGACGTGGAGCGACGCCAGACGTAGGTGGACAATCCGAAATAGGTCGAGCCGGCACGCGCCGCTGGTTTCCAGCGCGCTGCCTGTCCGAGCAGCGCGATCAGCAGCGCCGGATCGTGATCCCGTGGCAGATCAGGAATCCTCCCGACGGCACGCGACGGGCCGAGGAATGTCGAGACGTCGTTGCTCGCGGGAGCGTCGCACGCGTAGGGCAGATCGCTCGGGACAACCGGATCGTCCTTACGGTCGTCGGCGTCGAGCGGGTTCGTCATGTCCTGAAGCGGCACGATATCCGGACCACCGAGGATCGCGATGTAGTCCGGCTTGCGATAGATGCCGTAGGCGTAATCGATGGCAGCCTTGAAGCTTGCCGGCGTTCCGGACCGGGCGCGTCGCGCGCCGAACTTGGGATCATCGAGCGGCACGAAGACGGTCGTGATCCCTTGCCGCTTGTCAGCCGCGACAAGTTTCCTGACAGCCGACGTGATCTTCGGCCACCTGCGGCCATACTTCTTCCGCATCGCGGCCTGGTGAGTGACGATGATCTTGGTTGGCATGCACCTGCTCCCGCGGAGGCTCCGTCGAGCCGGAGCGGTTACGGAACGGCGGAACGTTATCTCCGGACTGTCCGAACTTCGCTCGCGGCCAAGTGGTGGGTCGCGAGGAACGAGCGAATCGCTCCATAAAAATGTTCCGTGTCGACGGTGGTGGCATTGACGTGACCGCCGTGAACCTCGACGAACGTCTTGTCGCCACGCGCTGCCGCAAACAGGCGGCGCCCTTCCGAAATGGGGATCACGGCATCCTCTGGGCTGTGCAGGAACAGCTTGGGTGCGCGCACACGATCGATGCGGCTGATCGACTCGAATGGGTTGCGCATCAGCAGCCGAACCGGGAAGAACGGGTACTGCTGCTCGCGGATGTTGACGAGCGATGCAGGTGCGCCTTCCAGAATCAGGCCGGCTGCGTCGACTTCGGACGCGAGCGTTACCGCCACCGCCGATCCAAGCGACCAGCCGTAGATCACGAGGCGTGACGGCGGCACCTTCCGGGACGTCCGGAGGTAGTCGTACGCGGCGCGCGCATCCGCCGCAAGTCCGGCTTCCGTCGGGATGCCGTCGAGTCCGCCGAATCCGCGGTATTCAGGCGCCATGACATTGAGCCCGAGCCGTCTCAGCTCGGTGTAATGCGCGATGTTGACCTTTGCCGCTATCGTGGCCGCGTTGCCGTGGAGGAACAGCACCCACGGTGCATCCGTGCCGCCGGGCTCTTCCATGATCCACGCGAACTGCCGCGCGCCATCAGCCCGGGGAACGTCGATTTGTTCGAACGGGAATTCGGGCCGCCAGACGCTGAGCGTACGGCCGGCCTGAAACACCAGACGTGTTTCCTGGCTGACGAGATAGAGGACCGCTGCGCCGTACCCCATCGCTGCGAGCACCAGCAGCGTGAGCATGACGCGCAGCGGGCGCGGCCGCCAGCGTTGCTGCCGGCGCCGTTCGGGTCCAGAGTACCTAGGGGCGCGCCAGATCATCGGTCTCGGGAATTATAAGTGTTGGGATATTCTTTCCGGCATGACCGCATCGTCGCGCCGCGAATTCATTCGCCACGCCGGCCTCATTGCCGGAGGAGCCGCTCTTGTTCGACGCCTTCCGCGATTGCACGCATCGACCGATGTTCACGAGGGCCTGCAGGCTGCGACTACCGACACCGATCCCGTTGCCGCCATGCGCGCGCAGATGGGCGGGGCGCCGATTACGACCACAAAGCTCGGTGATCGTTTGGTGATGCTGTCCGGTCCCGGCGGGAATGTCGTGGCGCTGCACGGGCCCGATGGGAAACTGGTCGTCGATTCATTCGTCCAGCCGGCATGGTCGAAACTGAAGTCCACGCTCGACGGACTTGATGGCCATGCGATCAAGACACTCGTCGATACGCACTGGCACTTCGATCATACCGACAACAACGCGCATTTTCGCGAGGCCGGCGCTGGAATTCTTGCGCACATCAACACCAAGACCCGACTCGCCCAGCCGCACGATGTTCTCGGCATGCACTTCGTGCCCTCGCCGGCGGAATCGCTGCCGACCGACACGTTCACCGACAAGCGTTCGTTGAACATGAACGGCGAGCTGGTGACGCTGGTACACGTTCCTCCCGCCCACACCGACACGGATATTTTCATTCACTACACCAAGGCCAACGTCCTTCATATGGGCGACGTGTTCTTCAACGGCACCTACCCGTTCATCGACGCCAGCACCGGAGGCAACATCAATGGGATGATTGCCGGAGCCGATCGCGCGTTGGCGATGACCAATGCCCGGACGAAGATCGTTCCCGGCCACGGTCTTGTATCGGATCATGCGGGGCTGTTGACTTACCGGCGTGTGATTGCCACCATCCGCGATCGCGTCCAGACGCTCAAGCGCTCGAAGAAAACGCTCGCGCAGGTGCAAGCCGCCAAGCCCAGTGCTCAGTTCGATGCGGCTTGGGGCAAGGGCATGATGAAACCGGACGATTTCATCGCCCTTGTCTTCAATACGCTTTAACTACTCCGAGGGGCTTCGCCCCTCGGACTCCCCCCAACTCTCTCGCGAGCCGCTTCGTGGTCCGACTACGCTCACCGCGCCGTGAGCGAAGTCGAAGGGCGCCGGCTCGCTCCGTTCGCGTGGCTCGCTTCGCTACGCTCGCTCGCGTCTTTTCTCACACAGCCTTGCCTCGCCGTAGCACCGGCCGATTTGACGGTGCTTCTAGTTTCCCTTCGTCCCGCACGACGTCGCCCGCGAGCGGACCGAGTCGACGTCGAGCACGGGGATGTACTC
>JBKPNQ010000283.1:0-8558 GCA_046732715.1 Acidobacteriota bacterium | reverse complement strand
GTGCTGCAGCGTACCGCTCCTCTGATCGGTGCGGAACATACGCTCTACGGAATGGTGACGCTCTCCGGTTCGCCAAATACCTTACTAATCCGCGTGAGAATCGAAGTCATCGATGGTCCTGTGGCCGGCGTCTTCACATTGACAGACGACGACTCGGGGATCTATACACTGAGTTCTCTTCCAGCTGGAGTCGTCCAGGTCCGCGCGTCATATGGCGGGCGCACGCAGACCCTCAGCGTCGACCTCTCCGCCAGGATGACGCAGTTGAATTTCGTGTTCTGACGGCGCTGCGGCTCGCGACCTTCGTGACGCGGCAACAGTGAGAAGCTCAAGGAGGGCCACGGCGATGATTGCGTTTCTTCTCTTGGCCTTATTACTGGCGCAGCAGGCCCCACAAGACCAGCAGCGAGCCATCACGTCCGCGGTTGTTCCCTTGCCGGATGCTCTGCGGAGTAACGCAACGGTCGCTCGGCTAGACGACTCCGGACAGCCCGTCGTGCTTCGAAAGGGCACGAACGGTATGGTCTGCATCACTGACAAGCCCGCCGACGATCAATTCGACGTGCGCTGTTATCACGACAGCTTCATTCCGGTCGTGTATCGGGCGTGTCAGCTCGGGTACTCTGTGGACGGTCCAAAGGTCCAGGAAGAGATCAAGGCGGGGAAGTTGCAAGTCCCGAATCAGCCGACGGCGGGGTATCGATGCCTGGGACCTGCTGCGGGCTACCGCCCAGCGACGAATACTGTCAATGCGGACATCGAATGTTGGCAGTCGATCCACTTCCCGTTTCGAACGGCGCGTGAAATCGGATTGCCGGACGAAGCGGAGGTCCCCGATAGCCTGCAACGAAGCGTTCCGTACGTCATGGCAAGCGGCAGTTACTGGTCGCATGTGATGATCCGTCACCCGAGTGTGAAGTAGTTAAAAACTCGTCCGCACGCCTTCGCTCCCGCCGCATTTCCGCCGAACATGCGGCTGCAAAAAATCGATCCGAGACACGGAGAGCCCGCTCGTGCCTTATGCGGGCGAAGCCGAGTGCGACATCGGTAAACCCTTCGCGATCAGCCGGACTGCGTCAGTAACCCGGGCGAAGCAACGGGGCGCGCGTGCGATTAGCCGTTCTTCAGATTGTGGACCTTCATGATTTGAGGCTGGCCGGGGTCAGCACCGAGCTTCTTCATGATGGGCACCAGCGTTTCGCCGAACTTCTGGAACTGTTCCGTCGAGTCCCACACATCGAAGACCGAGACCGCACCGTCAACTTCCATAGCGCAATGGAACCGGCGACCCGGAACCTTACCGAAGCCAGCGCCCGCCTGGTCGAGCTGCTTGACGAGGTTGTCGTACACCGCCGGCGTAAAACCTGTTGGCTGGAAATACATACCGAATGCCATGGACACCCTCCTCGGGAAAATGAACCGACATAATTTCTCGAAGCATGATAGCCGGACATAGGGCTGCACATCGACGTTTTCGGACCAGGGAAGGCACCGCTGGCCGGAGCGATGGAGAGTCAATGGTGGGCTAAGCGGAGCTCAGAACGGATAGGTCCTGATCGAGCTGCAGTGACGAGCGGCATTCGCGTCGCTTGTAGGTCGACAGTGAAAGTGTGCCGACTCCAAACGCGCTTCGAGGAGGGCATTGACACCTGCGAACTGGCAACCGGCAACTGGCAACTGAAACTGATTCCAGTGTGATACCATCATTCGACTCTTTAACAGCGTCCCTGAGAGGGCGCTAAGAGGTAACAGTGCACGTTCTTTTCCACACTCATCTGCGGCGTCCGCCGCGGCGTCGAATCCACCCAGTCTTGTTCCATTGCCGCCGGAGGCGCGCGTGCCTCTCGTAATGGACGCGGACCGTATGGGTCGGGCGCTGACGCGGATCGCGCACGAAATCCTCGAACGCAATCGCGGCCTGGACGACATCGCGCTGGTCGGCATCCGGACACGTGGCGTGCCGCTCGCCCGCCGCATCGGGCGCTCGCTGCACGACATCAACGGCGACGACGTGCCGAGCGGCGCGCTCGACATTACGCTGTATCGCGACGACCTGATGCGGCACCCGGTCGGTCCGCAGCCGCTCGTCCGGCGCACCGAGATTCCGTTCTCGATTGACGACCGCAAAATCCTGCTCGTGGACGACGTGTTGTATACCGGACGCACCATCCGCGCGGCGCTCGACGCGCTCATCGATTTCGGCCGGCCGCAGGCGATTCAACTGGTGGTTCTGGTCGATCGCGGCCACCGCGAGCTGCCGATCAAGGCCGACTACGTCGGTAAGAACCTGCCGACCTCGCTCAAGCAGAGCGTGCAGGTGCGACTTCAGGAGATTGACGGAACCGACGAAGTGCTCATCGAGGGGGAAGCATGACGACGACGAGCGCAGAGACGCCAGCCGCGGTGACGCTCAAGTCCCGGCACCTGCTCGGGATCGCAGGGCTCGACGCCGACGAGATTACGCTGATCCTCGACACCGCCGAAGCGATGAAGGAAATCGGCGGCCGCGCAATCAAGAAAGTGCCGACCCTGCGCGGACGGACGGTCGTCAATCTGTTCTTCGAGCCCAGCACCCGAACCCGCACATCGTTCGAGATTGCCGAGAAACGCCTGAGCGCCGACACGCTCAGCATCGCGACCGCAACCTCGAGCGTCACCAAAGGGGAATCGCTGATCGACACCGTACGGAACATCGAGGCGATGTCGCCGGACATGATCGTCATGCGCCATGGGTCGTCGGGAGCGCCGCACCTGCTGGCGCGGACGTGTCGCTCCACGATCATCAATGCCGGTGACGGGATGCACGAGCACCCGACGCAGGCGCTGCTTGACGCGTTCACGATCCGTGAACACAAGCGACGCCTCGCCGGCCTGAAGGTCGCCATTGTCGGCGACCTGCTTCACAGCCGGGTGCTGCGGTCGAACGTGGTGTTGTTGAATACGATGGGCGCGCATGTGTGGGCGTGCGCACCGGCGACGTTGATGCCGTCGCACATCGACCGGTTCGGCGTTCGCCCGACGACATCCGTGGACGAAGCGGTGGAGGGCGCCGACGTCGTCATGATGCTCCGGATCCAGCATGAGAGGATGCACGGCCACTTCATCCCCTCGGTACGCGAATACTTCACGTTGTTCGGCCTGACTCCCGAACGGATGCGGCGGGCCTCGCCCGACGCAATCGTGATGCATCCGGGCCCGATGAACCGCGGCGTCGAGATTGACTCGGCGGTGGCCGATGGAGAGTTCTCCGTTATCCTCGAGCAGGTGTCGAATGGCGTCGCGGTGCGGATGGCGGTCCTGTATCTATTGTCCGGCCGGGAACCGGCCGGCGCGATTGACGAACACTGACTGGTGCCCTCGCGCTCGCCTTGCGCACGCGCTGGCGAGATAAGGGCGCGCAAGCGCAAAGAAAGCGCAAAGCAAGATGCGAGCGAGGGCAGCGAAGCGAGCCACGCGAACGGAGCGAGCCGGCGCAGCGGCGCGCGAGCGAGCGTGCAGGGGAGTCCGAGGGGCGAAGCCCCTCGGAAATGGAAGATGCGAGCGAGGGCAGCGAAGCGAGCCACGCGAACGGAGCGAGCCGGCGCAGCGGCGCGCGAGCGAGCGTGCAGGGGAGTCCGAGGGGCGAAGCCCCTCGGAAATGATGAATGAAAACGATCCTGAAGGGAGGGCGGGTCATCGACCCGGCCAACGGGCGCGACGGGGAGTTCGACGTGCTGATCGCGGACGGCGCGATCGCACAGATTGGCCGGAACCTGCCGGTCGAGGATGCCGAGGTATTCGAAATCAAACGGGGATGGATCGTAACGCCAGGGCTCGTCGATGTTCACGTGCACCTGCGGGAGCCGGGGCAGGAACACAAGGAGACGATCGCCAGCGGAACAGCTTCGGCGGTCGCCGGCGGATTCACCGCGGTCGCGTGCATGCCCAACACGGACCCGGTGAACGACCACGCCGGAATCACGGAGTTCATTCTGAAAAAAGCGGCGGAAGCCGGTCTCGCGCGTGTCTATCCGATCGGCGCCGTCTCGATCGGTTCGAAGGGCGACCAGCTGGCGGAGCTGGGTGAACAGAAGGCGGCTGGCTGCATCGCGTTTACCGACGACGGCCGTCCGGTGGCGACGGCTCTGCTGATGCGCAGGGCGCTCGAGTATGCCCGCATGCTCGGTGTGCCGATCGTCAACCATTGTGAGGATCCATCGCTGAAGGGCGACGGCGTGGCGCACGAGGGCTACGTCGCGTCGCAACTCGGACTCCGCGGGATACCGGGCGAGGCCGAGTCGATCATGGTCGAGCGCGACATCTCGCTCGCGGAGCTGACCGGGGCGCACGTCCACATCGCTCACATGAGCGCCCGCCAGTCATTGCGGGCGGTGCGCGCCGGCAAGCAACGAGGCGTCCAGGTGACCTGCGAAGTCGCCCCTCATCACTTCACCTTGACCGATGAGTCGCTCGATGGCACGGTGAAGTACGACACGAACTTCAAGATGAATCCGCCGTTGCGGGCAACGGTTGACCGCGACGCGATGCTCGAAGGCATTGCCGACGGCAGCGTCGACGTGATCGCAACCGACCATGCGCCGCATCATGTCGATGAGAAGATGGTCGAGTTCGATCGGGCACCGTTCGGCATCGTCGGGCTCGAAACGGCGGTGCCGATCGTGTTCGATCGGCTCGTCCATGCCGGCCGGATTTCTCTGACGCGTATGATCGAACTCCTGTCGGTGAATCCCGCCCGCTTGTTCAGCCTCCGCGGCGGCCGGCTGGACGAGGGAGCACCCGCCGATATCACGGTCCTTGCGCCTGATCTCTCAACCACGATTGAAGCCGGAAAGCTCGTGTCGAAATCAAAGAATACGCCGTTCGATCGCTGGCGACTGACCGGTGGGGTCGCCGCCACCATCGTCGGAGGAAAGGTCGTGTATCGCAATGCCGCTATTGTCTGAGAAGAGGCCATACGAAGTGACCCGACACCACGACCTGCGCCGGCAGGCACTGAAAACGCTGCAGGATCTCGAAGTGCTGATGCGAGACGGCCACTTCGACTACGGCAACGGATTCCACGGCCGCGAGTACCTGAACCCGCATCAACTGTTCCTGCATCCGTCAACCATCTGGCGCCTCGCGCAGGATCTGATCGATGTGCTTCCGGGAGGGATCGTCGCGGAGACGGATGTCGTCGCCGGACCGGCGACTGGAGGCGCGCTGCTCGCGCACACGATCGCCGGACTGCTCGATGGCCGTCGCGCGCTGACGCATCCGTCCTGCAGCTTTGCCCCGTTGACCAACGGGCCCGATGGGTTTGCGCTTCGGAACTTCTACACACGACGGGTGGCCGGGCAGCGCGTCCTGCTCGCCGACGATGTGCGCAACACGGGAAAGACCTTTCAACGGTGCGCAGAGGTCATCACCCAGGCGGGCGGACGTGTCATCGCCACCGTCGAGATCTTCGATCGCATGGAAGCGATCGTCGATCTGGGTGTGCCGAACGTTGCACTGGCCGAGTACGCGGCGCCGAAGAACTATCCAGCCGCCCAGTGTCCGATGTGTCAGGCGCGCACGCCGATCACCACCTTCTGACAGCGCCGGCGGAGCTTTTGATCCGCGACGGTTTTGTCATCCTTCCCACGCAACTGTGAGGACGGGCGGCCGCGGAAGGGTCGCAGCTACCCGAACGCGCGGATAAGGCACACGGCTGTCAGGGTTTGCGGTCGACGGACACCCACCAGGGGCGGTAGCTCGACGGTATGAGACTTGCGCGTTCTGGCGGCCATGAAGCAACGCCTGTTCGTCGTGGCCGCTCTGGTTGCGCTCGTCTCGATCACCGACATCAGGGCGCAACGCCCTGGACCGTCCAAGACGCGCGCGGGCTCGCCGACCTCGGTCATCAATCTGGATCGATTCGATCGATCGCCAATGCTCCGCGATCTGCCGCCGGGCAGGCCTCCGATAGGCGAGTTGGTCAAAGAGCGCGAGCCGCGATGGCGACGCGTGTCGCGACATCCTTCCAGTCTGCTCTCCGACCCCGTCGTCCAGTCGGCTCCCGAACTTCCCTCGATTCCCGGGCCGTCCACCAGCGTCGAGGGGATCAGCAACCTCAACGGAGTGTTGCCGCCGGACACCAACGGCGACGTCGGGCCAAACCACTTCGTGCAGATGGTCAATCTATCGTTTGCGGTGTACAGCAAAGGAACGCCAACCACGCCGTCGACGTTGTTATACGGGCCCGCGTCAGCGAACACGCTGTGGAGCGGTTTCGGTGGACCGTGTGAAACGCGCAACGATGGCGATCCGATCGTCCGCTACGATCACCTCGCCGATCGCTGGGTCATGAGCCAGCTCGCGATCCCGAATAACTTCTTCGGCATTCTCCTCTTCGGTCCGTTCTACGAGTGCATCGCCGTGTCGGCGACGTCCGATCCGCTGGGCGCCTACTACCGCTATCAGTATTCGTTCGACAAGTTGAACGACTATCCCAAGCTCGCGGTGTGGCCCGACGGCTATTACATGACGATGAACCAGTACACGGCGATATCGCTGCAATACGCGGGACAGGGAGTCGTCGCCTTCGATCGCGCCAGCATGCTGGCTGGCCAGCCGGCCTCGGCGATCTATTACGACCTGGCGTCAGTCGACATGAATCTCGCCGGCATGCTGCCGGCCGATCTCGATGGCCCTGCGCCGCCAGCGGGCTCGCCAGCGTACTTTGCCCAGATTGACGATGACGCGTGGGGCGTCACGCCAACCGATCAAGTCCAGATCTGGCAGTTCCACCCGGACTGGACGACACAATCGCAGTCCTCCTTCACGCGCGTCGCGGCGTTGCCGACCGCGCCGTTTGATTCAGACATGTGCGCCAGCAGTCGAAACTGCCTGCCGCAGCCTGGGACCGCCGCCACGATCGATGCCATGTCCGATCGGCTGATGTATCGGTTGCAGTATCGGAACTTCGGCGATCACGAGTCGCTCGTCGTGAATCACACGGTCGATGCGGACGGTGCCGATCACGCCGGCATTCGCTGGTATGAAATCCGGAACCCGGGCTCATCGCCATCGATCTATCAGCAAGGGACCTACGCGCCGGACGCCGATCATCGCTGGATGGGCAGCGTCGCGCTCGACTCGGCTGGCAACATGGCGCTGGGATTCAGCGTGACCGGCCCGTCGACGTTCCCGTCGATTCGGTACACCGGGCGCCTGGCTGCCGATCCGCCAAATACGATGACCCTCGGTGAAGCCGACCTGATGGTCGGCACGGGCTCTCAGACCAACTCGACCGGCCGATGGGGCGATTACAGCATGATGGTGGTCGATCCTGTTGACGACTGTACGTTCTGGTATACGCAGGAGTACTACGCGACGACCAGCGACGCGGGCTGGCAAACGCGCATCGGATCGTTCACCCTGCCGAGTTGCTCTTCGTCAGTGCCATCGAACTTGCCGGCGGTCAGCGTCGTGGCGTCCGCGGCCAGTGCGACCGAAGCGGGTCCGACCTCGGGTGCGCTCACGTTCAGCCGTACGGGAGATACCTCGCAGCCACTGACCGTTCACTATTCCGTGGCCGGAACCGCGACAGCGGGGACTGACTACGTCGCCTTACCGGGAGTCCTGGCCTTGGGCGTGGGCGTGGCCTCTCAGGTTGTGCCGGTCACACCAATTGACGATGCTGCCGTCGAATCCAATGAGAACGTCATCGTCTCAGTAATTCCTGATCCGACCTACGTGCTCGGGTCTGGCGGCGCCGTCGTGACCATCGTCAGCGACGATCAGCCGTCGGACCTGCTGGTGACGACGCTCACCGGGCCGACGACCGCCGGGGCGGGTGCCTCGATCACGGTGAACGAGACGACGAAGAACCAGGGTCAGGGCACGTCGTCTGCGTCGGCGACCGGGTTCTACTTGTCGCCGAACACGACGATTGATGCCAGCGACTTCAATCTTGGCACCCGCGACGTACCGTCGCTCGCGCCAGGAGCCACGAATTCGGCGGCCACGGTCCTCACCGTCCCGTCCAATATCGGTGTCGGCAATTACTACTTGCTGGCGAAGGCTGACGTTGCGGGCGCGGTCAGCGAATCGAACGAATCGAACAACGTGAAGATGGGCTCGATTATCGCGGTCGGACCGGACTTGATGGTGCAAACGCTGACGGCTCCATCGACGGCGGCCGCTGGTTCCACGATATCGATCAGCGATACAACGAAGAACCAGGGCGCCGGCAGCGCCTCGGCATCGACCACCAGCTTCTTCTTGTCGGCCAATGTGCTGCTCGAGGATACGGACACGCCGGTCGGGACGCGAGCGATCGGAACGCTGGCACCGAATACGGCCAGCACGGGGACGTCAGTCCTGACGATTCCATCCGGCACCGTCGCCGGGACCTATTACGTCATTGCCAAGGCCGACGGTCCAGGCGCGGTCCAGGAGACGCAGGAACTGAACAACGTGAAGTTCAGCACCGCGATCAAGGTCGGTCCCGATCTGGTCGAGTCGAGTACGAGTGTTCCAACGGCCGCGGGCGCAGGGTTCCCGCTGACGGTGACCGATACCGTCAAGAACCA
>JBKPNQ010000282.1:0-25755 GCA_046732715.1 Acidobacteriota bacterium | reverse complement strand
CGCCTTGCGTGTGAAGGTCATGGCCAGGATGTTGGCGGGATCGACACCTGCCTTCAGGAGGTTGATGTAGCGCGATACCAGGACCGAGGTCTTACCGGTGCCGGCCGACGCCTCGAGCACGACGTTCTCGGCCGGGTCGACAGCAAATTCGCGAGCCCGCGAGTCCGGATCGGCGGCGGGGATCGCCGCGGTCACGGCGGGCAACGATGGGGCATCGTCGGGCGCCGCGTCGAAGAGTGAGAGCTGCGACGATCCCTGTGGGCGCGCGGGCTCATTCATCGCCGACATAGTCCTTGCGGCAGACCGATGCGTAACCACACCGGGTGCACAGAAATGGTTCCTCCGGATTGGGCGGAAATTCTCCCCGTTCGATGGCATCGATCGCCGCCAGCATCCGCGCTTGCCCCGCGGCGACCGCCTCTTCCAGCGACGACGAGGCGCCAAGCGCGACGAAGGCGTTCTTCTCGCGGAACGCAACGTATCCTGCCCGCCCGAGCGTCCACGATCGCCCACCGCGGCCCTCGAGAGACTGTTGCGCGCAGAGTCCGTACACGGGCAATTGAAGCGCTCGCGACGGCTTCGGCGATTTCCCCAGCTTGTAATCGACGACGCGCATCGTGCCGTCGGCCATCAGATCGATCCGATCGGCCTTTGCCCGGAGCCTCACCGAGCGGACACCGGCGTCGGTGCGAAATAGAAAGGCGCCTTCGAGTTCGTGCTCGAGCAGCCGTTCGACGACGTCACCTCCCTGTTCGATTTCAAAGGCGAACGCCCGTTCCGCCAGCCCCGCGGCCGCCGCCGATCCCAGCAGGTGCGTCCGCTCGAGCGCACGGTCGGACTCCGGCAGCCGCGTAAGCTCACGTTCGGCGATCGACTCGAACAACGCGACGGCATCGTCAAGATTGTCGGTTGTGATCGTGCCTCGGCCTGATGCCTGCCACTCAGTAAAGAAGGCCTCGAATACTTCGTGCAGGAACTGCCCTCGCTCCTGTGGGGTCAGGCCGGACTCGTCGGCGCGCTCTTCCGGCAGACGAAGCACGTGCGCCGCAAAATACTTGAAGGGGCACTCGAGATAGCGCTCGAGGCTGCTGACCGAGTATGCCGTCGACGGCCGCGCGCCGGCGGTGCCGTGATAGGCCATATCGGCGTTAGACGAGCGCGACATTCGCAGCGTCAACCAGTCCAGGGCGGCACCTTCGAGCGCCGAGGGCACGGTCGGTTCCTCGGCGATGGCTTCGTGCACAAACGTGCGGGCGCGGTCATTCAATGGGAGCTGCTGAACGGGCAGCCCGGTGCGCTCGATCTCCTCGAGGAACACGGACCCAGGCACGATCGAGTCGTCCTCGAGCGTGAATGTCGAGACGGACACACGGATACGCGCCAGGCGCAGCAGATCGTGAAAGCGGGCGCGCGCCGCACTCAATCGATCCGCGTCCGACGGCCAACCAAG
Organism: Acidobacteriota bacterium; assembly: GCA_046732715.1. Taxonomy (GTDB): domain Bacteria; phylum Acidobacteriota; class Vicinamibacteria; order Vicinamibacterales; family 2-12-FULL-66-21; genus JALZOC01. The sequence continues at coordinate 24,305 of JBKPNQ010000282.1, read as the reverse complement.
CTGAGAGAGCAATTGCGGCGGGTAGAAAATGCTACGCCGGCCGCGGTCCGGCCAGTCCGAGTCAACCAGACCGACCAGCCGCACCTCGTCCAGGTCCGCGTAGGCAGCGGCGAGTGCATCAACCAGCAGCATGCCACTCGAACCGGTGCGCGGAGAAAACGTCTGACTTTCGATCCAGCGACGCACCATCGCCAGCAGCTCGGTCTGAGGCACCGGCGTGTCGTCGTACGCGCGGTGAGCGTCGCGCAAGGACTGCAGCGCACCAAGCACCGCCGCACGCGCGCGGCGGTACGCGTCAACACCAGGCATACCTTCGGCCGGGGCAAGTTCATGAGCGGTGACGAACTCGATCAGCGACGACAACTGTGTCGACGCAGAGCCGCCGGCGCGAACCGCCCGAAGTTCCGATGCGACCGCCGCCGCAGCACGGAGCGCGACAGCCGCTCGCGCCGCCTTCGAGTCTTTACCCGCGTCCTGTTCGTCCGTCGCCGATGCGCGAGCGGCCAGCGACTCGAGCCGCTCCCATCCGCCGTCGTACTTCAGGTCTTTCAGCCGTCCGTCAACTGCAGCGACGTCTTCGCGCTCAATCTTCCGGTCGCCAACCCGGAATGACCAGTGCGGCGACGCGAGAAGCTCGACGACCGACGCGCGACTCGCTTCTGAGATCGCAAATGAGAAAAGGAGATCGAGCGCCGCCGCAAACGGCTCGGCGGCCAATGGCAGCGCGTCGAACGCCTGGTAGGAAATCCGGGCGTCAGGGAACACCTGCCGCGCGAGATAGAGATATGGCAGCGGGCGCTGAAAGACGACGGCGGTGCGGTCGAGCGCGCCGCCGCCGTCACGCTTGAGCGATCGCGCCATGTCCGCCAGTTCTTCCTCGCGGTCGCGGCAAACGATCCAGCGACGCCCCTCATCGCCAGGTTCCGGGGCGGGAGCTGCGAGCACAGGAAGCGCCGCCGCCGCGCCGAACCGTTCCTCCTCGATTCCGGGCAATGCGTCATGCACCCGCTCGTAATAGCCGGCAGCCAGGACGTTTTCGGTTGCGACGATGTCGAGGCGATCGAGACGAGGCAACCGGGCGAGCAGATCGTAGTCAGCCGGCCACAGGCCTCGTGGGTCGGCGGCTTGATCGGCCACCGTTACGATGATGTGGCGGTATGCGGGAGCCACTTCCCGACCCATCGTCGCTGCGATCAAGAGCGCTCGAAGTCCATGCTCGTCAACGCGATCGGTTGCCGCTATCCGTTGCTCGAATATCGTGAACGTCCTGACCAGGAATTGGGTCACTCGCAGGAGCCGCTTGGCGCCACGGTCGGTGTCCGCGCTTGGTTCCAGAGTGCTGGAGAGCAGGCGGTCGAATGCAGCAACGGTTCGATCGCGCCGGCGCAGCTCGTCGTAGAACGCGAGAATTTCGGCGAGCAGACCCGGCCGCAACCGAAACGGCGGCGGAGTGCCCTCATCCATCACATCGATCGCAGCGCGTCGAAAAATGACCTCACGCTCGGATTCGGTCAATCGATGAGGCGCGTTCGGCAGGTGCGCGTGCAGACGTTCGTACAGCTCGTCACGGGTGACGAGATCGGGAATGACCACCGCCTGCGACTCGCCGCTGAGACAGCGCAGCTCGACGGTGTCTCGGAGCACCTCGGCGGCACTGCGACTGGGCACGATAATGGCCGTCGCGCGCGCGTCCGCCGTGTCGAGGCAACGCCCGATGAAAGCCTGCATTCCCTGCAGGTCTGGCACCCGCACCAGGCGGGTGATCCGTGGGGTGATCACCGGTTTGAAGGTGGTGTCGTCAGTCGATCGAGTTCTTCGCCTGCGTTCTGAAATAGCATGAGCGCGCCGGCAGCAGCCGACGAGGCCTCCCACGCAAGCGGCATATCCCCTGATAATACCGCGGTACGACGGGAGGAGACGGCGCGTTTGGCCATCTGAAACGCTGACGTGTATAGCGCGTGAACCGGCTGGAGTTCGACCGGCGGCGTGATCGCCCCCAGTTGTTGTCTCGCCATGACGAACCGCTGTTCGAGGCGCGGCAAGAGGCGCGGCTCTGGCCCGGCGAGCTGCTTGATGCTGTCGAGCAGCGTGGCGGACGTACGCATCTCCGCCAGAGCTGGCGCGATCGCGGAGCGGTACGCTTTGAACGAATCGAGACGGACGATCCACGCGTCATGCGCCAGGCGCGTCCGCCGCGCTTCATCTAGCCGCAGATCGAGCGCTTGCAACAACGCCGTCGTCTCCTGAGGTCGCCTCCGGCCGAATCGATCGTCAGCCTTCAACACGGACTGGACGAGCCCCTGGAGGCCAGTCACGTCGCCTCGCGCCGCGCGCGAGGTCGCCGAGGCCAGCGCCCACGACGTGAGATCGCTATAAGACTTATTGATCCGGAGCTCATTCGCGAGGTCCGACGACGCCCGCAGGCGCAGCGCGGCGGCCCAGCCTCCGGCCCGAGCCGGTTCCCGTAACGCTGACGCCACGGCGTCAAGCAGCGAAATCCGTTCGGTCGGCTCCGGTGTCGCAGCCGCGGCAGCGACCGCCTGCTCCATCGTTTCCCTGAATCCCGGCGTCGGCAGGAGCTCTTCGGGCGGCGTCACGCTCACGTTTGCGACCAAGCTGACATCGAAGCTCGATTGGCCGGCAGCGACCCGCAACTCCGAGATCACTTCGTCCAGCATGCCGACGAGCTGTGAGACGTCCGCAGCTCTGTATCCGAAATTCTGATACGGCCACCGCGCAAGGTTGCCGCGGGCTTCAACCGCCATGGACAGGCGGCGCGCGGGATCGCTGGTCAACGCAATCTGATTCAGCGCTTCCGTCACCCGAGCGCTCAGCATCGCGAAGTCATTTTCGCCGCGGGTCTCGCCGTACCGTTTCGCCCGCACGGCGTCGGAGTACCGATCGGTGCGCTCCCAATCGACAGAGGCATCAGGAATGCTGATCAGCTGCAGGTTGGGTGTCGCTGCGGGATCGCCGACCGGAATCGACAGGACCACGCGATCGGCAACGCGCGCGAATTCCCCGTAGCTGGTAATCGACGTGCCGTCTCGCAGGAACAGACGGTAGAGGATGGAGTCGGCGGCGTCGAGCTCGACCCACCCGCCCGTCAGGAGCAGCAGGACGAGGCTCCCCGCAAAAAAGGTGGCTGGCACCTTTCCCGGAAAGGTGCCAGCCACCTTTTGCGAGCGGTACAAGCGGTAGGTCATTCCAGAATCAGAGGTTAGTGTTCGATCGGAACCGTCGTCAAGCGCTCAAAGAACCAGGGTACCCCGTCCGCGTGTGGAAAACGTGTGGAAGGACCGTGGATCCGCTGTGGAAGGCCTGACAGTCAGAAGTTTTTTCATTCAATTCCCACGCAAATCTTCCCTGGTTGCACTCTGTTGATGCGCCTTCGTTGGTCCTTTCGCTTGAATGTCGCTGCGGCGACGCTAGACTACAACGCGCTGTCGGCCTTACATCAACACTTCATCACGCTATCGACTGTGAACGTGCATCGCTTCGAAGAAGTCATCAACGGCCGCGAATTCAAGATTGAGGTGTCTGCGGTCGCGCCCGACAAATGGCGCGCGCAGCTCGCGCGGGTGGCCGGCGGAAGCGCCGCGACCATGCCTTTTTACGGAAAGACCCCGCGCGAGGCGGCCGGGCAGCTCAGTCGGTGGCTCTCGCTGGCGCACGGAACCTCCCGCCCTCAGCTATAGTTACAGCGATGCGCCCATCGATTGCGGGGGCGACGCTCATTCTGACGGTGTTCGCAGGCCCAGGGTTGGCGGCGCGTGCGATCGCGTCGCAGACCGCCCAGGAATCCGCCGTCAAGACCGTCACGCCATCCAATTCTGTACCCGCGAACTTGCCACGCGTCCGGCTCGTGGCCACCGGCGGAACGATCTCCAATCGCAGCGGCGGGCGACTCAGCGCCGAAGAGCTCGTCTCATCGATCCCGGGCATTGAGCGCTACGTTCGTCCGGAGTTCGAGCAGTTCGCCAACGTCGCCAGCGGATCGCTGACGCTCAAGCAATGGGTCACTCTCGCCAACCGGGTCAACGCGATCTTCTCTGACGATCCAGGGCTGGCCGGCATCGTCGTGACCAGCGGCACCGACACGCTGGAAGAGACGGCCTACTTCCTGGACCTGACCGTTCGCAGCGACAAGCCAGTGGTCGTCGTCGGCTCGATGCGAAACCCGAGTGCCCTTGGCTACGAAGGCGGAGCGAACTTGCTCGAAGGCTACCGGGTGGCCGCGGACCCGCGATCCCGCGGCAAGGGTGTACTCGTCGTTCTGAATGACGAGATCAATCCGGCGCGAGACGTCACCAAGACGGATGCTCATCGGCTCGATACGTTTCAGTCGCGAAACTACGGGATCCTCGGCGTGGTGGATGCCGATCGCATCGTGTATTACCGCGACGTCGTCAAGCGCCACGCAGGGAGCAACGAGTTCGACATATCGGGAATCGAGGATCTGCCCCGGGTGGACATCGTGATGACTTATCAAGGTGCATCCGGCGACGTCATCAAGGCTATCGTCGATCAAGGTGCTAAAGGCATCGTCCTCGCCGCCGCCGGCGCTGGAGCCACCAGCGGAACACAGGACGAGGGCATTCGATATGCGACCGACAAGGGGGTTTTCGTCGTCATCACGACCCGGACCGGGGGCGGACGGATCGCGGCGCGAACCGCGTCAGCGGCTCGCCTCCAGATCCAGGGTGAGGATCTCGCGCCTGTGAAGGCGCGCATCCTGTTGATGCTGGCGTTGACGAAGACCCACGATGGGACAGAAATTCAACGGATGTTCAGTGAATACTGAATGAAGCTGTCGAGCGCGCTCCTTCTCGTCGGGCTGATAGCCGTTGCGACGATACGGGAAGCGCCGCCACACCCTAGGTCTGGCCTGGATCCCGCCAGCTTCGACGTCTCCGTTCGACCGCAGGACGACCTCTATCAGTTCGTCAACGGACGCTGGCTTGCGACGACAGAGATTCCGTCGGACCGCGTTGCCTACGGCGCGTTCACGGAACTGACGGAGAAAGCAGAAACCGACCTGCGCGCGATCATCGAGGAGGGGGTCGCGAGTCATCCGCGGCGCCGGTCTCCGAAACAGCTGATCGCCGATCTTTACACGAGCGCGATGGATGAAGCGCGGATTGACGCGCTTGGCGCCGCCCAGGCGTCGCCCGTGCTCGAACGCATCGACGGTATCCGATCGACCAGCGATCTGTCGGCGATGGCCGGTTACCTCGGATTCATCGGGACCGGCGGTCCGTTCGCTGCAAACGTCGTCACCGATGCAGCTGACGTCAATCGCCTCGTCGTGCAGCTCACCCAGGGTGGAACGCTGCTGCCGACGCCGGCAACGTGCAGCGCTCCCGTAGATTCGACAGCGACTATCGGATGACGCGCGTCTCGGCGGCGGTTCCGGGGGAATGGTTGACCACCACGCCGCAAACGGTGAACGCCTACTACAACCCGGCGCTGAACGAGATCGTGTTGCCGGCCGCGATGCTCCAGCCGCCGGTCTTCGATCCGTTGGCAGACGACGCGGTCAACTACGGGGCCCTGGGCGCTACGATCGGGCACGAGCTTGCGCACGCATTGGACGAACGAGGCCGTCGCTACGACTCGCACGGCCGCGTCAGGCGATGGTGGAGTGCGGCCGACGAACAGGCGTACGCCAGACGAGTGAACGAGCTGATTGGCCAGTTCAGCGCCTATCAGCCCGTACCGACCCTGGCGGTGAGCGGTCAATTGACGCTTGCCGAAAACGCGGGCGATCTGGCCGGATTGTCATTGGCGCTGCGCGCGTATCGATTGTCGCTCGGCGCCCGTCCGGCTCCAACGCTCGACGGCTTCACCGGCGAGCAGCGATTCTTTCTGGCGTGGGCGCGCATGTGGCGCATGAAGGTCCGGTCCGACTACCTTCGCGAGTGGGTGCTGACGTTTCCATACGCGCCGTACGAGTACCGGGCCAACGGCGCGGTCCGAAACCTCTCAGCCTTCCATGAGGCCTTCGGCGTCACGTCCAACGACAAGCTGTTTCGAGCGCCGGCAGAGCGCGTCGGCATCTGGTAATCGAATCCCTAATCACTAATCACTGATCCTGAATCACTGATCCTCGGATCGCTCATCCTCGAATCGCTGATCCTTGAATCCTGAATCGCGATGCAAGGATCAGGGATTCAGCGATTAGCGATTCAAGGATAAGGGATTCGGGGATAAGGGATTCGGGGATCAGTGATCAGTGATTAGGGATTCGAGGGTCTCGTAAGCATCCCGCGCGCCCGCAGCCAATTCATCAGCAAAGTCGGCCATGCGCTGAGCGATGGGTCGTTCAACGCCATGCCCACCCCATGCGGACCGTTCTCGAACAGGTGCATCTCTACCGGCACCTTGGCCTTTCGCAACGCAAGATAGAAGCGAACGCTGTTCTCGACTGGAACGCCATTGTCGTTCGTCGTGTGGAAAATAAACGTCGGCGGTGTCTGCGCCGTGACCTGCAGATCGTTGGAGAGGTTCTCGATCAGTTTCGGGTCGGGGTTTTCGCCGAGCAGCATTCTCACCGAGCCTGCGTGCGCTACGGCTGGATCGAACGAAATCACTGGATAGCCGAGAATCATGAAGTCCGGACGGCTGCTCACGCGCTCGATCGGATCGGCGGCGTCCGGCTTGCCGGCATCGAAATGGGTGCCTGCGGTGGACGTCAGGTGACCGCCCGCCGAGAACCCCATCATGCCGATGCGATCCGGAATCACGTTGAATTCGGGCGCGCGCGCGCGAACCGTGCGGATGGCGCGTTGAGCGTCGCCAAGCTCGATCGGATGGTGGTAGCGCGGCCCGAGCCGATATCTCAGCACGAACGCCGTGATGCCCATGGCGTTGAACCAATACGCTTCCTGACGGCCTTCGTGCTCGGTCGCGAGGTTTGCGTAGCCGCCGCCCGGCGCGACCACGATCGCCGTTCCATTGCTTCCGCGCGGCGCCCGGTAGACGGTGATCGATGGTTTGTCGGCATCGGTCTGACCGAGGGCTCCGGGCGCTCCGTTTTCCCACAGCAGCATTTCCTGGGGCGACGGCGGAGGCGCGCTTCCAGCGCGGCCTGTCTGCGCGGCAGGCGTCGTTGGCGGCGTGCCCGCTGCAGCCGCGATCGTGAAGGCCGCAAGAACAAGCGCCACGCTGATCGTGTGTTTCATTGGCATCCCTGCGAGGCAGCCCTAAAGGGCTGCGCTACAGGATCTCCTTTCTGTAATGTGGGGTAGCGCAGGGCTTCAGCCCTGCCACACCGCGCTCACCGCCGCACCGGCGCCGGTTGCGTCAGCGGCGGTTCAGGCGGCGCAGGTTCTTGCGGCACCTTGCCATTGAGCTTGAACGCCCACAGGCTGTCACCCCGCTTCGACAACTGGAACGAACTTCCGCCGGTGAGCAGCGCGAGGTACTGCTCCCCCTTGATCTCGTAGGTCACCATCGGCGCGTCGGCGCCCGTGCCGGTCTGGAATTTCCACAGCGGTTCGCCGTTGGCGATGTCGTAGGCGACGACGTTGCCGTCCGATTCACCGTGAAAGAGCAGTCCCGCCGCCGTACTCAAAAGCCCGCTTCCGGTGCCAAGCGGAAACTTCATTCGCTTCTGCCACACGATCTTGTTCGTCGTCGGGTCCATGGCGGTCAGCGTACCGGAGCGCGGCACACCGGTCGGGCGGAAGAACCCCACACCCTCATCGAGCGGCTTGAAGCGCTGCGTGCTTTCGTCCCATTCCTGGCGCCGCAGCGTGTAGCCCGAATTGATGATGGTGCCGGGAATGTAGATGAGGCGTGTCTCAGGGCTGTAGGTCATCGGAGCCCAGGAGATTCCGCCGAGCGTCCCCGGTGACATCACCACGGCCTCGGTCCAATACGCGCCGAAAATGCAGGTGCTCTTCATCCCTTCCGGAACGCTGCCCTGCTCGGGACAGGTGGGCACGAACGAGTCGCCGATTGGAAACGGCTGCGTGCGCGCCGTCTTCATCCGCGGCTCCTGCGGAACCGCCCGCTCCTCAATGCCGATGAGCGGTTTGCCGTTGATGCGGTCGAGCACATACATGAAGCCCGTCTTGCTGGTGTGCATCAAAATCTTGCGCAGTGATCCCTGGTAGCGGATGTCGGCGAGCACCGGTGCCGCGGCGCTGTCGTAGTCCCAGATGTCGTGATGCACTTCCTGGAAGTGCCACTTATATGCGCCCGTCTTCAGATCGAGCGCAACGACTGACACCGTGAACAGGTTGTCGCCCGCTCGCGCGGTGCCGTCGTTATCCGGGCTGGCGTTGCCAATCGGCACGTACACCATCCCGAGTTCCGGATCGATCGCTGGATGAGTCCATACCGGCCCGCCGCCGTACTTCCACGAATCGCCTTCCCAAGTGTCGTGACCGAATTCACCAGGGCCGGGCAGCGTCCAGAACTTCCACACTTCCTTTCCGGTTCGAGCGTCGTAGGCACCGAACTGACCGCGCACGCCGCCCTCGCCGCCGCCGACACCGATGTAGACAAGGCCATCGTGGTAGATCGCTGGCGCGCTCGTCGTCCCACGCGCCGGGTCCGCGAGCTGTGTCTTCCACTGAAGCGCGCCAGTTTTCTGGTCGAGCGCGATCAACGTGTTGTCGCGGCGGCCCGAGAACACTTTGCCGTCGCCCACCGCGACGCCCCGGTAGGTTCCACCGAGGGTCGTTTCATGCTTCCACTTGATCGCGCCCGTCGCGGCGTCGATCGCGAAGATATTGCCGGCACCGGAAACGATGAACATCACGCCGTCCACGACGAGCGGCGTGGCCTGCATCGTGCCGGGTGTCTTGCCGTCCTCGAGATGAATCGACCACGCGCCGCCGAGCTTCGAGAGATTGGATTTGGTGATGCGGTTGAGTGACGAATAGCGGTGGTTCGCCAGGTTGCCGCCGATCGTCGCGAAGTCGCGGCCGGAGGGTGCCTGCGCGCCATCTCCGGGCGGCGCTAGCGCGACTGAGAGCAACAGCGCGGCGACCAGGCGACGTCGGACCGACCAGGAAGCTGGGGGGTGGTACTGCACGTCGGCCATACCGGCGCGGATGCTACCACGTTGCTCCGGTTCCGCCGCCGTTTTTTGGCGAAGCGCCGGGATTATGTCGATTGACTCTCCCCATCAACGTGCGGATGTGATATGAAAATGCGCAACCAAAAGTGGTCAGACCACTATTCATCTGTGAGTCGGCAATCCCGATTTCTATCGGGGGAGGTCAACACATGAAGAGCGGCGTACAATCGCGCTCTGGGCGGCTTCGTCACATTCTCGTTGTGCTCGCGTTCGCGATCGTCTGCGTGCCCGCCATCCTGGCGGCGCAGTCGGTAAGCGGCACCATTCTCGGCACGGTGACCGATGCGTCCGGTTCCGTGATCCCCAATGCCAAAGTCACCATCGTCAACGAAGGAACCGGCCTGACACGAACGGTGCAATCAGACTCGAACGGCGAGTTCACCGCGCCGCAGCTGCCGACCGGCCGCTACACCGTGATCGCCGAGCTCTCCGGGTTCAAGACGATGACGCTGTCGAACATCGAGCTTAGCGTCGACCAGCGCGCACGGATCGATCTGAAGCTCGAGGTAGGGGCGATGACCGAATCGGTCAGCGTAGAGGCGACGAGCCCGCTCCTGCAAACCAGTTCCTCTGAGCTTGGCACGACCGTCCAGGCGGCACAGATCGAAGCGCTGCCTCTCAACGGCCGCAACTTCGTCAACCTGACGCGCACCATCCCGGGCGTCCTCCGCGGCATTCCCGGGGCAAACATCGACGGCGCCGGCAGTCTGGCGTGGCGCGCCTCCGCGTCGTTCTCGGCAAACGGCCAGCGCCCGCGCGACAACAATTACATGCTCGACGGCGTGGACAACAACGAGACCTGGCTACAGACGGTCGTCATCTTCCCGAGCGTTGACGCGCTCGACGAGTTCAAGATGCAGACCTCGACCTACTCCGCGGAGTTCGGCCGATCGCTCGGCGGCGTCGTCAACCTGCAGATCAAGTCCGGCACCAACAACATGCGCGGCAGCGGGTTCGAGTTCATGCGCAACGATGCGCTCGACGCCAACAACTTCTTCAATAACCGCGCGCATCGCGACAAGCCGGACTTCAGCCAGCACCAGTTCGGCGGCACGCTGGGCGGCGCTATTTTCAGAGACAAGACGTTCTTTTTTGGTGACTATCAAGGTCATCGCGAGACCCAGGGCACGACGGCGCTGTCCACCGTTCCGACGATGCTCATGAGGCAGGGCAACTTCTCGGAGCTGACGCGGGTCATTTACGATCCGACCACCGGCCAGCCTTTCCCGGACAACATCATCCCCGACAGCCGCATCGACTTGGTCGCGGGCAACATTCTGGACAAGCTGTATCCCGCGCCGAACACAACCGGCACCAAGCAGGCCAACGGACAGATCATCAACAATTACCTGCTCAACCCGGTCAAGCATCGCGACGACAATCAGTTTGACGTCAAGGTCGACCAGAACCTGACGAACGCGAACCGCTTCTTCGTCAGGTACAGCTATCAGAAGGTCCATCGTCTCCAGCCGGCGAGCCTCCCGCACGGTGATGCGGGGGCCACCTTCGGCGCCGGGGATGGCAAGATCACCGCACAGGGCCTGGCCTTCAACGACACGCACACCATCCGGACCAGCCTGCTCAACGAGTTCCGCTTTGGGTGGACCTCGATCAAATTCTTCCAGCTTCCGATCGACTACGGCACGAACCCGGCGCTCGCGGTTGGACTTCCGGGTGTGAACATCAATAACGCCACGTCCGCAATGTCGCAGATGACGTTCCAGAACATCAGGAATCTCGGCGCGAACGGCAACCAGCCGCTCATCACCAACCAGAACGACTTCGCGATTTTCGACAACGTGACGTGGATCAAGGGAAAGCACACGGTCAAGAGTGGGGGCAGCATCACGCTTCGATCACGCGAGATCCTCAACCCCGATACGATCACGGGCGTGTTCAACTTCAACAACAACATGACGTCGAACTGCGCCGGGCGGCCCGCCGGGTGCACCGTCAGCGGGACGACCGGCTTCGACGTCGCGAGCTTCATGCTGGGGCTCGTAAACACGAAGACCCGGAACTACTTCGACGAGGACACCTACACGGAAAAGCGACCTGAGTACGCGCTCTATACGCAGGACGACTTCCGAATGACAAACCGCCTGACGCTCAATCTGGGGGTCCGGTGGGACGTCTACCCGCCTTGGATCGAGGTCGATAATCGTCAGTCGAACTTCGACGAATCCACTGGCAAGTTCGTGGTGGCGTCTGACGACGCGGTGATAGACGGAGTCAAGGTGGGCCGGTACCTGCAGACGTACTCGAAGGGCGACGTTGGTCCTCGTTTCGGCTTTGCCTACGATCTCAACGGCAGCGGCCGCACGATCGTCCGCGGCGGATTCGGAGTCTTCTGGAACTTCACTCCGGGCGGCACGTCGGGGTCGAAAGCGCAGAACCCGCCGTTCCTCCAGGCGACCGCGCAAAACGCGAGCCCATCGGCCTACGGCGCCAACCTGCTGCTCAAAGAGGGATTGCCAAAGCCGCCGGGGACCGATCCCGGACGGCCGGCGGAGGGCACGACACGATCAATCTTCGACATCAACTTCCGTGACGCCTACGCACGGCAATGGAACTTCAACGTTCAACGCTCGCTTGCGACCAATTACATGGTGGAGGTTGCCTACGTCGGGTCGCAGGGCCGTCAGATGTTGATTAAAGGCGATCCCAACCAGGCTCCGCCGGTCCTCGGCGTGACCGACTCGAATGTGAATCGTCCTTACATCAAGCTCTCGCCAGCCCTTCGCACGATCGGCCAGGTCCAGAGCAAGGGCACGCTCGACTACAACGCGCTACTCGTCAAGTTCCAGCGTCGCTTCGCCAACAACTTCTCGTTCCTGAACTCCTACACGTTTGGGAAGGCGATCGACCTGAACTCCGACAACGACGGCACCGTGACACTGACCAACGTCTACGACCCGCAGTACAACCGCGGACCGGCCGACTACGACATCACGCACACGCTGTCATCGAGCTGGGTCTACGAGATTCCGTGGGCGCGCGAGAAACTCTACGGCGGATGGCAGGTCGGCGGCATCATGCTGCTACGTGGTGGTCTGCCGCTGACCGTGACACAGACCCAGGGGGTCCAGTCGACGGGAACTGGAAATCGTCCCAACCGGATCTGCGACGGCAGACTCGACAACCCAACCATCGATAAATGGTTCGATCTCAGCTGCTTCGTGGCGACGACCGAGAACACCGCCACGTACGGCGATGCGGGTCGCAATATCATCCGCGGCCCGGGCTCGTTCAACATCGATGCATCGCTGATCAAGAACACGAAGATCGGCCGCTTCGCGACAGAGTTCCGTGTCGAGGCGTTCAATGTGCTCAACCATCCGCAGTTTGCGAACCCCAACACGACGATCGGCAACGCCGCGGCGGGCGTCATCTCGGCGATGCTCTCGAGCCCGTCATGCTCGGTGTGCGGCACGGTCGAGCGGCAGGTGCAGCTGGGCGTTAAGGTGAGATTCTGATTGCTGATGGCTGATTGCTGATTGCTGGCGTTAGTCGCTTTACAGACCACCGACGCCATCCGCCAAGTCTCGAAGCCGCCGCACGCTCGCGGCGGCGACGGGACCTTCCGGATCCTTGCCCTCCCGCGCGGTGCGGCCGACGTGAATCCAGCGCACCGCGCGGTTGCGCACGAGCAGCTCGAACGTCTCGAGATCGACGCCACCGCCGGCGATGATCGACAGGCGCGACCCGGCGCGCTCGACAAACTCCTGTAACCGGACGCAGCGCGCTGCTGCACTTCCCTCACCGCCGCTCGTCAGAATGCCGTCAACTCGCCGGATCGTGCTCAACCTATCGATGGCGCTGAGTTGATTGCTCAGCGAGTCGAACGCGCGATGAAACGTGACCGGAATCTCCGGTGCCGCTTCGATCACCGACGCGAGTTCCGCCAGCGACAACTCTCCTGATCGCGCAAAGCCAACGACAAGGCCGTCGACGCCGAGCTTGGTGACGTTCCACGCTGCGGCGCGGAGCACCTCGATCTCCTCGTCCGAGGTTTCGAAGCCGGCGTTTTCGCGGACCATGATGCGCAGCGGTAATGGCGTGACGCTCTTGATCGCCTCGACGACGGCGACGGGCGGAGTCAGTCCGCCGTCACGCATCGAACGCACCACTTCAAGGCGGTCGGCGCCGCCGTCCGTCGCGGCGCGCGCGTCGTCCACGGTCTGGACGATGACTTCAATGCGGATGCGATGGAGAGAGTTTCCGGTTTCCAGTGGCCAGTTCCCAGTTGCCTCGGATCCCGGATCCCGGACCGCGGCGGTTAGCGTTCAATGTGAAACACTTCCTCTAACGGAGTGCTCTGAGGGCTGTGATCCCGGTTCGTCGGCATGACGTCGCGCATGTGCGTCCACCAGCGCTGGCACACGTCGGTTCCCGCGACCGCGTCCCACTGCGCTTCGCTTTCGAACTCCACGTAGCCGAACAAATGATTGGTCTCGCGATCCAGGAAGATCGAGTAGGTGTGGACGCCGTGGTCGAGGAGCGTTTCCTCCAGCTCTCGCCAGATCGGCTGGTGCCGCCGGATATACTCGGCTTCCTGTCCGGCGTGCACCGACATTCGGAACGCTTTGCGCAGCGACACAGATCAGTGTTTGCGATTTCGGTGTTGCCGTGTTCCGTACTTTTCCGTGGTCTTCGGTGTTCCTCAGTGGCTACAGATCCGTGAGGTGCTCGATCCTTCCGGTGCTGTCGCCGATCGTCTCCTGCTGAACGCCCATTCGATCCAGCAGCGTCAGGAACAGGTTGGTCATCGGCGTGCCCTTCGGGTACACGATGTGCTGTCCGAGCCGGAAGTCGCCGCCGTGCCCGATGACGGCCACCGGCAGGTCCTCGTGCGCATGACGGTTGCCGTCGCTGAGGCCGCTGCCATAGACGATGATCGAATGATCGAGGAGCGAGCCATCGCCGTCGGGAGTGTCCTTCAGTTTCTTGATGAAGCCCGCGAACAGATCCATGTGCAGCGTGTTGATCTGGGTGACCCGTTCGATCCACTCCGGGTTGCCGCGATGATGCGTCAACGGATGATGCGGATCGGCGACGCCGATTTCCGGATAGGTCCGCATGCTGCCTTCGCGCCCCATCATCATCGTCACGATACGGGTCTGATCGGCCTGGAACGCGATCAGCTGCAGATCGAACATCAGGTTGACGTAATCGGCATAGAGCACGGGCACGCCGGTCGGCTTGTCGATGGTCGGCGTGAGGCCGGTCATGTCCTTCTCGGCTTTCTCGATGCGTTGTTCGATTTCGCGGATCGACGTCAGGTACTCGTCGAGCTTGCGGCGATCGACCGGGCCGAGCGTCGCCGCGAGCTTCGTCGTCCGCTCGTTGACCAGATCGAGGATGCTGCGCCGATACAAAAGCCGGCGTGCTCTCACGTCTGGCGGCACGCTGGTGTCGATGTCGCCAAATAACCGCTCGAAAACGAGGCGCGGATTCGTTTCCGGCGGCATCGGCGTCGCCGGACCGCGCCACGCCAGACTGTTGGTGTAGGCGCACGAGTAGCCGGAATCACAGTTGCCGATGGTCCGTGAGTCGTCGCACCCGATCTCCAGCGACGGAAAGCGGGTTTCCGATCCGATGTGCTGGGCGGCCACCTGATCGACAGAGATGCCGTTCTGGATATCGGCGCCAGCGGTCTTGCGGGGATGAACGCCGGTCAGGTACGACGCGGCGGCGCGCGCGTGGTCGCCAGGTCCATCACCCAGTGCGGCGCCGTTGCGGTGGGCGAGACCGGAGAGCACCACCATGTCTTGGCGGAACGGTTCGAGCGGTTTCATGACGCGCGAGAACTCGAAGCCCGCGCCGACACCCTGCGGCGTCCAGTCCGGCATGGTGATGCCGTTGGGAACGTAGGTGAATCCCAGGCGCAGGGGTCGCCCCTGGAGGCGCGGCGCGGCAAACGCCGGCGTCATCGCATCGAGCATCGGCAGCGCGATCACGGCGCCCATTCCCTTGAGAAAGCTGCGGCGCGGTAGGCTCTTGCGCGTAACAATCATGGTGTTGTGCTCGCTGTGCTGGCGCCCCTTCGCGACTGGAAGGGAAGGCTGTTGACGATCTCCAGGATCAATCCGGAGAACCGGTATTCGCGCTCCGGCAGCCGGCTCACGATACCACTGACCGTCCGTTTGTCGTAACGCTCGAGCCCTCGCCCGAGGGCATAGGTAAGGAGTTTGGCGGTCAGGCAGTGCTCGAACGCCTGATGATCCGCCCTCAGGATCGAACGCAGCTCCTCGGGGCCGTTGAACGTGCGCCCGTCGGGCAGCGTGCCCGTCGCATCGATCGGGAACTTTCCATCCACCGTGCGCCACGCGCCGACGGCATCGAAGTTCTCGAGGCCAAAGCCGAGCGGATCCATCCGGCGATGGCACGACGCGCAGGTTGGATCCTTTCGATGCAGCTCCAGCTGCTCGCGCATCGATGCCGTGGTGCCGATCTCGGCCTCCTTGAGATTCGGGACGTCCGCCGGCGGCTCCGGCGGCGGCGCATCGAGCAGATTGTCGAGCACCCAGCGGCCGCGAAGCACGGGAGACGTGCGCGTCGCGTACGAGGAAACCGTCAGGACACTGGCCTGCGTCAGCACCCCGCCTCGCGGCGTCTCGTTCAAGTCGACGCGGCGGAATTCGGGCCCGGACACACCCGGGATCCCGTAATGCCTGGCCAGCCGCTCGTTCAGGAAGGAGTACTTGCCGTCGATGAAGTCCAGGATCTTTCGATCCTGATGAATGACGTCCTCGATGAAGAGCTCGGTCTCGCGGCGCATCGACAGGCGCAGGTAGTCCTCGAAGTCCGGGTATCGATCCTTGTCGCGCGTCACCGATTCGAGTGCGCGGAACTGCAGCCACTGACCGCCGAAGTTCTCTGCGAGCGCGTTGGCCCTCGGATCGCGAAGCATCCGCCGCACCTGCGCAGTCAGGACGGCTGGATTGCGTAGAGTGCCCATATCCGCCGCCCGCCGCAGCGGCGCGTCCGGCATGCTGGACCAGAGGAAGTACGACAATCGCGACGCCAGCTCGTGCTGCGAGAGCGGATAGTACGCCCGGGTCGTCGCGCCGCTGGCTGTCCGATCGCGCTCGATCCGAAACAGGAAATCAGGGGAAACAAGGATCGCCTGGATGCCTACGGCGAGCCCCTCGGCGAGCGAGCCCTCCTCTTTCGCCGCCTGCTGTACGAGCGTGATGTACGGTGCCAGCTCGCGCGCGGTGACTGGCCGGCGGAACGCCCGGCTGGCAAAGTCGGTGACGATACGCCGGGCGCACATCGACGTGTGACCACCGTTCACATGACCGCACGTGTAGATCTTCTGCAGGCTTGCCCGAGTCGGTCCGGTCGTCTGCGAATACGGCCCGCCAATGTCGACCGTGTTGACGCGCACGCCGTTCATTGGAATCTTCGCAAGCTCGGCCTGCGTGTCCTCGAACGTCTTGCGCAGTTGAGCGATCCGCTCGGGCGTGGCAGTAGGCGGTGGCTTGAACTCTCTCGGCGGTGGAATCGGACGGGTGGACGGCTTCGGGCCTTGGTAACGAGGCGGCAGTCCTTCGAAGATCCGAGGAATCGCGGCGGCCAGGTGGCGATCGCCAGCGGTCAGATGCGCCTTGAATTGCACCACCTGCCCGCCAAAGTCCTGCCGATCGTCGTTGAACGTGGCAGAACGTTCGGAGTCGAAGGAAAGGGTTTGCACCAGGTGATCGTCAACCCATAGCGTGATGTCGATTGGCTCGGAACCAGCCGGACGCAGACCCGTGAGCGCGACCTTGATGACATACTCGCCGTCGACCGGGACACGATGCGTGGCGTGGAAGGCGTTCGGAAGGCTGAGACCGGTGACGTCGTAGTCCCCCGGGAACGTCTTCGCGTCGCGCACGCGGCGTCCATCGGATCGCAGTCGCGTCAAGGTGGGCTTCAGCGTCGGTGGTCCGAAGAGTGCCGTGCGCGTGACCTTGTCGGCCGCGGAGATGTACTTCTCCATCAGCACCGGCGAGAGCGACAGGACGTCGGCGATGTTGTCGAACCCGTAGCCCGCGTCATCCTGCGGGAAGTCGTCCGCCGGATGCGTGTCGACGCCGAGCAGATCGCGAACGGTGTTGTTGTATTCCGTCCGATTCAAGCGGCGCGCGGTGACGCGTCCGGGATCCGGCGGCGTCAGCTTGTCGATCCGATCGAGTTCTTTCGCAAGCCAGCCCGCAACCGCCTGACGCTGGTGCTCGGGAGGCTGCGGCTCCTCCTCCGGCGGCATCTCGCGCGCTCGAAGCTTCTTGACGACCTCAGCCCATCGTTCATGCTCGTCTCTCAGCGAGGCCGCCGACTCGTATGACTCGAGGTTCAATCCGTTCTTTTGTTTCTTGTATCCGTGACAGGGAACGCAGTTTTCCGTGACAAAGGGGCGGACGATGCTGTCGTAGCCATCGATCGTCTCTTTCGGCGTGTCCTTCAAGACGGCCGCTGCTGGCGGCGTTGACGGCTGCGTTTCAGGAAGCGAAGGTACCGGCACAATCGTACCCTGCTGCGCGCGCTCGGCCGCCCCGCCGACGGCGAGAGCAAAGAACACGATGAAGGAAACCAGAAACGGGCGCACGCGTCCTCCACGTCCGGGTGCCGGGCGTCAACTCCGGTCTGTACACGCTACCGGGGTCTGACCCCGAGTACATGCGGCCGCGCCTGTGGCGGCAGGGATAATTATACCGGAGCGGCGATGCCAGCGTCCCTACGACCGACGGAACCGTCGAGCGCCCGAGTGCCTTGTTATTGAACAAGTTACCCGGCGGAGCGTAGATCCAGCCGAGCCGGCCGTAATCGCCGAGCGTCACGAACAGGATCAGGATTCGCCATCGGCACGAAGCCATCACAAAGACCGGCGAGTAGCTGAAGCCGTCGACAATCAGGCCGGTGATTCAGGGAAGAGAATGCCGGTAAAAGAGGAGCGCGAGAATCCACCAGCGCACCTGCCGACGGATCGGAGCGAAGGTCGTCAGCGTTTCGCCTGCGGCTCGGTCCAGCCCTGCGCCCGCCACGCCTGGAGCAGCTCGTGTTCGCGGGCGAGCAAACGGTCCATGGTGGAATAACGATCCACGCGCTCGACTCCGCCCTCCGCGATCACCAGCTCGTAGCCGGCCCCGTCCGCGCTGAGGCGCGTTTCGCACGTCTTGCGCTCGGAACCACGAACGAAAACATACAGCATGGAAGCCCTAGTGTAGGGCATCGCGAATGATTGATGAGGTGCAGATTCGACGTGCGACGCGAACGCGTCAGCGACGCTTCTTGGGGCTCGACTGCCGAGCGCTCTTCGGCGCTGCAAGGCGGCGTTCTTTCGGCTCAGGCTCGGCTGGCGGCTCCGACTCGGCGACGGCCCTGGGTTCGGGCTTGAGACGGTACCGCTTATCGTGGGAAAACGACTTATCCGACGGACCCCGCCGCGTGATCATCCCTTCCAGATCTGCGCGGAGCCGGCGCGTCTGCGACGTCAACTGCCGCAGCTGTGCACGGATTTCTTCCTCTGGTGGCAAGAATTTCATGGTACGACGCAGTCTACTCAGTCACTTTACCTATAAAGTGACAGGTATAATTCGGAGGCTGCATCATCTGCGCCAAGGATTGCGCGACTCGGCTGTAGCGCAGCGGCACCGCGCCGACGTCAGCTGAACCGTCGTCACATATCGCGCAGGATAGAAGCCGGATCGGTCCGCATCGCGCGCCGGGTTGGAACCCACGTCGCGCACGCGGCGACCAGTGTCAGCACCACCGCAGACGCGACAAGCGTCGTCAAATCCCGAGGCTGCATTCCATAGATGAGGCTGACGACGAACTTCGAGGCCCATAGGCTGATCGTGGCGCCGAGCAGGGCCCCGGCAACGACGAGGAGCGTCACGCGCGCGAGTACGAGCCGCGCGACGGAAGCACGTGGCGCGCCGAGCGCAATACGAATACCGATTTCAGAGCGTCGGCTGGTCACGGAATGCGTCGTGACCCCGTACAACCCAAGACCAGCGAGCAGCAACCCCAAGACGCCAAAACACGCCGAGAGTCGCGCACTCAATCGCTCCTGGATCAGCGAATCCGAAACCTGGGTCGCCAGCGGCCGGAATGTCAGCGAGAGTTGAGAATCGATCCTGGCAACCGCGGTCGTAATGCTTCTGGTCAGACTTTCTGGTGAGGCGCCTCTGGATCGTACTTCCAGGTTGATCGATCGAATTCCAAGCTCCGGGAGATAGTCGAACTGCGCCAGGGGAACATAAAACGTCGGCGGCGCCTCGCCTCGGAGTGACGAGTACACCGCATCGCCGACGACACCGACGATCTCGATCGGCCCAAGAGCCCGCGGTGTTCGCGGGTAGAGCGTGATCGTCAATCCGATCGGGCTCTTGTCGTGCGCGAACTTCCGGGCGAAGGCCTGATTGACGATGGCCACACGTGGCGCGCCGGCGCGATCGCGATCGGACAGATCGCGTCCCGCCACCAGAGGAACACCGAACGTGCCAAACCATCCAGGCGAAATCAGATTGGCCCACACCGGTCCGCGTGTGTCGGAGACTCCCTGGATGTCCAGCAACGGAGTGAACTGTCCTCTGCCGAGAGGGCTGGTCAGCGAAAGCGCGGCGTCGGCCACGTCCGGCAGCGCACGAACCGCTTCGCGCGTGCGCTCGTACAAGGTGATGCGGTCCGCAGCCGTGTTGCTGGCCCGGTGCGCGTCGATGTTGACCATCAACACGCGCGTTGGTTCGAAACCGAGAGGCCGCTGGCTGAGCGAGACGAACGTGCGCACAAACAGTCCTGCGGCAAACACCAGCACGAGCGACAGGGCCACTTGTGCCACCAGCAGACCGTCCGGCAACGCCAGTCGCGCTCGACCGACAACGGTTCGCGGCTGCTGCTTGAGCACCTCCATCGGTGCGACTCCGGACGCACGGAACGCGGGTGCGGTTCCGAACATGAGCGTCGTGAGCACGGTGATCCCAACCGTGAACGCGAGCACACGACCATCGATTGATGCGTCGAGAAACACGGTCTCGACGCTGGTTGACAGTTGACCGACGAGCGCACGGCCGCCCCAGACGGCGATGAGCAGACCGCTCGCGGCGCCAATGCCGTAGAGCAACAGACTTTCAGCCAGCAGCTGTCGCACCAGCCGGCCGCGTGACGCGCCAAGCGCGAGCCGCAGACTCAATTCGTGCCGCCGGGCGATCGTCCGCACCGCCAGGAGGTTGGCCACGTTGACGCACGCGATGAAAAGCAGAAGGCCAACGACCACCATCAATGTCAGCAGCGGCCGTTGATAGAGCGCACGCAAGTCGCGTGCGCCGGCGAAGCCGGTTGCACCAGGGACGAGCGCGAACGGGGCGGCAAGATACCGCTCGATTGCTTCCCGGCTGCCGAATCGTCCAACGTCTCCAAGGGTGGCCTCCCGGATCCCTGACTGCACCTGACGGAGTCCTGCCGTGGCCGTCTCCGCTGACTGACTCGGTCCCAGTCGCGCGAGCATCGTCAGGAACGTGACGCCGCTGTCGTCGAGAAACGAGTCGCCGCCGCGGACGAGCGGTTCCGTTCCGATCGGAACAATGGCGTCGAACATGCGGCCCACCTCTGGCCCTGAAAACCCCGGCGGCGTTACCCCGACAATCGTGAACGCGACGTCGTCGAGCGATAGCTGCCGTCCGACGATGTCCGGGGCCGATCCATATCGGCGTTGCCAGAAGCCGTAGCTGATCATGGCGACCGGCCCATCAGGCCCGCCGCCGTGCACGTCGTCGCGATCGGAGAATGTGCGGCCGCGAAGAGCAGTTACGCCAAGCGTGTCGAAGAACGAGCCGCTCGCCCAAATGCCGTTGATGAACTCCGCTTCACCGCCACCCGAGAGGTTGAACCGCGTGAACGACCAGGCCGCTGCGCGCTCGAACAACTCCGGCCGCTGACGAATCTCATTCCAGACCGGATAGCTCCAGGCGCGCACGTGGTCCGCCCGGCTATCGGTGATCAGAACGAGCCTGGCGGGGTCCTTGACCGGGAGCGTGCGGAGCAACAGGCCATTCACAACCGAAAAGATGGCGGTGTTGGCGCCGATGCCGAGCGCGAGCGACGCGATCGCGACCAGGGTGACGATCGGCGAGGCGGCAAGCGTCCGGCATGCGAGAGAGACATCACGCCACGATCCCTCGATGAATCGGCCGAGCGAGCCCGCGGTTGGTGGAGTGGGTGTCGATGTGCGCATAACGAATCCCTTCCATTTCTCACTCGAAGCTTCCGCCTACAGGCGGAAGACGGGCACGCTTGATGCAGCCGAACGCTATGTGGGTACGCCCGAAATCCAAAAGTATCGAACAGTCGAGGAGTATGACGAATGGCCAACGAAAAACGGCTGAACTTATCGGACATCATCCTAATCGCGATGACGCGCGGAATGCTCGGGGCAGGCATCGGACTGCTGGCCGCCGGCAAAATGAGCGAGGATCAGCGTCAAGCCGTCGGTCGAACACTCGTGCTGGTCGGGGCGGTTACGACACTGCCGCTCGTCTGGCGGGTTTTCGGACATCGCGCGCCGGCGCTGCCGTCTGGCGTGTAGCGCCTGACGTCGAGATCACTGACGGGACACCCGGATGGAAGAGATGCAGTCATCGAAGTCGCCGCCGCACGGTCCCTTCACGTCGTCGAGGTCCCGACGTCCGACGTGAACGTCACGGGGGCCCTAGGACGAGATGCGGCCGTCCACGGCATCATCGCGCAGGAGGCCGCCTCGGCGTTGCGCTGAACCAATTGTCGCGGCGCACTCTCCGGGATAGAGTGTCGACACTCGCCGCCGAAGCGACAGATGTCCCCGGAGATGGGTTGAACACAGGCAAGAACGGCATATCCGTCTCGACCTCGATTGCGCCGATGCTGTCGGTTCGACGCGGCGCCAAGGCTGTGGAATTCTACAAGGCAGCATTTGGCGCAATCGAGGTCTTTCGGATCGAGGATCCAGCTGGCTCGGTCGTCTCCCGCCTGTCCGTTGCAGGCGCCGAATTCTGGGTGGCCGACGAATCTCCCGCACATCAGAACTTCAGCCCGGAGTCCCTTGGCGGGGGCACGGTCCGGATGATCCTGACCGTCGCCGATCCCGATGGGATGTTCGCGACAGCGATCGCCGCGGGCGGAACCCAGGTCGCCGCCATGGCGAACGCGTACGGCTGGCGGCTCGGCCGCCTGATTGACCCGTTCGGCCATCATTGGGAGATCGGACGTCCGCTGGCGTGAGTACCGGTGTAGTCTGTCGAGACCCGGTTCCGGGGGAGGCGCCCGGCGCTGCGGCGATTGCTGATTGGCTGGACGAATGTCGCCAATCGGCGAGCAGATCGCCATCAGAAGCTTCCCAGGCCAACAGTCGAGGGCTCAATGAAAGACATCCAGAAGCTGATGAAACGTCTCCGTGTTCCCCCTGGCAGGCACATTCGCCTGAAGCACTACGACACGGATTGGACCGGCTCGATGGATCAGGCCCGCGCGAAAACGCTGCTCGCAAACGGCGTCGCCAGGCTGGCGAAGCAGCAGGCGCTTCTCTATGCGCAGGACACGTATTCGGTCCTGTTGATCTTTCAGGCGATGGACGCTGCCGGGAAGGACGGGGCCATCAAGCATGTGCTGTCAGGCGTCAATCCCCAGGGATGCCAGGTCTACAGCTTCAAAGCGCCGTCGGCCGAGGAACGCGATCATACGTATCTGTGGCGATCGATGAAGGCGCTGCCCGAGCGAGGGCGGATCGGCATTCACAATCGCTCCCATTACGAAGAAGTCCTGATTGCGCGAGTCCACAAGGACGTGCTCGCCGCGCAGCAGCTCCCGGAGCGGCTCAAGAAAGGCAACATCTGGAAGCGACGGTACCAGGAAATCAACGAGTTCGAGGAGCACCTCGTCGACAACGGCACGGTGATTATCAAGTTCTACCTGCATCTCTCCAAGGACGAGCAGAAGCGACGCTTCCTTTCGCGCATCGAGGAGGACGACAAGAACTGGAAGTTTTCGGTGCAGGACGCGAAAGAGCGCGCTTTCTGGGACGACTACATGGAAGCCTACGAAGAAGCGCTGTCAGCAACCAGCACCAAAGACGCGCCATGGTACGTCGTCCCGGCCGATCACAAGTGGTTCACCCGCTTGGCGGTGGCCGGCATCATCTGGCAGACCATTGCCGACCTCAATTTGAAGTTTCCCAAGGTCACGCCGGAGAAAAAGAAGGAGCTCCAGGAAGTGCGCCGGCTGCTGCTCGCGGAAACCGACTAGCGGCGAGCTCAGACACATCACGTGGCTCCGAGCCAGATGCACGATGAGGCGCCGCCGCGCAAGCCGGCGTGGAAACGTCTGGTCGGCGGGCTTCGTCGGCGAGTCTACCGGCTCGCCACCCCCGTCGATCGAGTGGTCCGCGGACGACGGGATCCGTTACTGCCTCCCGCGCACCTGCGGATCTACTACTACAACACATGGGATCCGCGGGCGTTCGCGCGCGCCTGCGAGATCCGAACCGAGCTTATCGACCGCGGCCTGAGACCTGACCACCGAGTCCTCGATATCGGCTGCGGCATCGGCAACCTCGCGATTGGTCTCAGGGAGTATCTGCGCGGCGGGTACGACGGGCTCGACATTCACCCGGAGGCGATTGCATGGTGCCAGCAGGCGATCACGCCGCGCTACCCCGGATTCAGATTTCATCGCGCCGACGTCTCGAGCCACGCCTACAATCCGCGCGGCCACGTGACGGCGGCCGCGTACCGTTTCCCGTTTCCGGATCGGACGTTCGACTTCGTCTTTCTCGCGTCCGTGTTCACCCACATGATGCCCGACGCGGTTGAGCACTATCTCCACGAGATTTCGCGCGTGCTGACGCCAGGCGGCACGTGTATCGAGAGCTACTTTCTCCTGAATGAGGAGACGCGTCCTGGCGTCGAGGCGGGGCGAAGCTTCATGCCGTTCGGCGTCAAACATCCATCCGGTGTCTGTCTGCTCCACGACGCGGCGGTGCCCGAGGCGGCCGTCGCCTACGACGAGGATTTCGTGCGCCGGCTGCACGACCGGGCCGGGCTGCGGATTCATGACCTACGCCGCGGCCGATGGTGGACTGGGGAGCAGCACGATCAAGATGTGGTCACGTCGATGTTGACCGGACGCACATGACGACTTGCGCTTCGCGCGCCGTCTGTCGTGCGCCCGTCGGCAGGCGGACGCAGCGGCCCTCGCC
>JBKPNQ010000281.1:0-26373 GCA_046732715.1 Acidobacteriota bacterium | reverse complement strand
TCGTGAACATCCACGAGCCCCGCTTCGTCAACAAACGGGAGCGCCTTGAACTGGATGGCGTCGACGAAACTGAACACGGCTGTGTTGGCGCCGATACCGAGGCCGAGCGAGGCGACGACCACGGCGCTGGCCATCGGGGCCCGGACGAAGAGGCGGAGGGCGGAACGAAAGTCCTGCATGCGGGCAAAGACGGCTACGCACCCGAGACGTTAACGGCCCGGCAGAAATGGTAGAATAGCGCCTCCCAGACGCGCATTTTCCGGAGTGATCTTCATGCGAAAGACCGTCCTGACAGCGGCAATGGCGGCCACCGTTCTGGGGGCGCTGACTTCCGCTGCACCTCAGGATCCAAAATCAGCAGCGCCAGTCCCGACCTACACCAAGGACGTCGCCCCGATCCTGTTCAAGAACTGTACGGGCTGCCACCGGCCTGGCGAAATCGGCCCGATGTCGCTCCTGACCTACGACGATGTGCGGCCTCGAGCAAAGGACATCCGGGACAAGATCGACGAAGGGGCGATGCCTCCCTGGCACGCCGACATGCCGCACGGCACGTTTCTGAACGAGCGCGGTCTGACCGAGCAGGAGAAGAGCACCATCTTCAGGTGGGTCGCGAACGGCGCGCCCAAGGGCGATCCGAAAGACATGCCGGGCACGCCCGAGTATCCCAAGGGCTGGACGATCGGCATGCCCGACGTCGTGTTCGAGATGCAGGAGGAGTACAAGGTTCCGGCCGACGATGTCATCCAGTACGAGTACTTCTACATCCCGACCAACTTCAAAGAGCCGAAGTGGGTGCAGGCGATCGAAGTGCGACCGGGCAATCGGAACGTCGTGCATCACGTCCTGGTGAGATACAAGGCGAAACCGGACATTCAGCGCGCTCCGGTCGTGAAGCTGAATCCTGACATTTCGAGCTTCCCGCGCACTGTTCCAGGCCTGCATCCAGCGGTCAAAGACGACATGCCGGTCCGGCTGCTCGCAACGTACGCACCTGGAACCAATCCGCAGGTCTTTGCGCCCGGCACCGCCCTTCGACTCGAGCCGGGAGGCGTGCTCGAACTGCAGATGCACTACACGTCGGCGGGACAGGACGAGACCGATCGCACCAAGGTCGGCATGATCTTCTCGAAAGATCCCGCTCCACGCGAGGTTCGAGCCGGTCAATTCTTCAACACGACGCTGAAGCTGCCGGCTGGCGCCGCGAACGTCGCCGTCGACGCGGACCTGGAGTTCGTGCAGGACGCGACGATCTGGGGCATCTTCCCGCACACCCACGTGCGCGGGAAGAAATGGGAGTATGTTCTGCAACTTCCGGACGGGTCGAGGAAGACGATCCTGTCGGTCCCGCGCTACGACTTCAACTGGCAGACGTACTACATGTTCCAGCAGCCGCTGCAGATTCCGAAGGGAGCGAAGATCATCTCGACCGCCTGGTACGACAACTCCGCGTCAAATCGATCGAACCCGGATCCATCCGTGGACGTGAAGTGGGGCGATCAGACCTGGGAAGAAATGCAATATACCGGCGTCCTCTATTCAGCGGGAGCCACAACGCCATCGACGGCCGCCAGCCGGCAGGAACAGAAGCGGCATGAGTAACAACGAAAGGCAGTGTGCATGAGATCTCTTCTTGCGGTCGGGGTCACGAGCGTGATGCTCGGCGCGGCCATCGTCAGTGCCAGTGGCATGTCACCAGATCAGGCGTCAAAGCCGTCTGTTCCGACATTCACGAAGGACGTCGCGCCAATCCTCTACAAGAACTGCACCGGCTGTCACCGGCCCGGTGAAATCGGCCCGATGGCGCTCCTCACCTACGAGGACGTTCGCCCTCGCGCGAAAGACATTCGTGACAAAGTCGGCGACGGTGTCATGCCGCCGTGGCATGCCGACAAGACGCACGGCAAGTTCGCGAACGACCGCAGCCTCAGCGACGAAGACAGGTCGGTGCTCTTGCGGTGGGCGAACAACGGCGCGCCGAAGGGAGACGACAAGGACCTGCCACCCGCGCCCACGTATGTCGATGGATGGACGCTCGGGCAGCCGGATGCCGTCATCGAGATGCCGGTGGACTACAAGGTCCCGGCCGACGGCTTTGTCGAGTACGAGTATTTCGAGATTCCGACCAACTTCACCGAAGACAAGTGGGTGCAGGGGCTCGAGGTGCGGCCGGGCGCACGCGCCGTCGTCCACCACGTCATCGTGACGGCGAGACCGCCCAAGCCGGAACCGAGACCGGGCGGGTTCACCTTCGCAAAGGGGATGGACATTCCGAAGGGACAGACGGGGTCCGGAGCGGCCGAGAAGCCGGTTGACCCGAAGCACGGCAAAGGTCAGGGGCTGTTCCCCGCACCGCAGCGCCTCGGCGCCTTCATCGGCGGCTTCGCACCGGGAACGAGCGCGTTCAACTACGAGCCCGGATCGGCCGTGCTGATTCGCGCGGGCTCGACGATCGTGCTGCAGATGCACTACACGACCAATGGTAAAGAAGCGACCGACCGCACGAAGATCGGCCTCTTCTTCGCGAAGCAGCCGCCGACAACCGAACTGCGTCTCGGGACGCTGATCAACGGTCAGCTGAAGATTCCCGCCGGCGAGAAGGACTACTCGATCTCTGCGGATATGACGACGCTGACCGACGTGACGCTCCGGTCCCTCCTGCCGCATACGCACCTGCGCGGGAAGAGCTGGGAGTACACGGCGACCTATCCGGACGGCCGTTCGGAAGTGATCTTGTCGGTGCCCAAGTACGACTTCAACTGGCAGACCGAGTACATCTTCGCGCAGCCCCTGAAGCTGCCGAAGGGCACGCGCATCCACGCGGTCGCTCACTACGACAACTCCGCCGGTAACAAGTCGAATCCCGATCCGACGACCGACGTCGCCTGGGGCGATCAGACCTGGGAAGAAATGATGTTCACCGGTATCGTCTACTCCATTGACGGCGTGAAGCCCGGCGAGAACTACAAGCTGGAGCTCGGCGGCCGCGGCAACGGCGGAGGGCAGTAAGCGCCTGCGGCCCGAGCGAGGCGCGAAGCCGCCGAGCGAGAGCGAGTGGGGGTGGGGCCTCGCGAGCAGTGAGAAAAGCAAGACACAACACAAGGGAGAAGGCCCTCGCGGCGCTCGCCGCCGGGGCCTTTCTTCTTTGCGCGCTGCCTCTCGGCGTTGGCGCACACGATCGCATCACGACGAGAGTCACCTGGGATCGAGAGATCGAACCACTCTTCAACGGCCGGTGCGTCGAATGCCATCGCCCGGGTGGCCGATCAACGATCCCACTGGCAACCTATCAGCAGGCGAGGCCGTGGGCAGCGGCGATCAAGGAAGAAGTGCTGACGCGCCGCATGCCCAAGTGGAGCGCCGCACGCGGATATGGCGACTTCGCCAACGATCCGTCACTGTCGCCGTTTGAAATCGCGCTGATCGCGGCATGGGTTGACGGCGGCGCCCCGGAAACCGAAAAGAACCGGCCGCCAACGACGAAGACTGCCGCGATGCTGAAGCCCGCGACGTTCACGCCTCCGGCTAGCTCGTCGATCCGAACGACAAATATGGGCTGCGGGGATCAGGCTCTGTCCGGCAGGCTGCTCGCGATCCGTCCAACGCTCGACAAGAACGCTTCCGCCGGCATCGCCGCAGCTCTGCCGAACGGCGGTCAGGAAATCATTGCGTGGATTCGCAATTTCGACCCGGACTACGCTCCTACCTACTGGCTGCGGAAGCCACTCGTGCTTCCGCGCGGCAGTCAATTGCGTATCGAAGCCGCCGGGACCTGCGCGATCGAAGCCACGTTCGCGCGCTGACCCGAACTACGGTTGTGATACGGCGATCACAAACGGGACCGTCGTGACGGTGCCGTGTCGCTGGAACTGGAACCAGAGTTTGTAGGTGCCGGCCGCGGGCATGAGCGGTTGAAATGTAATCACCGGCCCACGCGTGGCGGGCTCTTCGGGATGCACGTGATCGGCCTCGGTCAGATCGGCGTTCACGATCAGCATATGCCCTGGCGCGCCGAGAAATGGCTCCAGATCCGAGACCGGGGTTCCACTGTTCGCGTCGGCCAATTCGAAACGCAGCACCGCTTCCTTCCCCGCTTTCCCGCCGGTGACGTCAAGCTTCACTCGAACGCCGTCGATGGTCTTGTCGACCGAAGAATCAGGCTTCAGATCGGCCACCGACGGGAAAACATTTCCTCGGTACCCAGGCGTCACGATGGCGCGTTGCAGCATCTGCGCGCGGCCGCCCTGCGGAAGAAAGTCGGCGATGATCATGAACTCCCCCGCAGGCAGAGGCCCGGCCCATTCGAACGCGCCATCATCCACGCGCTGAGGATGCACATGGCTGAAGTACTCGAGCTTCCGATCGATGATGAAGAGGTGCAACAGCCGCTCGTGCACGGTTGTAAACCCGGCGACGGGACGGTTCGAGACCGGATCACGGAAGGTCATCCTGAGCGTTGAAGCGCCGCGCCCCTTCGCCGCCGGCGTGACGGCGACGTCCATTCGATACTCCCCCAGCTGCGGCGGCGGAATGGGCACGAGGTCCATCGCACACAGCGGACACTTGCCCGCTGACGAGGACCGGATGTCCGGATGCATCGGGCACCAGAACGCATCCGGTGCGTCGAGATCGCGAACAATCTCGACCGGCCCGTACGCGGTGGCCTGGAACAGGCGGGAATCATCCGTTTGCCGGATTGGTTTGGCACCGCGAGCGACCAACGCGGCGACGACTCCCGACGTGTCTGCCGTCGTAAAACCGATGTGGTCGAGGATCTCGGTGCCGAACATCGACTCGAAATCGGCGCGCGTCGTCCCGCGATCGGGGTCGACGTCAACGCCGCGGGCGATCAGCCATTCACGCGCGACGGCGTATGCGCTCTCGACAGATGGACGTGGATCGGAAGCAGGAACCTCGCTGACATCGAGGCGATCGAACAGCGCGTAATCGCCGCCGACACGGACACCAACGCCGAGGCCGCGCAACAACACACGAGTCCCTTTCAGCGCGATCGCCCCCTCGTTCATCGACGCCGCGGGCTCGGCCACACGGAAATGAAGGTGATGAAACCTCACCGACGGAGCCGCCAGACTCACCGGACTGGCGGGAACGGCGCAGAGCAGCGCGCACACGGCCGCAAGGAGGTGGAGCGTCCGCCGTATTCCCCGCGCGCCCATGTGCATGACCTGCTGAGATTATAAGACAGCGGTTACATACAATAGATTGATGCCGAAGCTGTCTCGAGGGTTTCTCCTGTCGGTCTTCCTGCTTTCAATACCACTGACCGTTTCCACTCACGCATCGCGCCCTGATGGCACGGCGTGGCTCGATGTCTATCGGGAGCCGGCAGCGCGTCTCATCGGCGAGGCGATGTCCAGCCGGTTCGCATGGGAGCGGTTGGCGCTGCTCGGCGACACGTTCGGGCATCGCTTGAGCGGCTCACGATCGCTCGAGGAAGCCATTCAGTGGACCATCGGTGAAATGAAAAAGGATGGCCTCGAGAACGTGCACACCGAGCCAGTCAAAGTGCCGCACTGGGTACGGGGACAGGAAAGCCTGGAAGTGATTCTCCCTCGCGCGCGGCCGCTCGTGATGCTCGGCCTTGGCAACAGCGTCGGCACACCGGCGGCTGGTGTCGACGGCGATGTGTTGATTGTGCGCAGCTTCGAGGAACTCGATTCAGCCGGCCCTCGCGTCAAGGGGCGCATCGTCCTCTTCAACGTTCCGTTCACGAATTACGGAGAGACCGTGCAGTTCCGGGGCAACGGCCCGTCGCGCGCGGCGACGCTCGGCGCTGTCGCGGCACTGGTTCGCTCGGTCGGACCCGCCGGCCTGCGCCTGCCGCATACCGGCGCGCTGCGGTACACGGACGGCTCACCTCAGATTCCGGCGGCGGCCATCGCCACTGAGGACGCCGATTTCCTGCAGCGCATGCAGGATCGAGGCACGACCGTACGTCTGCGCCTCAAGATGGAAGCGAAATTCCTCCCGGACGCCGACTCCTTCAATGTCGTCGGGGAGATCCGCGGCCGAGAGAAGCCCGATGAAGTCGTGGTCGTGGGCGGGCACATCGATTCCTGGGATGTCGGCACCGGATCGACTGACGATGGCGGCGGGTGCGTCGCGACCTGGGATGCGCTGCGGCTGATGAAGAAGCTGAACCTCCGCCCGCGTCGCACCGTCAGGGTCGTGTTGTGGACGAACGAGGAGAATGGCACGCGGGGCGGTACCGCCTATCGGGATCGCTACAAGGATCAGCTTGCGAACCACGTGCTGATGCTCGAATCAGACGATGGCTTGCTGCACCCCTCCGGATTTGGATTCACGGGGAACGATGCGGCCCGAACGCGCATCAAGGAGATCGCCACGCTTCTGCGCGGGATTCAACTGGATAGAATCGGCCCGGCAGGCGACGGCGCTGACATCGGCCCGAGCGTGCAGGCCGGCAACATCCCGGCGATGTCGCTCGAGGGAGACGGCAACTACTTTCTGATCCACCACACGCCGGCCGACACCATCGACAAGATCGATCCGATGGACGTGTCGCGCGCGTCCGCGGCGATTGCGGTTCTTGCGTATGTGGTCGCTGAGCGGGCGGAAGGGCTGAAATAAAGTTTCCAGTTACCAGTTACCAGTTGCGAGTTTAAGGGCCGGGAACTGGCAACTGGGAACTGGGAACTATTTAATCGTATACACCAAATAATCCGCCCTCTTCAGGTCAGCTGGTGCGGGCGCGACGGTGTCGAGATTCTCGACCGGCAGCATTGACACGATGGACACTCGTCGTCCGGTGAGCCGCCGCCGGACTCGTTCGCCAGTGCCGTCGCCGTAGTCGCTATGAAACGACCCGGTCACGTGGACGATGACGCCTGGTCTTCCACCCATCTTTCCGTACGCCGTCGCAATCGATTCCGCCATCGTCTCGTCCTTGATGCACTGCGCCCAGTAGTAGCGCTCCGTCGTCGTGTCCGCCGCTGACGCTGACGTCGAACCGGCCTGGTGTCCGCCGCCGCCCATCTGCTCCGAGAATCGATCGAAATATGTGTCGTGCGGGCACTGCACGTCGGTGGCGGCAAGCGACCGATCCGGTGTGGTGAGTGCATCGATCGCAGGCTTTCCTGTTTTGGCGACGTCGGCGGCGATGCGGCGCGGGACGTTGGCGGCGACGACCGGCCAATGGCGGCTCCGAGCAAACTCGATCAGCGGCCGGTAGTCGGTGGCATATCGCGGCCATGGCCGGGAGGCTTTCAGGAAGTCGTCCTCGACCGAGGAACCCGAGACGTAGGCGTCAACCGACGGCTGCACGTCCCGTTCGAACATTTCGAGCGAGAGGGTGACGGCCACCTGCCGTCGCGCCAGCGCTTCCAGTACCGCCAGCTCCAGCCGATGCGAATTCGAATCGTCGTGCTGTTCGCCGATCAACACCACGTCGGCGCGCGCCAGATCCGCGGCCATCATCTCGAAATCGCTAAAGGATGCACGCCGGGTGTCATACACCCTCTCCGGAACGTAGGCGCTCGACACTGAGACGGCCGGAGCTTGAGCCGCAACGGTCGCCAATCCGGCAAGGATGAACGAACCAGCACTCAGGAGAATCTTCACGTGTCGATAGTCTCGATTGTACTCTGCCGTTACGACCGACCGTGTTCTTTCACATACGCATCCCGCAAGTGCACCGGGGTGGCTTTGGCCCGGAGACGGAGGTTAATCATCTCAACAAACACCGAGAAACCCATGGCGAAATAGATATAGCCCTTCGGGATGTGCTGGCCGAATCCCTCCAGCAGCAGCGACATGCCAATCAGCAGCAGGAAACTCAGCGCCAGCATCTTGACCGTCGGGTGTTTGTGTACGAATGCGCTGATCGGTTCGGCCGCGGCCATCATGATCGCGACCGAAATGATCACTGCGGCAATCATCACCCACAGTTCATCAACCATGCCAACCGCGGTGATCACTGAATCCAATGAGAAGACGATATCGAGCAGCATGATCTGAACGATCACGCTCAGGAATGAGGCCATCACACGGCGCGAGCCGTGACCTTCGTCGCCTTCCAGCCGGCCGTGGATTTCGATCGTGCTCTTGGCGAGCAGAAACAGGCCACCGCCGATGAGAATCAGGTCGCGCCCGGTGACATCGTGCCCCAGCGCGCTAAAGAGTGGCCGCGTCAACTTGACGATCCACGCAAGCGAGAAGAGCAGCAGCACGCGGGTGACCATCGCGCCCAGCAAACCAATGCGACGGGCGCGAAGCTGCTGTCCCTCCGGCAATTTTCCCGACAGAATCGAGATGAAGATGATGTTGTCGACGCCAAGGACGATCTCCAGAAAGGTGAGCGTCGCAAGTGCGATCAGGGTCCCGGGTTCGAAGATCGAGTCCATGGCGTATTCGCGCCTCGTTTCTGGAAAAATTCAGCGGCGCTGAATGTCAAAGCGAAGTTCGGCGAACCCGCCGACCTCGTAATACTCAACTTTCAATTTACGGTGACCGCCACGGATGGGCGCCCGGTCCACCCTGGATTCATGCGGTGACCACGCATCGATCACTTCTTCGCCATCAACCCACACGCGAACCCCGTCGTCCGAGATCACCGTGAGCATGAAGTCCCCGGACGGCAGGTCAGCCGTGCCTTCGGCAACCAGCGCAAACCGGTCTCGGGGTACGCCGTCTTCCATCTCTCGACCTGATATGTAATCCAGCCGGTCGTGCGCGACTTCCTTCAGCGGCACCCCGGCAACCAGCTGTGCGAAGGCGTCGGGCTGCTTCACAGGGTCGGTCGCGTCAGAGTAGTCGAACAGCTTGATGCGCCAATCGATCGGAACGAAGAATCTGGAGTAGTGGAAGATGTATGGTTTGCCGCTTGCAGTCTTAACGCCGCGTGGTGAGACGATGGCAGCGCCGCGATACTCAGCAGCGACGTCATAGTCCACGAGGCGCCCAGCGCCTGGTGTGACGAGGAGCCGATCTCCTGTCTTGCCACCACGCCGATCGACGGATGCCCCTCGTATGCGGGTGATCTTCCAGTTACCCTCCGGCCCCAACACTTGCAGTTTGAGGTTTTTCCCGTAGGCAGGCCCTTTCAGGCCCGGTTGATCGAGCACCGGCCAGAATTTTGGCGACTTCCAGTCGTAAGGCCCCCACTCGTCCACGATGATGGTGTCGCGGCCGCGGCGTTCACCGGGCCTGATCGTCGCGTCCATACCGTCGGGCATCGGGACCGCGGCATCGGGAACGTAAAAGTCGCCGGGCCCAAGCCCCCACGCATCGAACCTAAGCCGAAAGGCGCTGGTGTCGCCCTCACGGGTGATCGCCGGCGCATCTTCCTGGCTACCGAGGATGGCCACCAGGACGTCGGTGGTATCGCGCAACGACAACGGCGTCTTGTTCGCGGCGAATGCGTTGTAGCCGATGTAGTATCCGTGGCTTTTTGTATCGCGATACTTCGGATATCCCCAGTTCGGATCCTGCGTGGCATTTTGCCATAGGCGGATCGCCGTTTCGTCGTGATCGAACGTGTTTTCACTGATGATGTTCTGCTGGCCATGCTCGATCGCGATTGCTTCCGTGTTGTTCGCGAAACGGTTGCGACGCCAGACCGAGCTGTAACTGTAGCCGCCCCAGACGCCGTGCCAACAATCCTCAATTCGATTCTGGTCAAAGATGTTCGTGCTGAAGGTCGCCTCGATGCCGTTCGCGACCGCATGACTGAAATCGTTCTTGAAGAAAACATTGTTGTTGGAACCACCCTTGCCCGTATCCATTGTCGACTGGCCAGCCCAGAGAAACAGCCCATCGCCGCCGTGAGTGATGGAATTGAATGCGATGCGATTGTCGCTGCTCTGCTCGTACATCAGCAGTCCGGCGGAGTCCTGACCGCGGTTGTAGAACCCGTGACTGTAGCCACGCACGCACCAATCGATCTTGTTGTGCATGATCTCGCTGCCGAGAACGCGGTAAAGGCCGACGCCGATCCCCGACAGGAACTGAAACGTGTTGTTCCAGATCTTCAGCCCCCCCGATCGTGTAATCATCAGGCCGTTCTCACCCTGCACGACCAGGTTGTGATCGATCTCCGCGCTGCCGCATTCGGACAGATAGATCGCCGCGCCGTAGCGCAACCACTCGTCCTTCTCGTTCTCGTGGTACGACATCCAATCGACGAGACTCTCCTTTTCGATGCCGCTGTAGAGACGCTGCTTCCAGTTGTAGGACAGATCGTTGTGCGTCAAGTGCAGATCGTACGAGCGTCTCGCAAGGATCCCGAGCTTGTATCCACGAATCACCGCATTCTTGACGGTCACCTTCGATCCGCCATCGATCAGGATTCCAACGCCCGCGAACGTGTCCGGGTCAGCCGAGTCGGTCGAACCAGTCAGTGTCGCGCCGTTGAAGTCGACGGTGATGTCGGTGCCACGGATCGTAATGGCAGGAGTGCTGAGGTCCGCTGACGCGCCCAATCGGTAGGTCCCCGGTCGCACGACGATCGAGCGGGTGATGACGTCGCCAGCCTTCAGCGAAACGACTGCCTGGCCGTCCAGCTGAATCCGCCCGAACGGCAACCCAGCGACCAGCAGCAGAGCGAGACCGAGACCCGCTCTTCTACACACCATACGTGTCTGGATCCCACTCCAGACCGAGCTCCGAGGGGGGCGCCATGTAACCGAGGAGAGCGGACGCCGCGACGACCGCCGGGCTGGCAAGATATCCTTCGCCGCCGAATCCCATCCGATTCTGCCAGTTGCGATTGAACGACGTGATCGCGCGCTGACCGGCATGAAGCGCGTCAGGCCCCTGGCCGAAACAGGGACCGCACCACGACCGGCGGATCTCACCACCAACCGATCGGAATACGTCGGCAATGGATTCGCCGCCGAGACGCGGATCGGAGGTTTCGATCTGACGGCCGACACCACCCGAACCGGGGAAGATCGCAAATTCGCGCTCGACGCGCGCCGCACCTTTCTGCCGCGCCGCGCGGAGCACGAGCGCCGCCTGCAGCAGATCGTCGTAGCTGCCGTTGGTGCACGAGCCGATCAGCGCCTTGTCGAACGACAGGTGCTCGCGCGCGACTTCCTCGGCCGGGAACGCATTGCCGGGACTGAACGGCTTGGCAATCATCGGCCGGACGTCGGCGAGATCCAGCGTTTCGTCGATGTCGAAATGCGCTGCTGCCCCCGGCGCGATCTCTGGATACGGCAAATCCACGATCCCCTTCCGTCGAAACCATTCGCGGGTCAGATCGTCCGCGGCAAACACCCCATTGAGCGCCTCAGCCTCCGCCATCATGTTGGCGATCGTATTTCGATAGGCAATCGGCAGCTGAAGATCCGCGTCAACGAGCTCCACCGACATTCCCTGCGACTGCTTCGCTCCCCATCGTCTCAGCAGCTCGAGGACGATGTCCTTGCCGCCGACCCAGGGCTGCAGACGGCCGGTGAACACGACGCGACGCTGCCGTGCGAGCGTGAAGTAGATGTATCCGGTGGACCAGCCAAAGCCCAGGGTCGTCGAACCCACGCCGATCCCGACCGCGCCGTACGCACCATACGCGCGGCTGTGCGAGTCTGCGCCGGGGATGAACTGTCCCGGCATTATTAAGCCCTGTTCAGGAAAGTAGAAATGAAAGATGCCATCGCCCGGGGTGGCGTAGTACGGCTTCACGATCCCGTGCAGATCGGCAAATTGCCGACCGATCCCGGTTTGCTTATCGTCGGCGTCGACGCCGGTGAAGACGAAGTGATCGTTGGCGATCGCGGCCTGGCGGGGGTAGATCGTGTTGCCGCCCGTGATCTGGTTGAAGGTGTGGATCGCAAACGGCGCAGTCCCATCCGACGCCGGCAGCAGGTCCGCATAGACCCGAAGCGTCGTTCCAGGTTTCATATCCTGCGGCGTGAGATCCTTGTCCACCCGATGCGCCCACACGATCTGCTCTGTGGTCGTCATTCCGCGCGCATCACGCTCGCCGGGCCAATCGATGGCAGGCCGCGCGAGCGCTGACGCCTTGAATTCCCGCCGGCCCACCGCAAAGATCCCGCCCGACCGCCTGATCTCCTCCTCCTTGGTGGACAGCGGAACCGGATCGTAGGTTCGCTGCCGCGTTTCGTTGGTGAGCTGCCTGGTTAGCGGATCGAAGCTGAAGACGTCACCATCCTGGGCGTCGACCACCGCCTCGGGACTCTGGACGACGTGCAGGCCCAGATTGAAACTGTTGCGGCGGAAGATGTCGCCCATGTTCTGACCGCACACGACGACCATTTCCAGTCCGGCTTCTTCGGCCACCCCTTTGAGCCCGGCCGGACTCATCTCGCGTGACGACCCGATCGCAAATCGATCGCCGGCGACGATGAAGTTGTCGCCGCGATGGACGCGCTCACGGAAATCGGGCATCAGATGCCGGAACGACCCCGCCTTCCACTTCTCGTCGAGCGTCTCCAGACTTTCAGAGACACAATCCGCCGCTGGCGTGATCTGATCGGTGTCGATGGCGTCGCGCTTTTTGGCGAACCTCGTGCCCGGCAAGCTCATTGGATCCCAGAAGATGAGGGCTCTACCGGTTATCACGTTCGCGCGCCCGGTCTCCGGCCCCGCCACAAGCGATGGATCGGGAAGCGCGTCGATGTTGACGCCCTCTTTCAACCGCGCGGGTTCAATCGTGTGCAACTTCCTTTTTCCTTTGTCCTCTTTACTCACTGCTCGCGGGGCCCCACCCCCGCTCGCTCTCGCTCGGCGACTTCGCGCCTCGCTCGGGCCGCAGGCGCTTCCCTCTCTCATGCTATCAGCACCGTTCGGGTTCTTGCGGCTGGTATCCCGAACACTCGAGCACAGGGAGTTGCGGATAGCGCGGAAACCGAGGATCGCTCGTCGAAAGACCACACAAGTAGAACGTAGACCGGCGAGCGCTCGAGATGATGCGGACGTGTGCGCAACGGGCACACAGGCCTGGTTCCACGCCTCCCGCTTGCCGTGATCCACGCGGATCGTTCATCATGAATCCATGTTTATTTCGGAAGCGTCTACCCGCGGGGTCCGCGTCAGAGTGCAGTCGGAGTATTCGGCAGATCAGTCCGCACCCGCCAAGAATCAGTGGTTCTTCCTCTATACGGTCAAGATCTCCAACGAAAGTGCCGAAACGGTTCAGCTGCTGACCCGCCACTGGCTCATCACGGACGGTACCGGCCACATCGAAGAGGTCCGCGGCCCGGGTGTCGTCGGCAAGCAGCCGACGTTGAAGTCAGGGGAATCGTTCGAGTACACCTCGGGATGCCCTCTCTCGACGCCATTCGGCGTGATGGAAGGCACCTACCAGATGGTGACGCAGGATGGCGAACGCTTCGACGCCAAGATCGCGCCCTTCACCCTCAGCGAGCCCTATTCGGTGCACTGATTTACTCCGAGGGGGCTTCGCCCCTCGGACTCCCCTACACGTTCGCTCGCGGGGGCCCCAATGCCCCGCTCCGCTCACGTGGCTCGCTTCGCTCCGCTCGCTCGCATTTTTTTTCGCGCAGCGTTGCCTCGCCGAAACATCGCTCGATGCGAGACTCAACATTCACCCTTCCGCTTCCCCCCGGAATTCCGCCTTGACGGCAAGCGCCCGCTCGAGTTCCTTCAGATACATCGCGCGCGGGATCTCGATCGCCCCGAACTGTTCCAGGTGAGGGGTGACCCACTGCACGTCGAGAAGACGGAACCCGCGCCTGCGTAGGCGCTCCACCAGCGCGGCCAGAGCCACCTTCGAAGCATCGGTCACGTGGTGAAACATCGACTCACCGAAGAACGCCCCTCCGAGCGCGACGCCGTACAAGCCGCCGACCAGGCGGTCATCCAGCCAGGTCTCGACCGAATGCGCGAGGCCGAGTCGGTGCAGTTCGACGTAGCTCGCCAGGATCTCATCGCTGATCCACGTTCCGGCGTCCTCTTCCTTGCGGTCGGCTTCGGCGCAGGCGCGCATGACGTCTTCGAACCGCCGATCGATCTCGATGCGAAATCGGCCGCCACGGACCAGTCGAGCAAGCCTCGACGGTAGATGAAATCCATCGAGTGGAATGACGCCCCGGGGATCTGGCGAGTACCACCGAACCTCGCCGCCGTCGACCGCCATCGGAAACCAGCCACTGCTATACGCCGACACGAGCAGCGATGACGGGATCATCGCGGGTTTGCTATTCGCCACGGAGCGCGATCGCCGGATCGACGCGCATCGCACGACGGGCAGGGGCCAGGCAACCCAGAACCCCCGCGGCCAGCAGGATGCCGGACGCGAGCACAAACGTCATCGTATCGCGTGCTCGAACGCCAAACAGCAGTGTCTCGAGAAAACGCGTCAGCAGCAGGGCGGCGGCAACCCCGATGGCGACGCCGAGTCCGACGAGCCGCAGGCCTTCGCGAAGGATGAGGCCGAGCAGGTTAGCCGGTCGCGCGCCGAGCGCCAGGCGAAGCCCCATTTCGTGTATGCGCTCAGCGACGGAGTACGAAACAACCGCGTAGAGCCCGACCACCGCCAGCGTCACCGCAAGGAGAGCGAAGAGGCCGATCAGCATCATCTGGAACCGACGATTCGCCACCGATGTCGTCACGATCTGTTCCATCGTGCGGACTCGTGCGATCGGCTGATTCGCATCGAGGGTCTGGACGGCCGAACGCGCGGCGTTGACGAGCGCCACGGGATCGCCGAATGAACGCAGGACAACCGCCATCTGATCCCGTGGGTCCTCGCCGTAATGCACGTACACCTGCGGCCGAAGCGCGCGGTCGAGCCCGGTGTATCGCGTGTCGCCCACGATGCCGGCGACGGTGTACCAGCGACCGTCGCGTTCGTAGTTGGTGAGCTTCATTCGCCGGCCAATGGCGGACTGGCCGGGCCAACCGGAGCGTGCCATCGTTTGATTGATCCACACCCGCAGCGAATCCTGCGGAGGCGGCTGAATCGGGTCGCCTTCCACGAGAGGAATCGCGAGCGTTTCAAAATAGCCCGCGGTAATCACCCGGTAGTCGGAGATGATCTCCTGCCCCGGCTCCGGCCGCGGCTGTCCCTCGATCGTGACCGGCAGCAGGTTCTCGCTGCCGCTGAGCGGCACACCGGAAGTCAACCCTGCGGCCTCCACGCCGGGAAGCGCGGACAGCCGATTGATCAGCGACAGGAAGAACGCCGACGCCCGAACCGGCGGATAGGCGCTCCGGGGCAGCGCGATCTCCATGGTCAGGATGCGATCGGTACGGAAACCGGTGTCGACGTGTATCAGCCGCACGAACGTCTGCACGAGAAGCACGGACCCGATCAGCAGGATCACCGCGAGCGCGACTTCGAGCACGACGAGAACGTTTCGCGTGCGCGTTGCTTTCCGGCCGCCAATCGTTCCGCGAGCTCCTTCCCGCAATCCTTCGGCTGTACCGAAGCGACTGCAATGCCAGGCGGGGACGGCACCGAACATCAGTGCGGTGAACAGTGACAGGCCGGCGGTAAAAACCAGCACACGCCAATCGACTCCGGCGTGGGCCGCGGCCGGCAGAGATGCCGGTGCCATCGCGAGCAGCGCGCGCAGCATCCACCAGGCGATGGCGAGTCCCACAACCGCACCACTTGTGGCCAGCATCAGGCTTTCAACCAGCGATTGCGCGACTACCGCGGAGCGCGATGCACCGAGCGCGTAGCGGACGCAGATCTCGCGCTGTCGCGCAGCCGCGCGCACGAGCAACAGGTTGGCAACATTCGCACAGGCAATGAGGAGCACGACGCCCACCGCCGAGAGCAGAGCGACGAGCGCCGGCCTGAGCGAACCGACGAGTTGCTCACGAAGCGAGATGACGTGGACCGTCCAACCGGCATTCGTCTGCGGGAAGTCGCGCGCGATGTCGGCCGCGATGTGCGCCAGATCCTGTTCGGCGTCTGCGGCGGAAACGCCGGGCTTCAGTCGCCCAATCAGCGCGAGGCTTTTGCCTCCCCGATTGCGACGCTGCTCGGGTGTGAGAACGTCGAGCGACCAGACAACGGGACTCAGCGAAAAACCGAAGCCCTGTGGGAGTTCACCGGCCGCCGGGAAGCGGAACCACTCGGGCAGAACCCCGAGAATCGTCGCCGGCTCCCCGTTCAGCGAGATTACGCGCCCGCTGATGCCGGTATCTCCGCCGAAGCTTCGTCGCCAGAGGCTGTCCGCGATCATCACCACGCGACTGCCGGCCTCGTCGCCTGGCTGAAACGTCCGCCCAACCGCGGCCTGAACGCCGAGCACGTCGAAGAACTGGGAGCTGACGCGAAGCGCCCCAATCCGCTCCGGCTCGCCGATGCCGGTAAGGTTGACTTGTTCGGTCCGCATCGACGCAAAGTGCTGGAATGATCTATTCCGATCCAGGTAGTCGACGAAATCCGCGGGTGACGAGGGAAGGCGATCGAAACCGAGCCGCTGCTGAATCTCCGCGCTGAATTCCCACGGCATGACGATGTGATCCGCATCGGGGTAGGGCAACGGACGAAGCAGCACGGCATCGACGACGCGAAAGATAGCCGCGTTGGCGCCGAGCCCCAGCGCGAGCGCCAGAATCGAAAGCGCGGCAAACCCCGGCCGCCGTGAAAGCGAGCGAACTGCGTACCTGAAGCTCTGCAAGGTGGTGTGGGAACCGCCTCTATTCTGTATGATGGCGTGTTGACGAACCAAGGAGAAACCAGACGTGCCGAAGCTCACAGTTGAAGGATTTGGAACGGTTGATGTCGAAGATGGCAAGCGCCTCGTGCTCGCCATCGAGCAGGACGCACGTGTGGATATTTTGCACGCATGTGGCGGCAACGCTCGATGCACAACCTGCCGCGTCGAGTTCATTGCCGGAGAGCCGACTCGCATGACCGTCGCCGAGCGCCAGGTACTCACGGCGAAGGGAGCGATTGGCGTCCGGCTGTCGTGCCAGATGCTCTGCGATCACGACATGACGGTACGTGCGATCAGCCGTTTGACCGGCAGCGGACGTCCCGATCCCGGCCCGAGTCCGGAGCCCTTTATCACGCCGCCAGTCGAGTGGAGCGAGCCGCATATCACTGACAGATAGCGCGACTCGCGGCTCGCGGTTCGCGGTTCGCGACTCGCGGCTCGTGGCTCGCGACTGGCCGGTTCTCAGCGTACGAGTCGCTCCCGAGTCGCGAGTCGCTAGGAGTATCGCCCTCGGATTGTCGGCACCAGGTACTCGTGAAACGCTCGATGAAAATCGTAGCGTGGCGCGAAGCCCCAGTCGCGACGCGCGGCGGAGTCGTCGACGTCTGCTGGCCAGGAGTCGACAATGCCCTGACGCTTGTCGTCGACGTCCCAGTCGATTCGAGCCGACGGGAACGCCTGCAGGACCACGGATCGAATCTCTTCCGCGGATGGGTTGAAGGCCGCGACGTTGTATTCGGTGCGCGTCAGCGCTTCGCGCGGCGCAGCGGCGAGCGTAACGAGGGCATCGACGCCGTCCGGCATCGCCATGAAGGGGATCCGCGTATCCGGACGGACGAAACAGTCGTACGCCTGGCCCCTGGCCGCGGCATGGATCATTTCGGGCGCGTAATCTGATGTGCCGCCCGAGGGCACGGTGAGCCCCGAGATCAGTCCAGGAAAGCGGACGCTACGGAAATCGACGCGTCCACTCGCGGTTTCCGCCGCGAGCTGCTTGTAATACCGCGCGTAGTACCGGCCAATCTGTTCACAATACAGCTTGTTGCACCCGTACATCGTCGTTGGGTGCGTCCATTCGTCTTCCTTGACCCGGCCCGCGGCCGCCTTCGTTTCCCGATTCGGCAGACCATACGCTGCAATGGACGAGGGATACATGAAGACAACCGGACGGCCATGCGACTCGGCCTCGTGTTGGGCAAACTCGAGCAGGTTCAGCGTGCCTTCGACGTTCACCTGATGCGCCGTGACCGGCGTGAACTCGGCCCGCGTCGAGAGGAGCGCCGCCAGATGAAAGACGAGCTCGACGCGGAATTCTGCGAGCACCCGCTCGAGCAGTCCGCGATCGAGGATCGATCCGGTGATCTCGCGATCGACCTTGGTGCCAATCGACGCTTCCAGCCGGTTGAGATCCAGTGTGACGATGCCGCGATCGCCGCGCTCGGCGAGACGATCAATCAGCCCGTGGCCGATTTCGCCGCCGGCGCCGGT
Organism: Acidobacteriota bacterium; assembly: GCA_046732715.1. Classification (GTDB taxonomy): domain Bacteria; phylum Acidobacteriota; class Vicinamibacteria; order Vicinamibacterales; family 2-12-FULL-66-21; genus JALZOC01. Next base: position 8,245 of record JBKPNQ010000281.1, on the reverse strand, counting down.
AATCAGAACAACGGGTTTGCGCACTCAGCGATTATAGTTTGGGAGAGATCATCCTCATGCTGCTCACGATCCCTTTCCTGCTGCTGGTCACGCTCCTGTTCACACCACAGTCGGGATCGACTCCCGCATTCGACGACGTGTTTACCGGCGCCACGATGCGCGTCGATTACTTTCATACCGGCGGTCCGCAATCTGCTGAAACGATCTCGCTCGATCGGGTGTTGAACGACGGCGACTGGTCCGGGAGTCGGACGCAGCTGCTGGACCACACCAATCTTGGGAAATACCGCTTCGAAGTCCGGCGGAAGGCTTCGGGGACGGTTGTCTATTCGCGCGGGTTCGCATCCATCTACGGTGAATGGGAAACAACCGGGGAACAGAAAACCGCGCACCGGACGTTTCATGAATCGATGCGGTTTCCCTGGCCGCGGGAGCCAGTGACCGTGACCCTGCTCAAGCGGCGGCCGGACAACGGATTCACGCCGTTATGGGCAACCGACATCGATCCGGAGTCGCGTTTCGTCATTCGCACGCCGCTGGCGCAGCACTCCGGCCGCGTGTGGCCGGTCTTCGTGAATGGCTCGCCGGCTGAGAAAGTCGACCTGCTCGTCATCGGCGAGGGTTACACCGCCGCGGAAATGACGAAGTTTCACGCCGACGTCAACCGCCTGCTGCCCGCGCTCTTCGCCGAGGAGCCGTTCAAAAGCCGCAAGGGAGACTTCAACGTCCGCGCACTGGATCTGCCATCACCTCAAAGCGGCATCAACCGCCCGAATGCCGGGGTGTTTCGACGAACTCCACTCTCCACCGAGTACAACATCTTCGACTCGGAACGCTATGTGCTGACGCTCGACAATCGCGCGCTGCGCGACGCGGCCTCTGCGGCACCGTACGAGTTCATCGAGGTTCTCGTCAACGACAAGACCTACGGCGGCGGCGGCATATTCAACGATCAGGCCACCGCGTCGGTCGACAGCGCGTTTTCTCCTTACGTGTTCGTCCACGAGTTCGGCCACCACTTCGCGGCGCTCGCCGACGAGTACTACACGTCCGACGTCGCGTACGAAACGGGCGCCGCCAAAAAAACGGAGCCGTGGGAGCCGAACGTCACCGCGCTCAACGACCCGGCGCAGTTGAAGTGGAAGGACCTGGTCACTGCCGGGACGCCACTGCCGACGCCGTGGAGCAAGGAGGACTACGAGAAGCATACGGCCTCAATCCAGCAGCGGCGCCGGGAAATCCGGGCGCGAAATGCGCCTGAGTCGGAGATGGACGCGCTCTTCCGGGAGCAGCAGGCGTGGGATACGAAGTTCCTGTCGTCGATGACCTACTCGGGCAAAGTGGGGGCCTTTGAAGGCGCCTCGTACGAGCCGCGCGGATTGTATCGACCGGAGGCGGACTGCATCATGTTTACCCGCGACGCGGTTGGCTTTTGCCGCGTCTGCCGACGGGCGATCAGTACGATCATCGATCTCTATTCGAGGTAACGGGACTCGAATCAACGACGCCCACCGTCACGCTGCGATCATACCAAGAGCACACAGGAGAAAAGAGAAAGGAGAAGCAATGGGTTTTCTTGAAAAGGAACTCGTTCTCCTTTCTCCATTCTCCTGTTGTTTCTTGTTGATCTGATCGCAGTGTGACAGTGGCTGTCGCTGATTTACATCACCAGCCGCAACGTCGAAACCACGGACGCGAGGATCGCGAGCACCGTCGCCACCAGGCACACGAGCGCGCCTATCATGTGGTTCACCCGTTCGGGCTTCAACGGATCGAGCCACACGCTCGTCAGATAACCGCCGACAAATCCGCCGGCATGCGCGTAGTTGTCAACCCCCGGCATCAGCAACCCGAAGACGAACATCGAGACGGCGTAACTCAGGGCGTGTGAGCGGATCATGCTGCTGCCGCCGCGCCGGCCATAGTGCACGAGCGCGCCAAGCAGCCCGAAGATCGCCGCCGAGGCCCCCAGCGTGTACGAAGCGCCGCCGAGGAGCGGCACGCGAGGCATGAGCAGCCCGGCGGCCGAACTGAGGAAAAACCCGCACGCGGACGACACCGTGTAGATGATCACCATGCGCGCGCCGCCGTAGATGTCCGCAACCGGTGGCCCCAGGTCGCGGACCCACATCATGTTGAAGATAATGTGCAGCGCACCGCCGTGCAGCCAACCGGCGCTGAGGATCGTCCACCACCGGCCATAGGCAAAGACCGGAGCCGCGCCGCTGACGCCAAGCAGCATCGTGGCGAATCCGCCCGGCGACAGCAGCGAAAACAGGCCGCCGCCCATCACGTCGCCCCCGGTGATCAGCGTCACCACCAGGCTCAGCACGTAGAGCGCGGCGCAGCCGTAGATCACCAGTGGCACGAACCCGAAGTCAGTGCCGAGCCGCCGCAGCAGCGGCCCGTATCCCCACAATCCTGGGTTCCGTCGGCCGCACGTGTAACACTGCTCGTCGTTGACGCCGACGAGCGATCCGCACGACGCACAGACCACTGATCCGGTTCGCTGCCGCTTGAACATCGATCGAAGCATATAACAATGGTTCGAAGCCGGGCGTGACTCGGAAGCCCTCGGAGCCGGGGCCCGGGATCCGGGATCCGTTGGTTCGAGCTGACGCGCTTTGAGGATTCGGACACGGACAGCGAGCGCCTGCGGCCCGAGCGAGCGGCCGGAGGGAAGCGCCGCGAAGCGGCGCCCGCGAGCGAGAGCGCGTGGGGGTGGGGCCCCACGCGCAGTGAGTAATGCAGACGGAAGCTGACACTGATCAAACAAATGCGCATCCTCGTCACCGGAGGCAGCGGCTACCTTGGAAGTGCCATCGTCCGGGCACTGGCGCGGCACGGGCATGAACCCATCGTGTTCGCGCGGCGGGCCTCGGTGGCTGGGCTGCCGGGTCGGGCGGTGGACGGCGACATTCGCGATCGTCGAGCTATACGGAGCGCCGCTGACGGCGTCGACGCCATCGTCCACTCGGCCGCGCTCGTGAGCCTGTGGCAACCCTCGTCATCCGTCTTTGATGAGATCAATGTTGGCGGTCTCGAATCAACACTCGATGTTGTGAGAACACTTGGCATCCGACGCATCGTCTACACGTCGTCATTTCTCGCGCGTCCACCGGCGGGCGCGGGCAGCCTGTTGAAGGCAAACGACTATCAGAGGACCAAAGTGCGGGCGCGGGAAGTGGCGCTGGCAGCCAGCGCGGCTGGCAGTCCCATCGTCACGCTGGTTCCAGGTGTGATTTACGGGCCCGGGCCCGCGAATGAAGCCAACCTGGTGGGCCGGCTGATCGACGATCATCGCCGGGGGCGGCTGCCCGGCATCGTCGGGGGGGATCGAATCTGGTCGTACGCCTACGTCGACGATGTGGCCGAAGCGCACGTCGAGGCGCTCTCGCGTCCGCTGACAGCGTCGGAGTACGTGCTCGGCGGAGAGAACGCGCCGCAGATGCGGATCTTCGAGGTCTGGCGAGACCTGACCGGCACCCCCCTTCCGCGGCGCATCCCGTATGGGGCCGCGTCAGCGATCGGATGGCTTGAAGAGCGCCGCGCGGCGTTCACGGGGCGGCCACCACTCATCACACGCGGCGCAGTCGACATATTCCGTCACGACTGGACACTTGACAGTGCTCGTAGTGTTGACGAACTCAGCTATCGAATTCGCCCTCTTGCTAGCGGTCTGAAGGCACTCTTTTCAGGCGATTGAGGTACCCACGTCGTGGATGTGTTTTTGCACGATCTGGCGTTGACCCTGCGAGAGCAGCTTCGGAAGGTGGGCCCCAGTGGATATGTCCTGTCCCTTTTGCGGGGCGAGCACCGACCTCCCCCACGAAAGCCAGGAGGCCTGTATCGCCGCCCTTCAACTCGAAATCGCCAAGACCCGGGAAATCGTGGAACGTGTGAAACCTCACGGGCAACACGGCCATTCGGGCAATGACCCAACCCACGATCCCGAGACCGGGCGGCACCGATGACCTCCCTCCCGATCCACAGCTAACCCCTGACCGCAACTCCCGTCTAAGCAATTGGATGCCGCAAACCGACGCCGCCACCGTCGCGCTGGCCCGCGACGGCGATAGCGAAGCTTTTCGGGCACTCGTCGAGCGCCACAGCCGCGCTGTCTATCGGCTCGCGCACCGGATGACGGGCTCCGCGCAGGACGCCGAGGATGTCGTCCAGGAGACTTTCTTGAAGGCTTACCGGCAACTGAGCCGTTTCGAATCACGGGCAAATTTCAGCACCTGGCTGCACCGCATCGCGGTGAACTGCTCGATCGATCTGATTCGATCGAGACCGCGTCGCGAAGCGGGCCACGATGCGGCCGACCTCGATCGGCTGGGCGGAGACGAACGTGTGCAGACGACGCAGGCATCACCAGAGCGGCTGATGCTCAGCACGGAAGTCCAGGACCGGGTGATGGACGCGATGTCGTCGCTGAGCGTCATGGAGCGCGCGGCATTTGCGCTCAGGCACTTCGAGGGGCAGTCGATCGAAGAGATCAGCCAGGCGCTTGGCCTCAAAGCCAATGCGACGAAGCACAGCATCTTTCGCGCGGTGAAGAAGATGCGCGTCGCGCTCGAACCACTGGTGTCGGCCGACTGAGCGCGAACGGAGCGCAGTGAGCCAGGCGGGGTGCAGGGGACCCCGCCGATGGAAAGAAGCACTGATATGCATCTCACAGAAGATGATCTGGTTCTTCACTACTACGGCGAGCTCGACGCGGCGGCAAGTGCGCGGGCGGGCGAGCATCTCCGCGACTGTGGCGACTGCCATGCCAGCTTTACGACGCTGCAGCGTGTGCTGGCGACGGTGGAGTCAGCGCCGCTGGTCGACCTGGGAGAAGGCTTCGAACGCACGGTGTGGGCACGCCTCCAGCCCTCCCTCGAGCGGCCGCAAAAGGGATGGTTTTCGTGGTTAGTGCTGTCGCCGGCGCGGCTGGCGTGGGTCGGAGCGATCGTCGTCCTCGTTGCCGGGGCGTTTTTTGCGGGCCGTCTGTCGCAACGACCGGTCGAACCGGTCGTGGCTGAGAATCACACCGGCAACAAGGTCGAGACGCCATCGACCGGCTTCCGCGAACAGGTCCTGCTGTCCGATCTCGGATCACACCTCGATCGCTCTCAGATGATGCTGATCGAACTCGTCAGCGCTGATCCGACCGATTTGGTTGGTTTCGCATCGGAGCGCACGCGCGCCGGGGAGCTCGCAGGTGATAACCGGCTCTATCGGCAGGCAGCGCTCGCCAACGGCAACACCTCCCTGGCGGCGGTGCTCGACGATCTCGAACAGGTGCTGATGGATGTGGCTGCAACCCCCGACAAGGTGTCGGCTGAGGACCTGAACGACGTGCGAAGACGGATCGAGAGCAAGGGATTGCTTCTGAAAGTGCGCGTGATGTCGACCGACGTGCAGCGGCGTCAGAAGGCGCAGATACGGTCGCGGGCGGGCCAGAGCTCGTAGCCTCGACAACAACACGGCTGCCGGACCTATGTCCGGCGGCTCGGAAAGCGCGGGTGAACGACCCGCAGAGGGAAGACAGGATTCGAATCATGCGCAACGACAACTGCCTTGTGTGGGCGATCGTGTTCGCCACAAGCATCGCCGTATCAAGTGCCGCGTCGGCACAGCCGACGAGCCCCGGACCAATCGGTCCTGGCCCCATCGGTCCGGGCCCCATCGGTCCGGGCCCAGTCGGTCCTGGGCCGGTGGGCACTGGCCCCCTGGGTCCAGGCCCGCTCGGCCTCGGCCCCATAGGGCTACCGCCGGTGTCGGGTGTCATCGGGCCGATGTCGCTCGAGATGCCGCCGATGATGATGGCGTCGAGCGACCAGGAACGCCAGGATCGCGAGAACGACGCAGAACAGCGCCAACGAGAGCGCGAAACGCGCGTCTACGATCAGGGTCGCGAGGATCTCGACGAGAGCCGCTACGACCGCGCGATTGGCCGATTCAACGAGGTCGTGGCGATGAAAGGGCCGCGTGCTGATGCGGCGCTCTATTACAAGGCGTTCGCGCAGAACCGCGCCGGTCAGCAGGCGGAAGCGCTCGCCACGGTCGCCACGCTCACGAAGGAATACCCGAAGAGCCGTTATCTCGGATTTGCGAAAGGCATTGAGGCCGAGATCCGCAGTCGCAACGGCCAGCCGATACGGCCCGAGAGCCAGAGCGACGACGAGCTGAAGATGTACGCGATTGCCGCCCTGCAGAATTCCGATCCAGAACAGGCCGTGCCGCAGCTGGAGAAAGTTCTTCAAGGAAATGCGGCGCCACGTGTGAAATCACAAGCACTGTTCGTGCTTGCGCAGAGCAACTCGCCGCGGGCCCGGGATCTCCTGAAGAGAATCGCCATGGGCAACTCCACGCCAGAGCTTCAGAACCGGGCGATCAACTACCTCGGCACCCAGGGGGGCAACGAGACCCGCGCGGTGCTGGCGGAAGTCTATTCCGGCACGACCGATGTCGACGTGAAACGGCGCGTGCTTCGCGCGTTCATGGTCGCGGGCGACAAGGACCGGCTGTTGACTGCCGCGCAGACGGAACAGAACCCCGATCTGCGCCAGGAAGCCGTGCAGCAGCTTGGCGTCATGGGTGCACACGACGCGCTGTGGCAGCTCTATCAAAAAGAGACGTCGGTGGCCGTCAAGAAGCGGATCATCCAGGCGATGTTCGTCGGCGGCGATGCTGATCGACTCATCGAGCTGACCAAGAACGAGAAGACGCCGGAGCTGCGCCTGGCCGCGATCCGCAACCTTGGCGTCATGGGATCCAAGAAGAGCGGCGACGCGCTGGTTCAGCTTTACAACACCGAAAAAGATCCGGAGATTCGACGCGCCGTGATCAACGGCCTCTTCGTCCAGGGCAACGGTGCAGGACTCGTCGATCTCGCGCGCAAGGAACCTGACGTGACGCTGAAGAAGGAAATCGTGTCGAAGCTGTCGGTAATGGGCTCCAAGGATCCGGCCGTCATGAAATACATGATGGAGCTGATTGAGGGAAAGTAGAGGCGCGCCATGCGAAAGCCGTTCAAACTCATCGCAACAGGACTAGAAGTGGCCTCAAAATCGGGTCCGACGGTGGCGAACGAGCGCGCGAGTGAGCCCACGCGAGCGGAGCGGGGATCGTGGGGCCCCCGCGAGCGAGCGTGTAGGGGAGTCCGGGGGGCGAAGCCCCTCGGAATAATAATGATGGCCGTCGCACTTGCGACGGTCGTCGCCGCGCAGCAGCCGCGGGTTCAGAACGGAGCGGTCACGGCGCAGGCCGCCGGAACCCCGTTCGCATCATCGTTCCGATCGCTCGTCGCGTCGCTGCCAGACGTCGCCTGGATCGGGTATTCGGTGCCGGTCTCGGATGGCGAGCGGGTGATGTGCTGTTTCAACTCGGGCACGACCGTCGTGAACGGAAGCGTGTCGAACGCGTCTGGCTGCTGCGGCTTGTGCCGCCTGGAAACTTCGAACGGAACGAACATCTCGAATCGCTCGGAGGGGGCGACGGCCGCAGGGGTCATCAAGCTCGAGGGATCCGATCGGATGATCGTGCTGTATCGCATCGAAAATCGGGCGGTCGAACGGATTCGGGTGTTCTCTGAGGACTGCCAGCTCGATGCCGGCGGCCGTCCCGTCCGATGGCTCGAGAACGTGCGGCCAGCCGACAGCATCGCGCTGCTCGAATCATTCGTTGGCGCTCAAGCGGACACGAAGAATCGCATCAGCGACGGCGCGATCACGGCCATCGCAATGCACGGCGATCCGGCGGCCGATGCGTCACTCGACCGGCTCATGGCGCAGAGCCAGCCAGAGAGCGTTCGAAAGAAGGTGACGTTCTGGCTTGGGAACTCACGCGGCCAGCACGGATTTCAGACGCTGCAACGCGTGCTTCGCGATGACCCGAGCGTCGAGGTCCGAAAGGGGGCCATCTTCGGGTTGACGCAGAGCAAGGTGCCACAGGCGTTGGACACGTTGATCGCGACCGCTCGCAACGACGCCGAACCACGGTTGCGCGGTGAAGCGTTGTTCTGGCTGGCGCAGAAGGCCGGCGAGAAGGCGGCAGCCACCATTGCCGACCGCATCGATCAAGATCCGAACACAGAAGTGAAGAAGAAGGCGGTCTTTGCGCTGAGTCAGCTGCCGAAGGACGAAGGGGTGCCGCTCCTCATCAAGGTGGCGCGCACCAACGCGAATGCTGAAGTCCGGAAACAAGCGATGTTCTGGCTCGGACAGTCCAGGGATCCGCGCGCCACCGATTTCTTCGC
>JBKPNQ010000280.1:0-39480 GCA_046732715.1 Acidobacteriota bacterium | reverse complement strand
ACGTCGGCGCTCCGGCGCCGCGCCATTGCAAGGCAGGAAAAGTACGATGCGTATCACAGGCAAGGTCAAGTGGTTCAACAACGCTAAGGGTTACGGATTTATCGAACGCGAAGGTGGCAGCGACGTGTTCGTCCACTTCTCGGCGGTCCAGGGCAACGGGTTCCGGACGCTCGAGGAGGGGCAAGCGGTCGAGTTCGAGATCGTCGATGGTCCGAAGGGCCCGCAGGCCGGCAACGTCACCAAACCGAACTAAATCCCGAACCGGGCCGGAGGCGCGTCGGCGCCTCCGGTCTCGGATCGTTACTGCTCTCCCGATCCCTTCAGTCCCCGCACCGTAAAGTTTACTTTTCCATCCTTCACCGCCACCCGGAACGCCACCTCGGGACTTCCGGTGTCGCGGAGCTTCGTCACCTGATCTTTCACCAGCGCTGCGAACCGATGGAACGGCACGACATCGTCGCCGACCTGGCGACGCGCGTCCATCAAGGTGTCGTACAACGAGTGCAGCTTGTCCATCTCGTGCATCGGATCCTTGAACGCGGTGACGTACAGCACCTTGTTGGGATCCTGCGGGTCTTTCTTGGGTGGCGCTTTCGGCGGCGCCTGCGCGAACGGTCCGGGCCGTCCCTCTTCGCGCGCGCGAAGACCGCGATCCCACAACTCGACGAATTTCTGAAACCGTGCCTGCAGCGTCTGAAAGCGGAATCGATCGCCGGCGGTCTCGATGTGATCGCGGTCCCAGCGTTTGACCAGCGTCTCGACGCGCTTCCGCGTCTCCCAGGGCGGTCGCGGCGCTCGGCCAGAGAAGAACATGTTGTACTCGGCCTCGAGCTTCTTGAGGTCCGTCTCGAGCGCCTGCAGGTCTCGCTGGATTTCGGATGGCTCGAGCATTCTCAGTCGCCGGGTTCCAGTTTCCCGTCTCCAGTTTCCAGTGCAGAGCTGTCCAGACACGTGCAACAACTGGCCACTGATAACTGGTCACTGGAAACTGACATGGACGTCTACCGAATCAGAAACCAGATTAACGGCAACCACAGCTCGCGCGCGTAGGGAACCGGACGATCATCGATCAGTACCTCGCTCGTGTCGAAGCGTCCGACGATCTCGAACAGGTCGCGAATCTTGGTCGCATCCTGCGGGTAGAAGCGGGCCCGGTGCCTGAGCGTGTCGCCCGACCTGATCTCTTTGTACTCAGCCGACGCACGCGCCATCTCCAGTGCGCGCGCGAAGTCGGGACCGTCAAAGCGCGCAAACTCGATGGAGATGGAGAACGGCAGCTTCGGCGTGCCGAACAGCGCTTCGGACAACTCCGGGTTCAGCGCCGCGAGCTCCTCATCGGTGGGCTGTTCGGGTAGCTCCACGTACGGCCAGAAGCGCTCGACCGGCCGGTAGTCAGGCACAGGCACGTCCGGCGGCGTGCTGTCTATCGACTGATCCGCGATGGGGTCTGTGGGCTTCATCTCTGGAGACGGGAATCCGAATGATATCCTGAAACGAGTCCACCCCGACACCAACGATGCGCTCAATTCCTTCCATCGAACAGCTCCGGCAGCGGCCGGCGCTCCTCGCCCTCGAGGCGACCTACGGTCGCACCGCTATCGTCGAGGCGCTGCGTGCGGAAGCGGCGGCCATCCGGCAGCGACCGGTGGATGCGAGTCCGAGCGACGATGTCGTCGCCGCGATCGAACGGGGAACAATTGAACGTCTCGCCAGCGTGACGGCACCGTCGCTCAGGCGCGTGATCAACGCGACCGGCGTAATCATTCACACCAACCTGGGCCGTGCGCCGCTCGCAAGAGCGGCGGCTGAGCGTATCGCGATGCTGTCAGCCGGCTATACGAACCTGGAATACGATCTCACCGCCGGAAGCCGAGGGAGGCGCGACACGCACGCCGAGCGCCTCCTCTGCCGTCTGACCGGCGCCGAGGCCGCCGTCGTCGTCAATAACAACGCGGCAGCGACGATGCTCACGCTGGCAGCGCTGGCCACGGGCCGCGAGGTCATCATCTCGCGCGGAGAACTCGTCGAGATCGGCGGTGGGTTTCGCGTCCCCGACGTCCTCGCGCAGTCCGGCGCGATCTTGCGTGAGGTCGGCACGACCAACCGGACGCGCGCGGCCGACTATGCCGCAGCCGTCAACGATCGGACGGCGATCTGTCTTCGTGTGCATCCTTCGAATTTTCGAATTGAAGGATTCACTGAACGTCCCTCGCTCTCAGACCTCGTCGAAGTCGGTCGGCGTTTCCAGCTTCCCGTTGTCGAAGATGTTGGGAGCGGCTACCTCGATTCGTCGCGATCGGCTGACGACGGCGAGCCGGGAAGGGCGGCACTGCAGGATGAACCACGGGTGTCCGACAGCGTGGCCGCGGGTGCGGATGTCGTCATGTTCAGCGGCGATAAACTGCTCGGCGGACCTCAGGCCGGCATCGTCGTCGGCCGTAGTGACCTGATCGGCCGCATCCGCAGCCATCCGTTGATGCGTGCTTTGCGTGTCGACAAGCTGACCTACGCTGCGCTGGAGGCGACGTTGGAAGAGTACGCGGCAGGACGCGAACGAACGACAGTCCCCGTCGCCGCCATGATCGCGATGCCGGTCGAGGCAATCGAACAACGCGCGCGAGCGCTCGTCGACGCGCTCGCTCAATACGGCGTCCGGGCCACGACGACTGATGGCGTGTCGACAATTGGCGGAGGTAGCGCACCAGGAGCGACGTTGCCGACCTGCCTGGTGGCGGTGGAACACCCGTCCCGCAGCGCCAACGCTCTCGAGCAATGGCTCCGTGACCAAGCCGTTCCAATCATCGCCCGAATCGAACGGAATCGGCTCGTCCTCGATCTCCGAACCGTCGATCCGATCGATGACGATCGGATCGTGTCAGCCTTCGATCGGTCGCGCACCTGATTTGCAGCGGGGCCGTGGATTGTCCTCGCGGGCCTGGCCGGCACGACGGTGCTGGTGATGGCGGCCGGCGTCCTCTCGTCATAATGAAGAAGCCGCTGGTGATCATGAGAGAGGAATGAACGCGGTGCACGGTTCGGTGGTTACTTCCGGGATGCTGACGTGAAACGAACTCGTCGTGGCTTTTGTTTGGTCGTGGCGCTTCTGACACTCTCCGTCGGAGCGCATCGATCGATCGTCGCGCAGCACGCCGAAGGGTCATTGCCGCACGACTTCGACGAGCCGATTGGCCTGTACAAGACGATCCTCGGCACGTTCACGCGGCCGACCTCCTCGACCAACGCCGAGGCGCAGGCGTACTTCAATCAGGGTTTTCGATTGATGTACGCGTTCGCGCGGGCTGAGGCGGGCCGGTCGTTTCGCGAGGCCCAGAAACGCGACCGGGACTGCGCGATCTGTTACTGGGGCGAGGCGTGGGCATGGGGCCCCAACATCAGCGAGGGGCGGACGCCGGAACATGAGGTTCGCGCGTTTGCGGCGATTCAGAAAGCAGGTGCGCTCGCAGAGAAGCATGCCAGCCCGAAGGAGCGCGCATTCATCCAGGCGATGGCGGCGAGATACACCGGGCACTTCGATGCGGCTCGCAAGTCTGACGAGGATCGCGCTTACGCCAACGCGATGGCTAAGGTGGCCGCAACCTACCCGGACGACCTCGATGCGGCAACCGTGTACGCCGAAGCGTTATTTCTTCTGCTGCCGCGACCCGGCGCATTCGCCATCAAAGATCCGAATGTCGCGCGCGTGCTGAGCGTGCTCGAAGCCGCGCTCAAGCGGGACATCCGGCATCCCGGCGCCTGCCACATGTACGTGCACACGACCGAGTTGACGACGCAGCCACAGCGAGCCTTGCCGTGCGTGGAGTTTCTCGGCGATGCCATGCCGGGAGCGAGCCACCTCAATCACATGCCGGCACACACGTGGACCAGGGTCGGGCGGTGGGGGGACGCCGTAAGCGCGAGCCTTCACGCGTGGCAGTCGGATCAGAAGGCATCCAAAGGCGAGGGCATCCTCACGTATCCCGCGCACGATTTGCAGATGCTCGTGTATGCCGCATCGTTTGACGGCCAGAGCGCACCAGCCGTGTCCGCGGCACGCGGCGTCGCGAAGCTCACGGGCGATCCGATGTACCTCGCGCTGACGCTGGTCCGGTTCGGCCGCTTCGCGGACATCGCCGCGATGGGCGATCGGCCGGCCGTTGATATTCCTGCCGGGATGTGGGATTTCGCGCACGGCTACGCCGCCGTGCGCGCCGGCAACACACGAGCCGCGAGGCAGTGCCTCGATCGCATGTCGGCGACGATCAAGTCGTCCACGGCCCTCTTCAAGTTCCACTCGGCGAAAGCCCTGCTCGGACCGCTCGCTGCCATCCTCGAGGGAGAAATCGATCGAGCCGCCGGCCGCCTGGCACCAGCGATTACGTCGTTCGAACGCGCTGTCGTGCTGGACGACGCCATCGTCATCGACGACCCGGAACCGCTGCCGTTCCCAGCGCGCCACTGGTTGGGAGCGGCGCTGCTCGATGCCAAACGCTTTGCCGATGCCGAGCGCGTCTACCGCGCCGATCTGGAGCGCCATCCGCACAATGGGTGGGCGCTTATCGGCCTTCAGCTCGCATTGAAGGGCCAGGGAAAGGACACGACGTCGGTCGATGCCGATCTCCGCACCAGCTGGTCCCGATCCGATACGCCGATTCAGACGTCACGGTTTTGAGTTGGCCAATCGGTGAATCTGATTCGCAATTCGCAATTCGCAATTCGCGGTTCCCGGGTTCGCGGTTCGCGGTTCGCGGTTCGCGGTTCGCGGTTCGCGGTTCGCTGAGAGAGATTACCCGGCGACTAAAAGAAAACGCCGGCGATGGTGATCCACCGCCGGCGTTTGATCGAATTGCGAATTGCGAACTGCGAATCGCGACTTAGAAAGTGACCCGGAAGACAAACTGCATCAAGCGTCCGCCCGGGTTCTGCGTGTTGTTCACGTCACGCTGCGCGGCGGTCACCTGATTGATCGTCGCGCTGTTGCCCGTCTGGGCAACCGGCGTGAAGTTGATGTTGTTGAACGCGTTGATCATCTCGGCCCGGAACTCGAAGTTCGTGTGGCCGACCAGCGTAATCCGCTTCACCGCACTGAGATCGAAGGTGACGACCTTCGGGCCGGTGACGTAGTGATCGCGCGGCGCGCAGTCGCCGTTGACGACCTGCAGACAATCCGGTCCGTTGGCCGGCGCGAAGTATCGTCCGCTGGGGGGGCCGAGCGATCCGTACCCGGTAGACGACGTCGCACTGGTGCTGAACGCCTTGATCGTGTTGTCGATGATGTCCTGCGGCAGGTTGAACAGCAGCTGCTTCCCGCTCGATGCGTCGATGCGTTCCTCGATCTTGAAAACCTTCGCCAGGTCCTTGTCGCTCATGCCGATCAGACGAACGTTGCCGAAGCTGAGGATCAGGCCACTCTGCACGCGGCCGCCGCCATCGAATTCCCAGCCGCCAATCAGCTTGTCGACCAACCCATTGACGTTGCTGCCGAAGGCACGGCCCCGCCCGAACGGGAGTTCGTAGAGCCAGTTCACCTTGACGGCATGACGCGGACCGTCGTCGAGCGTGAACTCGCGCGGCACGCGGAATGAGTACCGCGTGCCGTTCTGCTGCTTGCCGAGCACGTAGTTGCCTTCGACTAGCAGGCCCTTGGACAGCCGGCGCCGCAGTTCGATCTGCAGCGAATCGTAGCGCGTGCCGCCGCCATTGCCGCGGATGAACGCGCCACCGATCTTGTCCGGGTTGGCGATGAACAGGTTCGCCGGGTACCCCGCTTTTATGAGGTTGTCCCGGAACGTACTGTTCCCGATCAGGCCGTTGGTCGTGTTGGTGCTGGCAAATCCCCCGGGGTTCGGATTGTAAAGCGCCAAGAATCCGAGGAAGGTCGTATTGGTCCAGCTCGGGCCGGTGTACAGCGCCGGATTGCCGGCACTGGCCTTGGAAACGGAGTTGTAGGCACCAGCGAAGATCGGCAGCGGTGCGGTGCCAGGCGCGCCGGTGAAAGCGAAGTTGTTCTGGCAGCCCGACGTCGTCACGCCGCCGATGCAACCAGCACCGGCACCCGCCCTGATGTTCGCCTGCAGGTTGGCTTGGGCGACGCGGAACTCGTCGAGGAATCCGTTTTCCTTGGTGTTGATCTCGTTGAAGTTGTAGTCAACGAAACTCTGGAGGAATCGTGTCCCGACGTAGCGAACTTCGATGGCCGTGCTTCGATTGATCGCGCGCTGCCAGCCCGCGGTGTACGACTGCGCGTACGGCACGTTCAAATTCGGCTCGAACGTGTTGATCTGGTCGGTGATGATTCCGGAGTTCGGATACACCGGCGCTTCCTGGAAAGGCGGAGCGCCCAAGCGTCCGTTCTGACGGAGCAGCAACGGAAGTCCCTGGTTGTCGAGGACCAGGTTGTTGCTTCCCTGCGTCCGGTTCGTCGTGATCGTGATCCCTGGATTGGCGCCATACACAGCGGTGAAATCGCCCATGCCACCGCGGCTGTAGGCCAGCGTGTACGCGGCACGAAGCACGGTATCGCCGTCGCTGCCCAGGATCGAGCGGAACAAGCCCTTCTCCGCGCTCGGCCGATAGGTCAGGCCGAGGGTCGGTGCCAGGTTGTTCACGTCAGCCTTGTACGCATTGCTGTTCTTGGTGAGGTTCTGGTATTGCGAAACCTGGCCCGTCATCGTCCCGGGCTTGAAAAGATTGCCGACGCCAGAGACGCCCCAGATGTCAGCCACCGTCGCGGTCGCGTAGCTGTCGTTCCGCGACACGAACGGGAACTGGTACTCATACCGGAGTCCAGCATTGATCGTCAGGTTCTCGCGGGCGCGCCACTGATCCTGAATGAAGCCCCCGAACTCGTGCAGCTGTCCGCGCTGAACACCGGGCGCGAGCGAAACGTACTTGCCGGTGTTCTCGTCAAGACGGGCGTTGGAGTTGATCGAGCTGATGTGCCCGGTCAGGACGGAATACAGCGCGCGGGCATCGGCCAGGTTCGTGCTCGTGGCGCCCGGGAAGTTCGTCGTGTTGAACATCGCATCGGCCGGGTCGCCGGTCGGAAGGCCAAAGTTGACCGTGGGCACCACCGTCTGGTTATAGGCCCACAGTCCGACGTGCGTGAACGAGCCGCCCATGCTGATGTTGTGTGAACCCTTCAACCAGGTCACCGTGTCGGTGACGTCGATGGTCGGGTTGATGCGTTGCTGCGGCGCCGTGCTGGCGGTCGGGGTCGTGATGTCGTTGTTGTTGGTGGTCGCGAACGCACCGATGTTCAGCGAGTACCCTTGCTGATCGCCGACGGGAACACCCGCGAAATTCGCAGGGACAATCTCCGTGAAGAAGTAGACGTGCGACGCCGTGTAACCGGTCACGAACTGGTTGACCAGGTTCTTCCCGATGGTGGACCGCGCCTGGATATTCCAGTTCCAGCGATTCGAGTTCTGACCGCCGGCGACCGGGAATCCGGGGAAGCGTGGCTCAGCGTTGTTCAGGGTGTCTGGATAGCTTTCGTACTTCTGGAAATAGCTCGCGTACGAGATCCGGTTGTTGGTCGTGAGGTTGTGGTCGATCCGCCATGTCGGATACTGCCGGAGCTGCTTCGCGGTCGCGGTGTAGTTGAAATCGAGCACATTTGGATCGGACCGTGCCTTCAGCGTGCCTGCAGAGGTCGACGAGTATATGTCGGCCAGCAGTTTCTGGACGGTCGGGTCGATCGTCGAGGTCTGGCCGTTGGCCGTGGCGACCGCGAGGACGTTGATGGTCTGGCTACCGTAGGTGAAATTCCCCTGCTGCGCGGATGGCGTCATGATGCGACGCGTGCGGGAGACCTGACCTGGCTGACGGAACTGCTCGTAGTTGAAGAAGAAGAACGTCTTGTCGTGTCCATCGTAGAGGCCCGGAATCTGCACCGGCCCGCCGAGGCGGAACCCCGGCTGATACACCTTGACGAGATCCTTCGGCGCCTTGCCGGTTGCGGGATCCGGATCCCGATCGCGGTTGTTGAACCAGTAGTTCGAGTTCCACCGTGGATCGCGATCGTAGAAATAGGCGCTGCCGGTGTAATGGTTCGTCCCCGAGCGCGTCGTGTACTTGATCTGGACTGCCCCCTGCCCGGCTGAATCAGCGCCTTGCGCCCCCGTTGCGATCGTCACTTCCTCGACCGCATCAAGTCGCGGGCTGATCAGCGAGAAGAATCCACAGCCGCCGCCGGTGCCGGTCGCCGAGCGGTTGTTGTTGTCTTGCGTGTTGACGCCGTCGATGGAGATGTTGATCGCTCCTGACGGGAGACCGTTGATCGTCGAGGCGCGTGGACCCGTTGTGGTGTCAACGCCGGGAAGGAAAGGTACGGCACCCCAGAGCGTGTCGCGGGTCACGAGCGGCAGCCTGGAAATCTGCTCGGTCGTGAGCGTCGAGCCTAGCGTGTTGGTCTGCGTCTGGACCACCTCGGTACCGCTCTTCACCGTGACGGTTTCACTGAGCTGACCGAGTTCGAGCTTCACGGTCACCTGTGCGGCGGTCGCGGTGCTCAGGCGAATGTCGGAGAGCGCGACGGATTTGAATCCCGACAACGACACGGTCACCGTGTAGCGACCGATGGGCATGGCCGGAATCGTGAAAATGCCCCGCTCGTTGGTCACGGCGGTGAAGGTGGTGCCGGTTTCGTCGGCCTTTGCGACGACATCGGCGCCCGGGAGCACTGCACCCGAGGAGTCGGTAACCGTTCCAGACAGCGACGTCGTGACTTGCCCGTACGCCAGGGAAGACATCAGCGCCACACACAACAGTGGCGTGATCACACGCAACAGCCTGTGTTTCATCACATGCTCCTTGAACGAGACAGCTTGCAAGACTTACAAAAACGCGCGACCCGGGGTAGGAACAGGAGGCTCGCAGTGTTCAGGAACGAACAGGCCTCACTGTCGCCGGACACACTACTCCTCCCAGTGGCGGGCCGTCAACCGCCAAAAATGGAATATCTCTCAGGATTTCCGACATTTAGGGATGTGTGGAGGGACGATCCAAGGAATTGGGGACGTCACGAAACATGAAGCGCTAAAAGTTCATATACATCAGCTGTTTCCAACCATTTGCAGGTCGGTCCTACGGATTTCCAGTGTGCCAATCCTGGTTTTTGGACTGGTTGATCGGTCCAAGTTTTTGGGACTAACGACGGGTCGAAATGCTGGCTGAAGCTGACGACTGGCGGGACCGAATGCACCTATCTTTCGTTCATCCAAATATCCTGGAGCACGGTGACCGGCTTCGTCAGGGTCTTGCCGTTGGCGGACAGGGTGACGATGTAGGTGCCGGGATCGACGGTCGGGCCGCCGCCGCGTCCGCCGCCGCCGAACGCTCCGCGCCCGAGCGGCTGCGGCGTCAGTGTCCACTGCACGCGATTGATCCCCTGGTCCTTGGGGCCCTCGAGCGTGCGGATCGTGCGGCCCGTGGCGTCAGCAACCGTGATCTTCACGTCAGCAGTCGCGGCGGACTTGAGGTAGTAACTGATCGCCGTGCCTCGCAGCGGATTCTCGCCGACGAAGGCCTTCTGACCGCCCGTCTGCTGACCATGCTGACGATCGGCGAGGTACGCGATCGCCGGACGGATGTCGAACAAGACGACGTCCTGTGATCCGGCCGACGCGATCTGCTGGAGCGGCGTGATGTCATCCGCAATCCACAGGCTGCGCGCGTGCGTCGCGACGATCAGGTCGTTGTCGCGCGGATGCACCAGAATGTCGTCGACCCGCGCGGTCGGAAGATTATTCATGAACCGCTGCCACTGCTTGCCGCCGTCGAGCGAGATGTAGAGCCCGAACTCGGTCCCGACGTAGAGCAGATCCTTGTTCTTCGGATCCTCGCGCACGACCTGAATGTTGCCGAACGCCGGCAAATCATTGGCGATGCTGGTCCAGCTCTTGCCGTAGTCGTGGGTCACGAACAGGTAGGGCTTCAGGTCGTCACTGCGATGCCCGTCGACGGCGACATACGCGGTGCCCGCGTCGAAATGCGACGCATCAATCCTGGAAATCCAGTACTGATGATTGGCGGGCAGCCCCGGCATCGCCTTTCCGACCTCGGTGAACGTCGCGCCCGAATCACGGCTCACCTGCACATTCCCATCGTCCGTGCCCGCCCACACGACGCCGGGCAGGATCGGCGACTCGGAAATCGAAATGATCGTGCTGTAGGAGACGACACCGTCGTTCTTCGACAGCTGGGTCCGATCCCCCGGCACGGTCATCATCGCGACGGTGTTTCGATCGATGTTCTTCGTGAGGTCGGCGCTCGCGATCCACGTGTCGCCACGGTTGTACGACTTGAACAGCCGATTGCCACCGAGCCAGACGATGCTTGGGTTGTGAGGCGACAACATGAACGGCGTGTTCCAATTGAATCGATAGGCGTCGTTCGGGCCCGCGTTCAGCACATTCGGCGCCCCACCGCGCCCACCGAATGCCCCCGCCGCCTGTTGTGGCGGTGTCGGCGTCTGCTCTTCGTTGGCCGCTGCAGGTGCACCCTCGGCACCCGGGGCTCCACGGGCACCCTGAGCCCCCCCGGCACCCGTTGCCGCCGCGGCACCCCGAGCACCGGTGGCACCCGCGGCACCCCCTCCAAATCCTCTGCCACGTTCCCCCGGCCCTCGCGGCCTGATGCTGCCTGAACGTCCAGTTCCGCGCAGGTCGTACCGGTTCGTGTTCCCATCCTGTGATTCGGTGTAGACGATGTTGTAGTCGGTTGGATCGACACCGGTCTGGAATCCATCGCCGCCGCCGATGCCGAACCAGTCAGAATTCAGGATGCCGTTGGTGGTCCGCGTCGCGCTCGGACCGCCCCAGCTCCCGTTGTCCTGCAGGCCGGTGTAGACGAAGTACGGGTGTCGCATGTCGGCCGACACCCAGTAGGCGAGTGCGGTGGCCATCGTGTTGACGAAATCCCACGTCTTCCCCTGATCCCAACTGATGTTCAGGCCGCCATCGTTGCCGATCATCAGGTGCTTCGGGTTTTTCGGATCGATCCAGATCGCATGCTGATCAACGTGGCCGGGTTCGCCGTAACCGCCTGCATCGTCCAGCGTCGCGAATGTCTTCCCGCCATCGAGCGACTTCGCCACCGGAAGCCCCGCAACATAGATCGCCTTGTCGTTGGAGGGATCCACGCGCAGCTGGCTGAAGTACATCGGGCGCGAGTTGCAGTTGCTGACGAGCGCCCACGACGTTCCCTTGTTGTCCGATCGAAAGATGCCGCCACGCGAGGGATCAAGCGGTGGCGGGCTTGCTGCCTCTACGCCTCGACCAAACCCACGACCGGGACCGGCGTTGTTGCACCAGTTGTAGCCGCCGCGTCCGCCACCGCCGCCGCCACCACCGCCGCCAGCAGCAGCCTGCTGCTGAGGATTCGCACCTCGAGTGCCGGCAGCCGGCGCGGCCGCGCCCGGAGCCGTGACCGCCGCCGCTCCAGGCGGCGTAGCCTCGGTGCTCGCGGTGGGATCAGCGCCGCGGGCAGGAGCCGGTGCGCCAGTCTGGCCCGCTTCAATCTGGACGTAGACAACGTTCGGATTGGATCGAGAGACGTCGAGTGCGATTCGACCGTAGGTGCCAGTTGGCAAGCTGGAACCCGTCAGCTTGGTCCAGGTCTTTCCGGCATCGGCCGTCTTCCAGAGTGCGCTGCCCGGGCCTCCGCCATTGAAGCAGCAGCCGCTGCGACGCCGCTGATAGCTGGCGGCATAGAGGATGTTGCTGTTCGAGGGATCGATCGCGATATCGGTAAACCCCGTGTCGTCGTCGATGAACTTGATCTTGTTCCACGTCTTTCCGCCATCGGTGGTCTTGAAGACACCGCGGTCAGGATTCGGGCCGAACAGGTGTCCGGGCGAGGCAACGTAAACCGTCTCGGGATTTCTTGGATCGATCAGGATGCGCGCGATGGTCTGGGTCTCCTTGAGGCCCATGTTCGTGAAGGTCTTTCCGCCATCCGTTGTCTTGTAGATGCCGTCGCCAAAGGATGACGTCTGCCGGTTGTTGGCCTCGCCGGTTCCCACGTACACGATGTTCGGGTTGGTTGGATGAATAGCGATGTCGCCGATCGACGCTGTGCCGTAGGTTTCGAACACGGGCGTGAAGGTCGTCCCGTTATTGTCCGACTTGAACACGCCGCCGACGGCGTACCCGACGTAGATGACATTCGGATCGCTTTCCGATACCGCGATGTCGTCGATGCGGCCGCCCATGCTCGCAGGTCCAATCGAACGAAACCGGAACGACTTCAGCAGGCCGTCGGTCGACTGATTGATCATCCGCGGCTGTTCCACTGGCGCCACGCCCTGCGGGAGCACCGTGGTGACCAACAGAGGAACGAATACGGCGACGAGAGCCGCACGGACGAGTCTGCGGAACGTGTGCATCAACGACCTCTTAATAGGAAAATCGGTGCTGGACGGTCGGGGGCAAAGCGAGCGGCAGTGTCCCATCGGGGAAGAGTGGACGTCAAGATGGGGGCGAGCCTTCCTCGTTTGCAGGTTGCGGATTGAGCAATCCGCGATCTCACTGTCAATCCCCGATCCCACAATCGGCAATCTTCAACCCGCAATCCGCAATCCCTATTGCTTCTATTGCCAACCCATATGAGTTGTGGCATACTCCTATGGGACAGCCATAGGTTAAGGCGATGAGCGACAAGACCGAAGTCTGGCAGGGCACGCTCGCACTCATGGTGCTCAAGACGCTCGATACGATGGGGCCGCTGCACGGATATGGCATCGCCCGCCGCATCGAGCAGACCAGCGGCCACGCGCTCGCGTTGAATTACGGCACCCTCTACCCCGCGCTGCTGAAGCTCGAGCAGGAGGGATCCATCGCATCGGAGTGGGGCACCTCGGAGAACAACCGCAAGGCGAAGTATTACCGCCTCACCCGCAATGGACGTCGGCAGCTGGCGAAGGCCGCAGCGGAGTGGCAGCAGACGACCGATATCCTGGCGCGGTTCCTCGAGGCGGAGGGAGAGGGTACATGAAGGTCCTGCGCCGATGGATCTCGCGTGTGAGCGGCCTGTTCGCCCGCGGCCGCCGCGATCGCGATCTCGCCGACGAAATCGAAAGCCTCCTGCAGCTGCACATCGACGACAACATCCGCCGGGGCCTGACGCCGGCCGAGGCGCGCCGACAGGCGATGCTCGAACTCGGCAGCGCCGAGGCCTTCAAGGAGGAGTACCGCGATCAGCGCGGCCTGCCTGTCGTCGATCACGTCATCCAGGATCTGAAGTACGCCGGCCGCGCGCTACGTCGGGATCCTGGTTTCACGGCGCTTGCGGTTTTGACGATCGCCCTTGGCGTCGCCGGTCCTGTCGTCACCTTCACGATGACGCAAGCGTGGATCCTGGAGCCGCTCCCGTTCGCAAATCCGGATGCGCTGATCGATCTTCGGCGCCTGCAAATGCCATCCGCCGCTGTCGGCGGACTCAATCGCGCCGACTTCCTCGACTTCAAGCGGACGACCCAGACGCTTCGCGACCTGTCAGGGTATGGCAACTCCGACGTGCGCATGACCGGCGGCGATCGCGCCGAGCGGCTGCGCGGCGCGATGGTCGGCGCCAACTTCTTTGACATCCTCGGCGTCGGCGCCGGCCGCGGCCGGGTATTCAGGAGCGGAGACGATAGCGATGGCGCGCCGTGCGTCACGGTCATCAGCGACGCCCTCTGGCGCGATCGGCTCCGTGGAGATCCTTCAATTGAAGGACGAACCATCAGGCTCGAGGATCGCGACTGCACGGTCGTTGGGGTCATGCCGGCGGATTTTCAGTTCACACTGCTCGGTCGCGTGGACGTGTGGCAGCCGCTCGTGTTCACGCCCGAAGATGCGGTGGACCGAACCCGAGGCGGAGTCCGCGCTATCGGACGGCTGGCGCCCGGCCGCACCGTCGATCAGGCGCGCGACGAATTGACGCGGATTGCATCCGATCTTGCCGCCACCCATCCCGACACCAACAAGAACCGCACGGTTCGCGCGTTGCGGCTGGCAGACGAGGTGCGGCTTCACCACGACATGGGCTTCATCGTCCCGGTCCTGTTCGCGATGGTCGGGTGCGTCCTGCTGATCGCGTGCGTCAACGTGACCAACGTGATGCTCGCACGCGCGAGCACGCGGCGACGGGAAATGGCCGTCCGGCTGGCGCTCGGCGCCTCCCGGGCGCGTATCGTCCAGCAGTGGCTGGTCGAGCATGTTCTGCTCTTCGTTGCCGCCAGCCTGCTCGGCGCAGGTCTCGCGGTTTACGGGACCGACTGGATCACCAATTCGATCCCGCTGGAGAACCGTCAGTATCTGCGAAACTTCGCGAAGCTGACCGTCGGTCCCGGATCGGTGGTGTTCGCGCTGTTGGTCGGCGCGTTCTGCGGCGTGTTGTTTGGCTGGATTCCGGCGTGGAACGGCGCGCACGTCAACGTCAACGACGATCTGCGCGACAGCTCGGGCCGGACGACGATGAGCCGTGGCATGGCACGGCTGCGATCCTCGCTGGTCGTGGCAGAAGTGGCGCTCGCGCTCGCGCTGCTGATCAGCGCCGGCCTTCTCGTGCAGACCGCGAAGAATCTGACGAAGATGGACCTCGGATTCGAGCCCGCCAGGCTGCTGACGTTCAACCTGTCGCTCGACGACAAACACTATCCGACACCTGAGGCAGTGCGGACGTTCTACGAGCGGCTCATCGAGGACGTCGCCGGACGCCCCGGCGTCGTCGGCGTGGCGGCCGGCTCCCTCGTGCCATTCAGCGGTATCGACCAGAGGACGGAGATGTTCCTCGATGGTCAGCCCGACCCGAGGCCGTCAGACACGCCGTGGACGGCGACCAATCAGGTCACGCCGACCTACGGTGATGTATTCGGGCTGCGTGTCCGGAAAGGACGGTTTCTGACAACCGGCGATGGCCCGGATGCGGCGAAGGTGGTCGTCGTGAACGAGACCCTGGCCGCCAGGTATTTCCAGGGCCGCGATCCCATCGGCGAGCGGCTGCGCCTGGGGCGCGACAGCACCGATCTCTGGACGATCGTGGGGATCGTTGGCGATGTGAAGAATTACGAGCCGACCGAGCGGCCAGAGCCACAAGTGTACTTGTCAATCGCGCAGCGTTCGCGAAGGCTGATGACGGTGATCGTGCGCAGCAATGGCGACGCTGACGCGCTCTCGTCGACGGTCCGCTCAGCCGTCGTGGCGCTCGATCCCGCCGAGCCGGTCTCGCGTGTTTTCACCATGGAAAGAATGGTGAACTTCGTGACCGGACCTTACCGCACGATTTCGACGTTCGTGACATTCTTCGGCGTCCTCACGCTGCTGCTGTCGGCTGTCGGAGTCTACGGCGTGATTGCATACACCTTCGCCCAGCGCACGCGGGAGATCGGCATTCGCATGGCGCTCGGCGCCCGCCGCGTGGACGTGGCCGCGCTCGTCATGAAACAACTGCGGCTGTTCCTGTTGGCTGCCATCGTGCCCGGCATCGGCCTCGCGTGGGGTCTCGGGCACGCACTCGAGGCCATGCTCGTCGGCGTCACGCCGACGGACTCGACGATCTACATCGCGATGTCCATGCTGCTCGCCTCTGTCGCGGCACTTGCCGCGCTGGTCCCTGTCCGCCGCGCCCTCGCGATCGATCCGATAACGGCATTGCGCTACGAATAGATCGAACCGTCGCAAACGTTCACAGCTACTGCGCAATCTGCACCACGGTAAACGACTGTGGCGAACCGATCGGCGTGACCGTGTCGCCGACCAGCTTGCCGAGCGTCGCGCGATACCGGCCTGGCGTAACGAGCGGTCCTAGCGGTGGACCGCCGCGTCCGCCGAAACCACCACCTCCAAAGCCGCGGCCCTGCCCCTGATTCGCGCCTCCGGCCGGGGGATCGCTTCGCAAGTTCCATGCGACGCGACGGAGACCGGGTTGCTTGTCGATCTCCAGGCGCCGTACTTGACGGCCGGTGTCGTCTGTAATCGTTACCACGAGCTTCGCGTCCGCTGGCACGGGCTGCTTGACGTTGTAGGTCAGCACCGCACCGAACGGCGGGTTCGGGCTCGTCCAGTTCCCCGCCATGGCGCCAATGCCCGCGGTGCCGGCGGGAGCGAGACCGGTCGGGCTGAACAAATAAGGATCGCGAAGGGGAAAAAGGTGGGCGTCCTCAGCGAGTGTCTGCGACGTAATCTCGCGCAATGGGCTGTAGTCGTCGAGAACGTAGAAGCCGCGGCCGAACGTGCCGAGCACGAGATCGTTCTCGCGCTTCTGCACCACCATGTCGCGAACCTGGATCGTCGGCAGGCCGCCCTTCAGTTGCACCCAGTGGGCGCCGCCGTCGACGGTGACGAACAGACCGAACTCGGTTCCTGCGAACAGTAGGTCTCCGTTGATGTGGTCCTGGATGACGGACCACACGTCATGACGGTCTGGAAGATTCCCCGAGATGCTGGTCCACGTGCGCCCCTTGTCCGCGCTCTTGACGAGGTATGGCTTGTAGTCGCCACGCTGCCAGTTGTTCAACGTCACGAACACCGTGTTGACATCGCGAGGCGAGGCAAAGATGTCGGACACGTAGGTCCACTTGGGCACGCCGGGAAAATCTTCAACCTTCCGCCAGTTCTTGCCGCCGTCTTCGGTCACCTGCAGCAGCCCATCGTCCGTGCCCGCGTAGAGCAGCCCCTCCATCAATGGCGACTCGTCGAGCGACACAATGTTGCTCAACGCCGTTGTCGATTCGTGATACGCGACCGAATCTGCCGGCCACACCTTGCCCATGATCGGCAGTTCTTCCCACTTGAGTTGCCTCGTGAGATCCGGACTGATGCGTGTCCAGCTGTCGCCGCGATCGTCAGAGCGATAGACGTAGTTGCTCGCCCAATAAAGTCGCCGGGCCGCGTGCGGGCTGATGATGTAAGGCGCATCCCAGTTCGCGCGATCCGCGTTCGTGCCTCCGCGGCCGCCACCACGTCCGCCGCGGCCTTGCCCACCCGCGGCACCCCGGGCACCCTCAGCACCCCGGGCACCCTCAGCACCCTGGGCACCCCGGGCACCCTCAGCACCCTGGGCACCCCCGGCCCCCGGGGCACCCCTGGCACTCTCGGCGCCCATGGCACCCGCGGGACCCCCTCCGGGCTGCCCTCCCCCTTCGTCCGAGCTCGCCTGAGCACCTGCGAGCGATGGACGAATACTCTTCGACTGCCCGGTGCGCAAATCGAGACGGCGGACGTTGCCGTCCTGTGAGGTCGCGTAAACGATGTTCGGATCCTCGGGATCGTTCCTCGTCTGGAACCCGTCGCCGCCTCCCACGACGTACCAATCGCTCGTGCGGATTCCCCAGGGACTGAGCGTGCGCGAGGGTCCGCACTCCGACCAGTTGTCCTGCGCACCGCCGCATACGTTGTAGAACGGCTTCGCATTGTCGACAGACACCCGGTAGTACTGCGTGACCGGGATGCTCGCGAAGAATCGGAACGTGGCGCCC
Organism: Acidobacteriota bacterium; assembly: GCA_046732715.1. Taxonomy (GTDB): domain Bacteria; phylum Acidobacteriota; class Vicinamibacteria; order Vicinamibacterales; family 2-12-FULL-66-21; genus JALZOC01. Next base: position 22,022 of record JBKPNQ010000280.1, on the reverse strand, counting down.
TCATCGTAGGTTTCGTAAAGACCGCCATCGTTGCCGATCAGAATGTGATTCTTGTCGCTCGGATCGAATTCGACGACGTGATGATCGACGTGCATGCCGGTCTCTTCCCAGCCCGTCTGCCGCCAGGTCTTGCCACCATCTGTGCTGCGATCGAGACTCGTGTTAACCGAGTAGATAGTGTCAGGCCGATAGGGATCGACGAAGATCTCCTGATAGTACGCAGCGCCGCCGCCACGATACCAGTCACCCGCTGCTTCCGTCGCCGCGGGCGCGGCACCCCTGCCTCGCCCTGCACCTTGCGCCCCGCCGGCACCCTGAGCACTCACGGCACCGCGGGCGCTCCCGGCACCCTCCGCACCTCCCGCCCCCCCCGCACCGGCGGCCCCGCCGGCACCCCTGCCTCTCCCGGCATTCGGCACCGTTCGCCCAATGCGTGCCCACGTTGCCCCGGCATCGTCCGACCGATAGAAGCCCGCTTCGTCAATTACGGGTCCTGGTGTCGCATCGGCGGGCGGCACCTGGCCAAATCCGCCACGGCCTCTCGGTGCCTTCGCGCTGATGAGTGCATACACGCGCTTTGGGTTTCTCGGATCGACGCCAAGTGCAATGCGTCCGATATCGTCTTTGGGGAGGCCGTTGGTCAGCTTCGTCCACGTCTTGCCGGCATTCGTCGACTTGAAGATTCCGCCCTCGGGGCCGCCGCCAATCATCTGCCCCACGGCTCGCCGGCGCTGATACGACGACGCATACAGAATGTCGGGATTCTTGACGTCGAACACGACGTCGCTGATGCCGGTGTCATGGCTAATCGTGAGCACGGCATTCCAAGTCGCTCCGCCGTCAGTCGTCTTGTAGAGTCCCCTTTCACCGCCGGCGGACCATAGGGGGCCCTGCGAGGCGACGTAGACGACGTTGGAGTTGCGCGGGTCGATAATGATTTTGCCGATATGCTCCGAGGTCTTCAGACCGACGTTCTTCCAGTTTTTACCGGCATCAATCGACTTATAGACCCCATCGCCGAAGTGCGCGCTTCGCTGGCTCGCGTTCTCGCCCGAGCCGACCCACACGACATTGGAGTCTTTCGGATCGACGACGACGCAACACAGCGTGAACGACCCTTGATCGTCGAAGATGGGTGCGAACGTGATGCCGCGATTCGTCGTCTTCCAGAGACCACCGAATGCCGATGCGACGTACCAGACGCTCGGATTCTTTGGATCGATTTCAACGTCTTGAATCCGCCCGGTCGCGAGCGCGGGCCCGAGGCTTCTCAACTCGATCCCCTTCAAGGTCTGCGCGTCGAGCCCGCCGTCGCTATCTTGTGCAGACATCGACACGGTCGCCGCAATAGCTACGGCGGTTGCGAGCACCAGCATTCTGTCCATGGAATCAGCTCCGTAGAGAGCGTCATTATAGCGGGAGCGAGCGGGAGGACTGGGAGGGGGGCGTGCACGTGGAGCGTACGGAGGGACCGAAGCTCTCTCGTGCCCTCAGTCCGCTCGTCTTCAGAAGATCGTTGAAATCGAGTCGAGCGCGAGATCGAGCACGCGCGTGGGAAGGATGCCGAGGTAGAAGACAGCCACCACGGCGATGGCCAGTCCGGCCATGGCGGCGACGGGGATCCGAGGCCGCAGCGTGTCCGGCCCTTCGGTCATGTACATCATGACGACGATCCGGAGATAGAAGAAGACCGAGACGACGCTCGTCAGCACGCCGATCACCGCGAGCCAGTAGTGCCCTTCCTGCACGGCGGCGCTGAAGATGTACCACTTGCCGATGAAGCCGGCGGTAGGAGGAATGCCCCCAAGCGACAACAGGAACACGGTCATCAAGCCCGCGAGCGCCGGGCGCGAACGCCATAACCCGGCAAAGTCGCGAAGCTCATCGTGCTGGTTCTGCGCCGTGCCCAGCAACGCCACGATGCCGAGCGCCCCGATGTTGGTGACGGCATACACAAGCAGGTAGAAGAGGATTGACGCCTTGCCGTCGCGGTTCGCGGAGACGATGCCCAGTAGCAGATACCCAGCGTGCGCGATGCTGGAATACGCGAGCATTCGCTTGACGTTCGTCTGCACAACGCCGACCACGGTGCCGAAAATCATCGTCACCGCAGCGATCGCGGAAAGCACCGGAATCCAATGAGCCTGCAGCGGCTCGAGCGGCGAGAGGAAGACGCGGGCAAAGGCGGCAAACGCCGCAGCCTTGACCCCGGTCGACATGAATGCGGTCACGATCGTCGGCGCGCCTTCGTAGGCGTCCGGCGTCCACATGTGGAACGGCACCGCCGATACCTTGAACGCGAAGCCTACCGCCAGGAGGCCGACCGTCAACAGCGCGACGGTGCTGGGCGGCGCACCCGCCGACTGCGACGACAGAGCCATGCCGATTTGCTCAATCCGCGTCGACCCTGACAACAAATACGCGAACGCGACCCCGTACAGGAAGAACGCGCTCGAGAACGCACCGAGCAGGAAGTACTTGAAGGCCGCCTCGGCCCCGGCTGCGCTTTGCCGGCGGATGCCGGTGAGCACGTAGACGGCGAGCGAGAGAATCTCGAGCGCAATGAAGATGACGAGCAGATCCGTTGCCGCGGCCATCATCATCATCCCGCAGATCGCGAACAGCGTGAGCGCGTAGTACTCACCGGAGGGGATTTGTTCACGCTCGATCACATCGTTCGAAAACAGCATCGTCAGGATGCCGATGGTGCAGAGGACAATGTTGATGAACAGCGCGAAGTTGTCGGACCGGATGACGTCCATGCTCTTGGCGTCGCTGTTCCACAGACATCCCGACGCGATCGCCGCGCCGACGAGCCCGATGAGGCCGAGGCCGCCGATCGGCATCCGCTCACCGCGCTGGCGGAACGCCTCGGCGAGCATGGCGGCCGCGGCCGAGAGCCCGACGATGACGATGGGAATGATGCCGGCGTATTGAGTCATTACCTGACACTCTCGCGGTTCGCGGTTCCCGGTTGGCGGTTCGCAATTCGCGGTTCGCGGCTCGCGGTTCGCATTTCGTGACCCGCCGTCGCCGATTCCGTTTGCTGGCCTCTGGGTTGTGGCGTGACCGTCGGGCTCGGCAGGTTTTCGCGAGTCGCCAGACGCGAGTCGCGAGTCGCGCTTTGCGCGTAGCTCCTCCCGGTCACCCGCTCGATGGTTTTCTTGACCGCGGGTTCCATCGGACGAAGGAACAGATTGGGCGCCACGCCCATGACGATCGCCATCGCAATCGTCGGCACCATCAATGCCCATTCACGAGGTAACAGGTCCGGCAGCGAGCGATTTTTTCCGTTCGTCACCTCGCCGTAATTGACCCGCTGGAACATCCACAGCATATACACGGCGGAAAGGATCACACCGGTCGCCGCGATGGCGGCGAACTTCGGGTTCCACAGGAAGCCACCGAGGAGGATCAGGAACTCACCGACGAAGCCATTCATGCCGGGCAGCGCAATCGACGACAGCGTGATGAGCAGGAACGCGGCGACGAACCGCGGCATCACCGCCTTCAGCCCGCCGAACTCGGAGATCAAGCGGGTGTGACGGCGATCCGAGAGCATGCCGACAATCATGAACAGCCCGCCGGTGCTGACGCCGTGATTCAGCATCTGGTAAATCGAGCCCTGCACCCCCTGCGTGTTCATCGCGCACAGACCGAGGACGACGAAGCCGAGGTGACTGACGCTCGAATAGGCGACGAGCTTTTTCAGGTCGGGCTGGACCATCGCGACGAGCGCGCCGTAGACAATGCCAATCACGGCGAACGCCGCGATCCACGGCGCGTAGTGCATGGCCGCTGACGGGAACAGCGGGAATGCAAATCGCACGAGGCCGTAGGTCCCCATCTTCAGCATGACGCCGGCCAGGATGACCGACCCGGCGGTCGGCGCCTCGACGTGCGCGTCGGGCAGCCACGTGTGGAACGGGAACAGCGGCACCTTGATCAGGAAGGCGAGCGCAAACGCGAGGAAGAACCAGCGTTCCATCGGCCACGACAGCGAGAGGCGATGCAGGTCGAGCAGGCTGAAACTCGGCGCCCCGTTCGCGGCCGCATACGCCCAGGCGAGGCCGATGATCGCGACCAGCATCAGGACGCTGCCCGCCATCGTGTAGAGGATGAACTTGACCGCCGCGTAGACACGGCGGTCGTAGCCCCAGATTCCAATCAGGAAATACATCGGAATCAGGACGAAGTCCCAGAACACGTAGAACAGGAACAGGTCGAGGGCGACGAACACGCCCAGCATCGAGGTTTCGAGCGCGAGCAGGAAGAACGCGAACATCTTCACGTTCTTGTGGACCGAGTCCCAGGACGAGAGCAACGCGAGCGGGGTCAGGAATCCGGTCAGCACCACGAGGAACAGGCTGATCCCGTCGACGCCAAGGAAGTACTGAATCCCAAACGCCGGTATCCACGCGTGGCGTTCCACGAACTGGTAATCGGCGCTGGTCGGATCGAATCGCGCCCACAGCACCAGGGTGAGGGCGAACGTCAGCAGCGAGACGGCGAGCGCGACGGTACGAACGAGTCCTTCGCGTTCGGGCCGGTCGCCGCTGCCTCCCCCCAACAGGATCAGCAGCGCGCCGACAAGCGGCAGAAAAACAATCAGTGAAAGGATCATCAGGCCTTCAGCAGATACCAACCAAGAATCAGAGCGACGCCAAGGAAGAGCGACGCCGCATAGGTGCGGACCGATCCGGTCTGCACGCGCCGCAGCACCCGACTCGTCGCCCGCACCGTCTGCCCGACTCCATTCACGGCGCCGTCGATCAGCCCGGCATCGGCGGCCTTCCACAAGCCGCCGATGGACAGCAGCTTGATCGGCTGCACGATCGCCGCATCGTAGATTTCATCCACGTAGTACTTGTTCATCAGCAACGTGTAGACGCCGTGCAGCCGTCGCGACATCGCATCGGCCGCGGACCGATGCCAAAGCCAGAAGTACATGGCCAGAAGGATGCCGGCAATCGCGACACCGCTCGACAGCGCCATCAACTTCAGCTCCGTCGACTCGTTGTCGCCTGCTTCGGTATTCGCCGCATGTGTCTCCTGCACCGCCACCGGCCGGATCTGGCTACCTTCCACGGCAGGCGGCGTCGCCGCCTCGAGGCGGCCACCGCGATCGGAAACTTCGAAGCTTGGCTCGAGGAATCGCTCGATGCGATTGTTTCCGCCAATCGCGTGCGGGACACCGACGTAGCCGGCCACGACTGAGCCGATCGCGAGCAGGATGAGCGGGATCGCCATCGACGAAGGCGCATCATGGGGCGCGTGCCCGTGACCGTGGGCGTCATGGTGTGCCCCATGCGCTCCATGGCCCGCATGCGCTGCGGGCTCCTCTTCCTCGGGATGAGCGCTGGCCTGGGCGCCGACGCGTCGCTCGCCGTGGAACGCCAGGAAGACCAGCCGGAACATGTAGGTGGCCGTCAGCAGCGACGTGACCATCCCGATACCCCACAGCAGCAGTCGGTACGGGTTGCTCGCGGTGAACGTCCGGAAGAGGATCTCGTCCTTGCTGAAGAACCCGGACAGCAGCGGGACGCCAGCAATGGCGAGGGCACCAATCAGGAACGTCCAGTAGGTTACCGGCAAGTACTTCTTCAGCCCGCCCATGTTGCGCAGGTCTTGCTCGCCGGCCAGGGCGTGAATGACGGCCCCGGATCCGAGAAAGAGCAGCGCCTTGAAAAACGCGTGGGTATACAAGTGAAAGATGCCTGCCGCGTAGGCGCCGACGCCCATCGCCAGAAACATGTAGCCAAGCTGGGAGACGGTGGAATACGCGAGCACCCGCTTGATGTCGTTCTGCACGAGGCCAATCGTGCCAGCCACCAGCGCGGTGGCGACGCCAATCGCCGCGACGATCGACAGCGTGATCGGCGCGTGCGAAAAGAGCACGGCATTCCGACCAATCATGTAGACGCCTGCCGTCACCATCGTCGCCGCATGGATCAAGGCCGAGACCGGCGTCGGGCCTTCCATCGCGTCGGGCAGCCAGACGTAGAGCGGTATCTGCGCTGACTTGCCGGTGGCGCCAAGGAAGAGCAGCAGCGTCGCCACGGTCATGACTCCCATGACGCCGTTCTCAACCGCCCGCCCGGCAGCGGCGGCGGCGACGAGCTGGAAGTCGAGCGTGCCAAACGTCGCGAAGATCAGCAGCATGCCCAGCACGAACCCGAAGTCGCCGATGCGATTGACGACGAACGCTTTCTTGCCGGCGTCGGCCGCCGACTGCTTGCGGAACCAGAATCCGATCAGCAAGTAGGAACAGAGACCGACACCCTCCCAGCCGACGAACATCACCGGGAAGTTCGCGCCGAGGACAAGTACGAGCATGAACGAGGCGAACAGGTTCAGGTAGGAGAAGTAGCGCGCGTACTCGCTGTCGCTCTCGTCGTGCATGTAGCCGGTCGAATAGATGTGGATGAGGGATCCAATGCCTGTCACCACGAGGATCATCAGCGACGACAGATGATCGAGCCGCAGCGTGAACGGCACATGCAGGTTGCCTGAGCTCATCCAGTCGAACAGCGTGTACTCGAGCGCCGTGGCGTGCTCGCCGCTCACGCCGGCGGCGAGAAACGCCGACACGGCGAAGGACGCGATCATCGCCGCGCACGCCAGCCCGCCGGAGACGGACTTCGACAACCGTCGCCCAACGGACGCGTTGATGATGAAGCCGACGAGCGGGAACAGTGGAATCAGTAACAGCATCGAATCGAACTAGACCGGGGGCTATCGCCCCCCGGACCCCCTGACGCGCCTGTGGCGCGCCTATCTTTCACCATTTGAGTGCCGTAAACGCATCAGGGCTCAGCGTCTCGCGATGACGGAAGAGCGCGATAATCAGCGCCAGACCGATCGCCGCTTCAGCGGCGGCAACGGTCATGACGAAAAACGTGATGACCTGTCCGTCCACCGACCCGCGGAAGCGGCCCACCGCGACGAAGGTCAGGTTCACCGCATTCAGCATGATCTCGATCGACAGCAGCACCGTAATCAGGTTGCGCCGAAGGAACACGCCGGCGGTGCCGATGGCGAACAGCAGGCCCGAGAGCACGAGGTAGCTATTGAGCGTCACCATTACGAGTGTTCCCTGCGCGCCAGCACCACGGCGCCAATCATCGCCACCAGGATCAGGACCGACGTCGCTTCGAACGCGAACGCATGACGAAGAAAGATGGCGCTGCCAATCAGGGCAACGGAGCTGACCGATGCCGTTGACTCCGGCCGGCGGATTCCCATGTCGGCGAGGGCCCACACAATCTCTGCGCCGAGCAGCAGCGACAGCAGCGCGCCGAGGCGGATGCCAGTCGGGCCGAGCAGGACCGACACGCGTGGCGGCGCTGGCTCCTCCCTCGGCACGTTCAGCAGCATGACCACGAAGAGGAAGAGGACCATGATGGCGCCGGCATACACGATGATCTGCGTGACCGCGGTGAACGGCGCGTCGAGCAGCACATACAACCCGGCCAGCGCGCCGAACGACACGATGAGCAGCATCACACTGTGCATCGGGTTGCCCTGCCCAATCACGAGCAGCGACGCAAGGATCGCGACGGCGCCGAAGGCGTAGAAGGCAAATACGTCCATATTTCTTAGTGACCAGCTGCCAGCTGCCAGCTTCCCGCTTCAGCGACCGGCACCGGCTCTGATATCAGCCCCGGGCGTCGCCTTCCGGTTTCCAAGCTGGAAGCTGGAAACTGGAAGCTGGAAACTGATTCATCCCACCCAGAGCACAATTGCCGCCGTCACGAACAGATTCAGCACCGCAACCGGCAACAGAAACTTCCAGCCGAACTCCATCAGCTGGTCGTATCGATAGCGCGGCAGCGTCCAGCGCATCCACACATAGAAAAAGAGGATCAGGAAGACCTTCACCAGGAACCAGATCCACGACAGCCAGTCGGGCAGAAACGGTCCGAGCCAGCCGCCGAGGTACAGGCTGGTCGCGACCGCCGAGACGGTCACCATGTTCACGTACTCCGCGAGGAAGAACATCGCGAAGCTCATCGAGCTGTACTCGGTGTGATAGCCGGCGACCAGCTCCTGCTCCGCCTCGGGGAAATCGAACGGCGCGCGGTTGGTTTCCGCCACACCCGCCGTCAGATAGATGAAGAACCCGAGTGGCTGGAGCCAGATGTACCAGCGCGGGATGAAGCCCAGCCAGTAGCCGGACTGGTTCATCACAATCTCGCGGAGCGACAGCGACCCGGCCATCATGATGACGGCGGCCATCGCCAGGCCATACGACAACTCGTAGGAGATCATCTGCGCCGACGAGCGGAGCCCGCCAAGGAGCGAGTACTTGCTGTTCGAGCTCCAGCCGGCCAGGACGATCCCGTAAATCCCCATCGACGTGATCGCGAAGATCACGAGCACCGCAACGTTGACGTCGGTGATCTCGAGCGGAATCGGATCCTTGAGGAGGCCGAACAAGTCGAGCGTGGTCCCGAACGGGATGACCGAGAACGCGGCAAAGGCGGCCGCCGTCGAGACAATCGGCGCGATTACGAAGAGGGCCGTGTCGGCCGCCTTCGGCTTCAGTTGTTCTTTGAACAGGAGTTTGAACACGTCGGCGAACGGCTGCAGAACGCCTTCGAACCCGACGCGATTCGGACCGCTGCGATCCTGGATGTAGGCGCACACCTTCCGCTCCATCCACACCATGAAGGCGGCCGACAGGACCAGCATGTTGAAGACGACGAAGATCAACGCACCGTGCACAGTGGTGGGGGTGATCCAGCTGAGCAGCCACTGCAGCATCAGTGCGCCCCCACGGGCGTCCGTGACGCACGCCAGTCGGACGGCACGGTGCAGCGTCCTTCGCGGACGTGGGCTTCGAATTCAGCGCGGAAGTGCTTCACCGTGGTCAGGGCCGGTGTCGCCGCCGCATCGCCGAACGCGCACAGCGTTTTGCCGACGATGTTGTTCCCGACGCTGACGAGGAGATCGATGTCGCGCATCTCTCCCTCGCCGTTGTCGATGCGCGTCAGGATCTTGTAAAGCCAGTCTCCCCCTTCGCGGCACGGCGTGCACTTGCCGCACGACTCGTGCTTGTAGAAGTAGAGAAGGTTCTTCGCCGCCCAGACCATGCAGGTCGTCTCATCCATCACGATGATGCCCGCCGACCCCAGCATCGATCCCGCCCTCTGCACGTCGTCGAAACTCGCGGGAATGTCGAGTTGATCGGGAAGCAGGATCGGCACCGACGATCCCCCCGGAATGACCGCCTTCAGCTTGTGCCCATCACGAATGCCGCCCGCGTAATCGAAAATCAGCTCTCGCAGCGTCGTCTTCATCGACGCCTCGAAGACGCCCGGCTTCTTCACGTGGCCGCTGACGCAGAACAGCTTCGGGCCGCCGTTTTTTTCAGGGCCAAGCGAGGTAAACCACTCGGCGCCGTTCAGGACGATTGCCGGGAGATTGCACAGCGTCTCGACGTTGTTGACCGCCGTGGGCTTGTTGTAGAGCCCGGACACCGCAGGAAATGGCGGCTTGATGCGCGGCTGCGCACGCTTGCCTTCCAGGGACTCGATTAACGCGGTTTCTTCGCCCGCCTCGTACGCGCCGGCGCCGCGGTGAATGACGATGTCGCAGTCGAAGCCGCTGCCGAGGATGTTCTTGCCGACGTAGCCCTGCTTGTAGGCGTTCGCCAGCTCAGCCTCGAGGATCTGCTGGACGTGGAAAAACTCACCGCGGATGTAGATGTAGGCGACCTTCGCACCGATCGCCCAGCATCCGATCAAACATCCCTCGAAGAGCAGGTGCGGATTGCGCTCCATCAGCACGTGGTCTTTGAACGTGCCCGGCTCGCTTTCGTCGGCGTTGCACGCAATGTAGCGCGGCTCGGTCTTCTTGTCGACGAACTGCCACTTCAGGCCGGTCGGGAACCCGGCGCCGCCGCGCCCGCGCAGGCCCGACGCCTTCACGAGCTCGATGACGTCGTTCGGCTTCATGCCGAGCGCTTTCTTCAGCCCGTCGTATCCCTGGTGCTTCAGAAAGAAGTCCAGCGTGAAGCTGTTCGGCTCGCGGACGTACTTCGTAAGGATTGGTTCCATGAAGTAATTGCTGATTGCTGAATTCTGATGGCTGATTGAATGGCCGATCAATCAGCCATCAACAATCGAAAATCAGCAATCATTTCTCCACTCTCAAATGACATCCGGACAACACGGCCCCGCCGCGGGTCTTGAGATCATCGACCAGCTTTCCGCAGCTCTCCGCTGTCGCCTTCTCGTGCCACAGCTCGTTGTTCACCATCACGACCGGCGCGCGATCGCACGCGCCCAGGCATTCGAACTCGAGCAGCGTAAACGTGCCCGAAGGGTCGGTCTCCCCCACTTTGATGCCAAGCTTGTCGGACAACGCTTCGGTGACGCGTTCGGCGCCGGCGAGCGCGCACGACAGCGTCCTGCAGACCTGCACCACGTACTTCCCGACCCGCTCCTTGAAAAACATCACGTAGTAGGTCGCGACGTCTTCGACCTCAGCTGCCGTCATGTCGAGAATGCCCGCCACATGACGCATCCCGCTCGCGGTGAGGTATCCCTCCTGCTCTTGCACGAGGTACAGCGCACCCAGGACGGCAGACCGCTTCTGATCGGGCGGATATTTCGTGAGCATGTCGTCGAGTATCGCCCGACGCTCACGGGTGAATTCGAACGGCTGGCCTTCATCGAGCCGGGCGCGTTCCGACTTCTGGAACCGCGCCGGGTCGTATGCCATCAACGGATGGAAGCTCATCGATCCACGTCTCCCATGACGACATCGGTCGATCCGATGACGGCGATCACGTCCGCGATCATGCCCCCCACGATCGCGAGCGGCAGCGCCTGACAGGCGTAGAACGACGGCGCACGTAGCTTGATCCGGTACGGACGGTTCGTTCCGTCCGACACGATCGAGAATCCGTGTTCGCCGCGCGGCCCTTCAACCGGCACGTACGACTCGCCAGCTGGCACGGTGAAGCCCTGCGAATAGATCAGGAAGTGCTGTATCAGCCCCTCCATCTCGGTGTAGACCTTATCCTTTGGCGGCGGGACGATGCGGTAGTCCTGGATGTCATAGACGCCGCGCGGGGTAATGCGCGACAGGGCCTGCTGGGCGATGCGGGTGCTCTGACGCATCTCTTCGACGCGCACCAGATAGCGATCGTAGACATCGCCGGCCGTGCCCACCGGCACGTCGAACTCGTAGGTCTCGTAGCCCAGATAGGGGAACGTCCTTCGCACGTCGTAGGGAACGCCTGCCGCGCGCGCCATCGGGCCGACCAGCCCATACGCGACCGCCACATCTTTCGGAATGACGCCGACCGTTCGCGTGCGCTTCAGCCAGATCTGATTCTGCGTCAGCAGATCTTCGTACTCATGCAGCTTGTCGGGGAACGCGTCGAGAAACGTCTTCACCGCCTCGTGAAAACCCGTGGGCAGGTCCTCGCGGAGGCCGCCGATACGGATATAGCTCGGAAACATCCGGAATCCAGCGAGCATCTCGTTGATGTTGAGCAGCAGCTCCCGCTCGCGGAAGCAGTACATCATCACCGAGACCGCGCCGATCTCGAGCCCGTGCGTGCCCAGCCAGACCAGATGGCTCGCGATGCGCTGCAGCTCGGCGATCAGGACCCGAATATTGCGAACGCGCTCCGGAACCTCGATCCCCAGCAGCTTCTCGACTGACAGGCAGAACGACAGGCTGTTCGACTGAGCGCCGAGGTAGTCCATGCGCTCGACCAGGGGGATCACCTGCTGCCACTTTTTCTGCTCGGCGGTCTTCTCGATACCCGTGTGCAGGAACCCGATCGTCGTATCGGCGCTGACGACGGTCTCGCCCGAGAGCTCGAGCACGAGCCGCAGCACGCCATGCGTGCTGGGGTGCTGCGGCCCCATGTTGACCGTCATCGTCTCTTGACGAAGTTCACTCGTAGTCATTGGAGTCAGCTACCAGCTACCAGCTTCCAGCCACCAGCTCGTTCCCGACTGTATAAGCGGGAAGCTGGCAGCTGGAAACTGGAAGCTACCTCACGCGCTCTCCTCTACCTCGCCCGCTCGACCAACGCACAAATCGCGTGAAGCAGCGTGCGATGCACTTCCTGCACCCGCGCCGTCGAGGCGTGCGGGACATTGACATGTATCGCCGACGCCTTGCCGATCGTGCCGCCGTCCCGGCCAGTCAACGCGATGGTCTTCATGCCGCGCGCGTTGGCCGCCTGGATGGCCATCAGTACGTTCGCCGACCGCCCGCTGGTCGAAATCCCAAGCGCCACGTCTTCGCGCCTGCCGAGCGCTTCGACCTGGCGCGCGAACACCCAGTCGAAGGTGAAATCGTTGGCAAGGCTGGTCACGATGCTCGTGTCGGTGGTCAGGGCGATCGCCGCCATGCCCTCCCGCTCACGTTCGAAACGCCCGACCAGTTCCGCGGCCACGTGCTGGGCATCCGCGGCGCTGCCTCCATTACCGAACACCAGCAGCTTGCCGCCGGCTCCCAACGCCGATCGAATCACCTCCGCCGCCTCGATCACGGGCTGCAAGCTGTCCCGCACGTGGCGATGAAGCGCGATCGCCTCGTCGAAGATCGCCTGAACCACCGCGGCATCGCCAACCGCCGCCTGTGTGTCCATCAATCGTTCCGCGCGCGGTCCCTCGTCGCTTCGATGTTGGCGACGAATTGCTCCTGCGACACCTGCAGCGGCTCGTAGGTCTTCACCGGCTGCTTGATCTGTACCGGATAGTCCTTCCGCAGCGGGAATCCTTCCCAGTCATCGGGCAGCAGGATTCGCCGCAGATCCGCATTTCCGGCGAAGTGAATCCCGAACAAGTCGTAGGCCTCGCGCTCTGACCAGCCTGCGGCCGGCCAGACGCTCGTCACCGACGGCACGCTCGGGTCCGTGCCGGGCACACGAACCTTTACACGCAAACGCTGTGGCGTCGCGCCGAATCCGGCGACACCTAGGCTGGCCATCAGGTAAACGATCTCGAATCGCGGTTCCCGCGGCAGGTAATCGACCGGGAGAAGATCGGCGAGAAACGCAAAGCCGAGCTCGGGCGTGTCCCGCAGCGCGCGGCAGGTCTCGACCAGCTGTTCGCGCGCCACATAGATGGTCGGCATTCCATCACCCGAGGCCACGCGCTCGAGCCCGGATACCGGAACCGTCCTCGACAGAACCTGGATGATCGCGTCCGACTCCATTACGCGAAGGCCTTCGACCTGTCGATCTTCTTCTGCAACTGGACGATGCCGTAGATGAGCGATTCGGGTCGCGGCGGACAGCCGGGCACAAAGACGTCCACCGGGACGACCTGATCGACGCCCTGGACGATGGCGTAGTTGTCGAACACGCCGCCAACCGAGGCGCAGGCACCCATCGAGATGACGTATTTGGGCTCGGGCATCTGGTCGTAGATGCGGCGCAGGACTGGCGCCATCTTGCGGGACAGCCGGCCGGCAATGATCATCAGATCGGACTGTCGCGGCGAGCCACGAAAGACCTCGGCACCAAACCGTGCGATGTCATATCGCGACGCGCTCATCGCCATCATCTCAATGGCGCAGCAGGCGAGACCGAATGTCACCGGCCAGATCGACGAGCGTCGGGCCCAATTGACGATCTTGTCGACACTCGTCAGCAGGACGGGGATTTCAGGGTCGTATTCAGCCATGTGGGCAATCAACAATCAGCAATCGACAATCAGCAATTACCGTTCGTGTCCCCAGTCGAAGATGCCTTTGCGCCACACGTAGATGTAGCCGGCCAGCATGATGAGGAAGAACAGCAGCATCTGGATATAGCCAAGCCAGCGCAACTCCCGGAGCGCCATGGCAAAGGGATACAAGAAAGCGATCTCGATGTCGAACAGCAGAAAGATCATCGCGACCAGATAGAACTTGACCGGATGACGTTCGCGGGCGTCGCCGACCGGCGGCATCCCGCATTCGTACGGCGCCAGCTTCTCGGGCGTGGGCTTCCGTGGCGCGACCAGATGCGCGCCAAGAATATTGACGGCGCCGAATCCGGCACCCAGGACGAGCATGATCAGGATTGGAATCCAGCCGTGCATGCGACAGAAATGGGCCGCGCTTGTGAATGTTTTCTCAAGGCGGGCCAAAAGAATCGGGCCGCACCCGACCCGATGACCACCTCGGCGGCGCATTTCACCGCCGCCTCAACTAAGGAATGCTATCACACGCCAGTTGCCAGTTCCCAGTTACCAGTTCCCAGTGAAAATCTCAGTACTGGAAACTGGCGACTGGAAACTGTCAACTGATCCGAACTGGAAAGCGGAAACTGGAAACTGGAAACTCGCACCTGACAGAATACACAGAGATGCGTCTCGCCTGGTTCAGTCCGATGCCGCCCGTGCCGTCAGGCATCGCGGCGTGCAGCGCCGAACTCGTCGGCGAACTCGGGAAGCGCCACGACATCGACGTCTACGTCCACACGACAACCGCCTCGGCCGCGACGGTCAGCGGCAGCGTCAGCTCCGCTCACGATTTCGTCTGGCGGCACCGGCTCCGGCCGTATGGCTTGACGATCTATCAACTGGGAAACTCGTCGCATCACGATTACATCTGGCCCTATCTCTTTCGCTACCCGGGCCTGACCGTGTTGCACGACGCACACCTTCATCACGCGCGCGCCGCCGCGCTTCTGCGTACGAAGCGTCCGGCAGATTTTCGAGCGGAGTTCGCGGCCAATCATCCCGACGTCTCGCCCGATCTCGCCGAGCTGGCCGTCGCCGGGTTTGACAGTCAGCTGTACTACGAGTGGCCGATGACCCGCCTGGTGATCGCGGCCTCACGACTGACTGCCGTCCACTCCGGGCCGCTGATGCGTCAGATCCAGGAAGGGCAACCGGACGCGAACATTACGGCCATTCGCCTCGCACACGGCACGCTCGTCACCGACGATGAGGGTCTGCGTCTGCGGTCGAGCGTCCGCGGCAAATACGGCATCGCCGAAAACGCCATCGTGTTCGGGGTATTTGGCGGGCTTACTCCTGACAAGCGCGTGCCTCAGATTCTGGATGCGCTCGAGGCGATCGTCCCATACGCGCCGTCGGCTCACGTGCTTCTTGGCGGCGGTGCCCCGATGCATTACGACGTCGCCGCGGATGTCGGGCGGCGTGGGCTCGAGAGCCGGGTCACGATCACCGGGTACCTGCCCGATGAGGCCGACTTGACCGCGTGCATCGCCGCTTGCGACGTGTCGCTGAATCTTCGATGGCCAACGGCGCGCGAAGTGTCCGGCCCGTGGCTGCGTGCGCTCGCGGCCGGCCGGCCAACGATTACCGTCGATCTCGCGCACATGGTCGACGTGCCGGCGTTGGATCCGAGGACGTGGAAAATGAATCATGCCGCGATTCGCGATTCGCAGCTCGCGGCTCGCGCAGATCGGGTGGATGGTGTCGCCAATCATGCGAACGGCGAATCGCGAGGCGCGACCCGCGAGGTTAACGCTGTCACCGTCGCAATAGACATCCTCGACGAAGATCACTCACTGCGCCTGGCGATGCGGCGGCTGGCAACGGATCCGGCGCTCCGCGTGTCGCTCGGCGACGCCGGGCGCCGATACTGGGAACGCGAACACTCGATGCCACGAATGGTTGACGACTACGAGCGAGCGATCGCCGAAGCGGCAGCAAGCGCAGTACCCGATACGACACTGCCAGCTCATCTCGTCAACAACGGAGACCGCTTGCTGAACGCCACGTTGGCGCAGTTTTCACTGCGGTCGGTGTGGAAGTGAAGACAGCCCCGTCACGCACGAGCCGCGAGGGCGATGTTCGTACGTTGACATCCGGCGGTTGAAACGCCGGTGCCTGCGGCCGCCGCGAGCGGCGAGTCTGCGAGCGGTCGAGCGGCAACGCGTTGGGCGGGGCACGCGCAAGTAACAGATGGAGTAGACTTTGACCATACGTTTGAACGGTGAGCCGTACGAGATCGCCGGCCCTGTGACCATCAGCGCGCTGCTCGCCGCACTCAACATCGATCCCCGTATCGTCGCGGTCGAACACAACATCGTCGTCATCAAGCGTCAACAGTACGACGACACGGTGGTACGCGAGGGCGACGAGATCGAAATCGTGAGATTTGTCGGCGGTGGCTGATTTTGAGCCGTGAGCCGTGAGCCCTGAGCCTTAAGCCCTGAGCCTTATATATGACCTCCGATCCCCTCATCATTGCCGGCCGGACGTTCCGATCGCGGTTGGTCGTCGGCACTGGCAAATACCCCTCGAACGCGGTGATGGCTGATGCGCACCGCGCGTCGGGCGCCGACATGGTGACCGTGGCGGTGCGGCGTGTGAACCTCCAGGACAAATCGAAGGAGTCGCTGATCGATTACATCGATCGCAATCAGATCTTCATCCTGCCGAATACGGCGGGCTGCTACACAGCGGAGGACGCCATCCGTACGGCGAGGCTCGCCCGCGAAGTGGGCCTCTCGCACTGGGTGAAACTGGAAGTGATTGGCGACGAGCGCACGTTGTTCCCCGACAATGTGGCGCTGCTCGAGGCCACGCGCGTGCTCGTGAACGAAGGCTTCGTCGTGCTGCCGTATACCAACGACGACCCGGTGATCTGCCGCAAGCTCGAGGACGCCGGGGCGGCCGCGGTGATGCCGCTGGGCGCGCCGATCGGATCCGGGCTCGGCATTCAGAACCCCAACAATATTCGCATTATCAAGGATCAGGCACGCGTCCCAGTGATCGTCGACGCTGGTGTCGGCACCGCGTCGGACGCGGCCATCGCGATGGAACTCGGCGCCGACGGCGTGCTGATGAACACCGCGATCGCGCTGGCCGAGGATCCCGTGGCGATGGCCAGCGCCATGAAGCTCGCGGTCGAAGCAGGACGGCTTGCGTATCGCGCCGGACGAATCCCGAAACGACCGCACGCATCAGCCAGCAGCCCGATGGAGGGACGAATCGCGGCAGCCGCCGCGGGGGGACGCGCCGGCGCCTGATGACCGATCACGCTGCCGAACCGCTCGAGGCGGTGCTGCGACGCCTGAAAGACGAGCGCGATGAAGCCGATGCGCGCTACAACGAGGCGCTCACCGCCGTCGATCGAGCCGTCCGCGGCGCGCCGTCCATCCCAAACCCTCCGCCAGCACTCGACGATCATCAGATCGCCGCGCTGAACGAGGCGTGGAACATCGTCCCCGCGCCGCCGAAAGCATCGGGCATGCGCCAGCGAGCCGCCGGCTTTGTCTGGAGTGTGATCGGTCCGTACCTCCAGCGCCAGCTCACCTTCAACTCGCTGCTGGTCGACCATATCAATCGCAACATCGAACGAGCGAGGGACGCGCACCGGGCGGCCGAAGCCACTGCTGACGTCGTCAGAGATCACCTCGCCGCGCTCGCCCAGTTCGACGCACGCCTGCTGCAGTATCTTCAGCAGATCACGGCCTACGTCGATACCAAGGATCGCGACATCGGCGGGCAGTCGCTGGTGCTCAACGCGGCCATCAGCGGGGTGGCTGACAGCGCTGCCAAGCGCTTGGAGTCGATGCGCGCGCGCGACGAGCGCGTCAATGCGCGCGTCGAAACCCTGACCGCCGCCCAGGATGACTTGCGCAGCACGATCGGAACGATCCAGCAGGCGCTGATGACACTGAAGCGGGAGGCGGAACGGCTCGCCTCGGTCGCGCCGGATGGTCCGGTTGTATCCCGAACGCCGGATCCCGGATCCCGGAGCACGGATACCGGACTTCGTCACGCTCCATCGTCAGACGCCTTTGCCCCTGCGTTGGACGCCTATAAATATGTCGGTTTCGAAGATCGCTTTCGCGGGTCCCGCGAAACCATTGCCGAGCGTTTGTCGTCGTACGTGCCGCTGTTCGAAGGCCGAACCGACGTCCTCGACGTCGGGTGCGGGCGCGGCGAGTTTCTCGACCTGCTGGCAAGCCGCGGCATTGCTGCACGTGGCATCGATCTGAATCACGAGATGGCCGAGGCGTGCCGCGCGCGTGGCCTGGAGGTGACCGAGGCAGACGCAGTCGGCTACCTCTCCTCGCTGGCCGATGGCTCACTCGGCGGAATTTTTTCGGCGCAGGTCGTCGAGCACCTCGAGCCGGCGTATCTGCTGCGGTTTCTCGAACTGGCGTTTTACAAGCTCCGGCCGGGCGGTCGCGTCGTGCTCGAAACGTTGAACCCCGCCTGCTGGGTCGCCTTCTTCGACAGCTACATCCGCGACATCACCCACGTGCGGCCGCTTCATCCCGAAACGTTGAAGTACCTCGTCGTCGCCAGCGGATTCACGACGGCGACGATTGAGTTCCGCTCGCCGGTCGCCACCGCGGATAAACTTCAGCCATTCGCCGCACCGCAAGCGGCACCGTCTCTCGTCGATCTCGCGGAAGCTTTCAACGCCAACGTCGAGAAGCTGAACGCGCGCCTGTTCACCTATCTCGATTACGCGGTGATCGGAGAGAAAGCGCCGTGATCGATCGTCACGACTGACTGCCGCGATGCCGTTGTCCAAGAGCGTGGGCCGGATGCTGTCTGGCAAGCTGACGCGCGTCACGCTTGATCGATTCATCGCCTCGCATGCCAGCGCGCTGCGTACGCTCGACATCGGCGCGCAGAACGGACCGTACGCGAGTCATTTCCCACGGCGAATCGCGCTCGATATCAAACACGGCATCGGCGTGCAGATAATCGGCGATGCGCAGGCGCTCGGGCTCGGCGACGCCACTTTCGAGGTCGTGCTGTGCACCGAGGTTCTCGAGCACCTGCCGGAGCCGCAGCGCGCGATTGACGAGATCTTTCGTGTGCTCGTTCCCGGCGGTCAACTGCTGTTGACGACGAGGTTCCTGTTTCCGATTCACGACGCGCCCCACGACTATTTTCGATTCACGAAATACGGCCTTCGCCACCTGCTTCGCCGATTCGAGATTTTCGAGCTCCAGGAAGAAACCGACGCGGTTGGCACGCTCGCCGTCCTGTTGCAGCGCCTCGGGATGCAGGCCGAGACGCTGCATCGGCAACCCTTTCGCGCGATCTGGCTCCTGGCGGCCCAGATGGTCCGGCCCTTTGCCTTTCTCATCACCGGCGAATATGGCGACAGCCGGCGGCTCCAGCGTGAGCGCGGGATCATGACCAGCGGGTATCACGTCGCATGCAGGAAGCCACACGCATGAACGACGGGCCGCCGCGATCGGATGACCCGCGGATTCCCTTTGCGATCGCGGTCGGCCTGACCATCGCCACCACGGTGGCGATTTACTGGCCCGCGCTCGGCGTCGGCTTTCTCGGCGACGACTTCATGATCCTGCATCGGCTCCGCGGACTCAGCCACGCCGCCGACGTCCTGCGATTCTTTCGCGGCGAGTTCTTCGAGTACTACCGGCCGCTCGCATTTGTGTCGCAGGCGATCGATTGGGCCCGTGCCGGGCAGGACTCGCGCGCGTTCCACTTCACCAACATCCTGATCCACGCGGTCAGTGCGCTCCTCGTCCTGTTCATCGGCCTTCGACTGTCGCCGCGGCCGCTGGTCGGATTGCTTGCCGCGGCGCTGTTCGCGCTGCATGCATCCAACAACGAGGCGGTCGTATGGATCTCGGCGAGATTTGATCTACTCGCGACCGCTTTCGCGCTGGCCGCGTTGTACTGGATGATGCGCGCGGACATCATCGGTCAGATCGGGGCCGCAGCCCTGTTTTTCCTGGCGTTGCTCTCGAAGGAGGCGGCCGTTGCATTGCCAATCGCCGCCGCCGGCTGGTTCACGTTCCGGCTGCGGGCCACGACCGCGCGGACCGTTCTGCTCGTGTTGCCATGGCTGGCCGCCCTCGTCGCGTACAGTGCGCTGCGACAGGTGGCCGGCGGGGTGTCGGCGGTCGGCGGCACCGCGCGGTTGCCAAAGCTCGTCGCGTTCCTCATCTGCCTCGCGGCGATCGTCTCGCTCTCCTCGGAACGCTGGGTGCGGGTGCGTGAGTGGCTGCGACCTCGACGACTAGCGTGCGTCGCACTCGCGCTTGCGGGATTGCTCGCGCTTCTCTCTGCGGCGGTACTCTCGTCGGGCAGAGCGGGGTCGCTCGCCCGCGAGAAACTCGCGGTGGCCGGATTCGCAACCTACTATCTCGCCTCACCCGTGCTGGCGCCGGGAGAATCGGTCTTCAGCGATTCGGCCGCACCCGCCGCCTGGATCTTCGGGGCGATCGCCCTTTTTGCTGTCATTGTCGTCGTCTATGCCCTGTGGCGGCGACTGCTCGATGACGATCGATATTGGTTCCTTGGAGCGTTGCTGGTTGCGACGTGCCTCCCGATCTCGGCGTTGACCGAAGGCAAGCGGTATCTGTATCTCCCTTCGGCGGCCCTGTCGTTACTGGTTGCGGCGCTGGTCGTTGAACAGGCGGGCCGTGCGAGACGTGTCGCGCTTGCTCTCGTCGCCGCCTTACTGGTGACGTCCACCGTCCAGATTGTCTTCAGAATCCAGGACTGGCGTTGGGCCGGACAGATGACAGCAGAAGGCGCCCAACTGGTCGACTCGACGCTCGCGCCTTCGTGCGGCGCAGGTCACGTCGTCTTTCTTACCAGTCCCGTCGCGATGCGTGGCGTGTACTCGCATTTTTACTACGAGACGTTCGAAATCCCACGCGGCTGCATGCCTGAGGTGTTTCAAGTGCTCATCCGCGTGGTGCGTGTCGAAACGCCGATTCACGTGGCGTGGGATGGACCACGTCGGATTGTGATTACTTCGCCCGGCTACCGCGACAATTTCGTGCTCTCGCACGACCTGCGCCAGTTCGACGTGCCGCTTCATGCCGGCGCGGCGGTCAGCATGGAGACGCCGCTCGGTCAGGTCAACGCGGACACGACGGGCGGCGAGGCGCGAGTTGTCTTGAGCCTTGCCCCTGAAGTGCAGCGAGAACAGGCGCACTTCTTCTTCTATGCCGATGGCGCGATCGCGCCGTTAGGCCAGCCTCGTTGAAATGACGGCGTTGTCCTCTCTGGTCGCCAGTACAATGAATGACCGGATGAGTGTCGATCGCCCAGCAGCACGCCCCCTGGCGCGCATCGCCTGGATCCTGGCGACGCTGCTCGCGACTGCTCCCCTTCTGTCGATCTTCTATCAACCTGTCGGATGGGGACCGCGACTCTGTGCGGGAGTGCTGGCGCTCGTTGCTGCGTGGAGCCCTTTCAACGGGCTGCTGATCCTTGCCGGTCTGGGTCCGTTTGCCGCGACGATCCTCGCGCTGACGCGCACGGGGTCGGCGCCGCTGAATTTTGCGGAAGCGTTGGTGCTTGCCTTCCTGCTCGGCGCTGCGGTTCGTCACGTCGCCGATCCCGAGCCGATACGTGTCCCCGCCCGGTTCGGTGTTGCCAGCGCTCTCCTGGTTTCACTTTCAGTTGCCGCTCTCGTCACCAGCGCAGTGGTTCTCCACGTCGTGCGGGCCGACATCAGCGCGGCCGATCAGCTCCGATCGATTGTCACCCAAAACTATCTGGTTGGCTCGATGCCGCTGACGGCGAGCATGCTCTTTCTCGAGAGCCTCGCCCTGATGGTCATCACCGCAGATGTGTGCGCCGTCGAGACTGGTCGCACGGCTCGTATGCTGCGCATGTTGATGGTGAGTGCCGCGGCGGCGGCGCTGCTCAATCTGCTTCGAGTCATCAATTCCGCAGTCGCCCAGCCGCACCCCTGGACGGCATTTCTCGTCCAATTCGCCACGGTGCGCACCAACATGCACTTCCCCGATCTGAACGCGGCCGGCTCGTACTTCGTGCTGATGCTGTTCATTGCTGCCGGGTTCCTGCGATCGTTGCCGGTTCAATCCGGTGCCGCCTGCGCCTTGATTGCTGCGGGGATATGGATGGCCGGCTCGAGAACGGCGCTCGCGGCGGCGCTCGGGATGGGCGCCGCTGGATTATTCGTGCGACGCGGCATCAGCCGCCGGACTCTGCTGCTCTCCTGCGGAGTCATTGCGCTGGTGGTGCTGCTCGCGGTTGCGGCGTGGGTATGGTATCCCCAGGGGCGAAACCTCGACAGTGCCGGCGCGTTGTCCTATCGAATCACCAGGG
>JBKPNQ010000279.1:0-12743 GCA_046732715.1 Acidobacteriota bacterium | reverse complement strand
AGCGAAAACTGTAAGCAGGGTAGATTATGCTCGCCACGATCGATGCCAGACCGTGCACTTCGGCTGCGCGTTGCGTTTCTGTCGCTCGCCACTTTCCGGACCCGGCCGCTCGCACAATCTCTTTCAACACCCATACCGAGCGACGCGGGCGATCCAATTCTGAACACCTGGCTGTTCTGGTGGACGCGCGGACGCGATCCCGTTCGACGAGCGACGGTGGAAGCTGCCTGCGTTCATTCCGTTGCCGGCCATGGTCGCGCGGTCCGAGCAGGTGGCCGTGCTTGGGCATCGTCACGTTCGACGTGCCACTGGCTCCGCACCAGCGCGGGCGCGGCTTACAACATCGCATTCATCCTGTCGTTTGCGTTATCGGTCAGGTGGCAGTTGCCAGTTCCCAGTTTCCAGTTCCCAGTTCCCAGTTTCCAGTTCCCAGTTTCCAGTTGCCAGTCTCCACCTCCCGGACAGTGTCCGGCTTCGAGTGTCCAAAGATTGGTCTCCCACCTTGCCGCCGGCATGACTGGGCACTGCAACTGGCAACTGAAACTGACAGCTAGTATTGTCAGTATTGCGTCTAACGAGACCTGATGCTGATTTCAAGCCGCTTGATCCTCGCCGCTGCCTTGATCGCTCTGCTGATTTCACCGGCGGTCGCCGCCCAGGAGCATCGCGCATCGATTCGAGGCGTCGTCACCGACCCGTCGTCGAAGGGCATCTCCAACGTCGAGGTACGTGTCTCGCGCGAGGATACAGGAGAGACTCGCCGGGTAACGACCGACGATGGCGGCCGATTCAGCGTGCCGGAGTTGCCAGCCGGCCTGTATCGCGTGAACATCGAACAGACGGGCTTCGGGCCGTTCGTCGCCCGGGCCGAGCTGGCGATGAATCAGGAATTCTGGTTGCAGATCCCTCTTCAAATCGGAACGGTGTTGCAGGCTGTCGATGTGACCGCACCGTTCATCCCCGTCGATCGGGACACCCCGGCCGTTCATACGTTCATCGACGAACGCACCATCACCGAACTGCCGCTCGACGGACGCAACTTTTTCGAACTGGCGCTGCTGGCGCCGGGGACGGTGCCGCCGCCTCAGGGATCGGCCAGCACGGGGCGCGGTGATTTCGCGCTGTCGGTCAACGGCGCGCGTGAAGACTTCAACGGCTTTCTGCTGGACGGCGTCTACAACATCGATCCGAAATTGAATACGCCGGGCGTACGGCCGCCGATCGACGGCATCGATCAATTCCAGGTGTTCACCTCGTCGTACGACGCGTCGTTTGGCCGGAATGCCGGCGGCCAGATCAACGTCATCACGAAGTCAGGCGCGAACAAGCTCTCAGGATCCGCGTACGAATTCCTCCGCAACGGCGCGCTGGACTCCCGCAATCACTTCGCACCGACCGACGTGGCGGCTCCTGACTACGACCGCCATCAATTTGGCGGCTCGATCGGCGGCCCCATCGTCTCGGGCCGCACGTTCTTCTTCGGCGACTACGAGCACACCTACCTGCGTGAGGGCGTGACGAGGGTGAGCAACGTGCCGACGCCGGCCGAACGCAACGGCGACTTCTCGCACAGCCTGTTCAGCCGCCCGATCAATTTCCTCACCGGACAACCGTTCCCTGGCGACATGATTCCGTCGTTCTTTCAGAGCCCCATTGGCCGTTCGATTGCAGCCCTGTATCCGCTCCCAAACCGCAATCAGCCGTTTGCGAACTACGTGTCGTCGCCGACGCGCAGCGACGACATCGATCAGGCCGACCTCCGGATCGATCAATCCTTCGCCGGTGGTTCCCAGTTGACCGGCAGGTATAGCTTCAGTGATCGCCGCTTGTCCGATCCGTTCGCCGGCCCGGGATTCGCCCTCATCCCCGGGTTCGGCACGAACGTGCCCAGGCGTGGTCAGAACGTGGCCCTCACGTTCACGCACATGCCAACGGGCAAGATCGTCAACGATGTCCGATTTGGGTACAACCGCGTGTCGATCGGGGTTTTTGCCGAAAACACGCAGATCGACAACGCGTCGGTGGGCCTGAAGCCATTCGGATCGAATCCACGTGATGCGGGGCTGAGCGTGATCTCGATTACCGGCTATTCACCTCTCGGCCACGAGTACACGACTCCGCAGGAGAGTACGTCCGATACATTTCAGTTGTCAGACGCGGCCACGATGACGGCCGGCCATCATCTTCTGAAGGCCGGAGTGGAGCTGTACGGCATTCGCCAATCGGCATATCGCGACGTGCAGTCTCGCGGCTTCCTGACGTTCGTCAATCAGGGCTACACCGGCAACGCGCTCGCCGATCTCCTTCTCGGCTTGCCGGTGATCACCGGCGGCGCACACCTGGATAATCCACAGGAATTGCGCGGCCGTAGCTGGAGCCTGTTCGCACACGATGACTGGCGGCCGACATCGTCGCTGACCATCTCCGCAGGGTTGCGGTACGACTACATCGCCCCGCCTGTCGATGCCGACAATCGTGCGAATCTCTACGACACGTCGACTGGACAACTCGTGCAGGTGGGCACCGGCAGCATGCCGCGCGGCGGTTACGAGCCCGACCGAAACAACCTCGGTCCGCGGGCGGGCTTCGCCTGGGCCCTCGGCACGGAGGCCAAGAATGTCGTCCGCGGCGGCTACGGCATCTACTACAACCAGGGGGCGCTGGCGACGTCCGAAGGTCTCTACTTCAATCCGCCCTATTTCAACTTGAGCGTTTTCTTTCCTGGTGCCGGAGACGCTCCCACGCTTTCGGATCCGTTCCCGGCGTCGTTCCCCGTCTACATTCCACAGTCGGCTACGGCATTCCAGCGCGACTTGCAGACGCCGTGGATGGCGCAGTGGAACGTCAACCTGCAGCACATGTTCGGCCTGACGCGATCGCTCGAGATCGGGTACGTGGGATCGAGCGGACATAGCCTGATCTCCGCGCGCGACGCGAACCAACCGCCCGCGAGCCCGACTCCGTTCAACCTGCGGCCGAATCCGCTGTTTGCCGACATCACGCTCATCGAGTCCCGGGCATCGTCGCTGTTCAACTCGATGCAGATCCGTTATCAGGAACGTCCTTCAAGCGGCACAGCAATGCTGTTGTCGTACACCCTCGGCAAGTCGACTGACGATGCGTCAGGGTTCTTCACGAGTGCGGGCGATCCAAACTTTCCGCAGAACAGCCTGGATCCCGCAGCCGAGAAAGGACCGTCTTCGTTTGATGTCCGTCACCGGTTCTCGGCCGCGCTGATCCGGCCGTTGCCGTTTGCTCCTGGGCAGTTCCTTGGAGACCTCGGCTGGTTCAGCAAGACGTTCCGCGATACGGACTTCGAGCTCGTCGCAACCGCAGAAAGCGGGCGGCCGTTTACCGTGATGTTGCTGCCGGACATCGACAACAGCAACACGGGCCGTTCGAACCTGGGGTTTGGCTTCAACGATCGGCCAAACGTCAGCGGCACGACCTCAGTCTCGTCGCCGAGCGCCACCGCCTGGTTCAACACCAAGGCGTTTTCGCTGCCTCCTTTTGGCACGTTTGGCAACAGCGGGCGCAATACCCTGCGCGGGCCGGGCTACGCGAACCTGAACGTCGCGCTGGTGAAGCACTTTCACGTTGGTCCGACTGCCCAGATCGACCTCCGCTTCGAAGCCTTTAACCTGACCAATCATGTCAACTACGACCTGCCCGACAGCTTCTTCGCATCTCCGACGTTCGGGCAGATTCTTTCAGCGGGAAATCCGCGGCGATTCCAGTTCGGGGTGCGGACGACGTTCTGAACCTCTACTTAACCCCAGCCACTGTCGCGCTGCGATTGAGCCAAGAGACGAACAGGAGAAAAGAGAATGGAGAATTCTCCTTTCTCTCTTTTCCTGTTTGCTCTTTATGTAATCGCAGTGTGACAGGGAACGTCGTTGATTCGTGGATCAGTGCGGCGCCTCGTACAAGCGCAATAACCGCATCGACCATGGCGGCAGGTTCGCAACGTTGGCGGTCTGTGTGATCCGCACGAACTTCGCGCTGACCGGCGTAAACGCGATCACGGTGATCCCGGCGACGCCTTGACCTTCAGCAACCGGCGAACTCCATGTGGTCCCGTCCCCTGACACCTGGACCTGATATGCGCGCGGAAATGTTGACGTTTGTGTCGCACCAGTCCCGGTCGTCGAGGACGTGAACCGGATTTCCGTCAACCGCACCGGCGCTGGCAACTCCACCTGGAACCACATCCCCGGCTGCTGCGGTTCGCCCGTCGTCCAGCCCATGAACGTGAGGCCGCCAGCCGCGTCACCTCGATAGTTGTAGCCGCCGTCGGCATTCGCCTGGGGCGGTGGATGCCCCTCGTGGCTGGCGGTCACCTTCCATTCGGCCGACGGCACGAGCGGGCGCGGCAGAGAGGCATCCAGCTCGGGCGCGGTCCACGGAGCCTTTCGGTCGGAGGTCGCGGCACGGACGCGCGCGACGTCCGGCACCGTGACCAAGCCGCTGGAGTTGCCGAAGCTGTTGCGCACGTACGAGACAACGTCCGCGATCCATTGATCTTTGTTGGAACCCATCGCCACCATCACTTGCGGATAGGTCCGGCCATCCACCGGCCCGGCGAGACCGTGCATGACGGCCTTGATCGCGTAGTCGTGATGTCCGTTGACCCGCGGCGATCCGGCAAGCGATGGCGCCAGCGTATTGCCCACCGCCGCACCGGGCGTTGGCGTACCCCGCCCGTCGGAGCCATGGCAGGCAAAACACACCTCGGTGTAGATCGAGCCGCCGCGTTCCAGGCTGCTTTGTTGTTCGGCAGTGAGCGTCGGCCCGCCCCGTCCACGTCCGCCGCCGGGAGGATTCAGAATGCGTTCGGCAACAAACTGGACGCCTCTGGCCTTGTTGCCGTCCATCGCGGCCTTGACCGCCGTTGACGCAGCCGGCGTCTTGAGCACATTCATCGTCAGCATCGCCTGGATGACGACGTCGGTGTCGGTGTCTTTGGCGAGTCGCTGGTAGTCCGCCTCGAACGAGTGGTCGCCGGCTTTGTAGAGGGTCTCACTTGCGCGAAGCCCCTGAATCCGTAGGCGCGGATCCGGATCGGTGAGCACTTCACGCGTGAGTGGCGCGGTCAGCGCGTTCAACCCCTCGAGCGTCCACAACGCGTGGAATCGGGCGAGAGGATTCTTGGACGTGCGCACGAGCGCCTGAAGCGCAGGAACGACGGACTTGTCCTGCTTCAACACCAGTAGCTGCTGCGCCGTGTCGCGCCACCAGCCATTCGGGTGCGAGAGATGCGCGACCCACTGCGCGGACGTCTCGCTCAGCATGCGAGGCCGAGTAGGGTCGCGCGGCATGCCGTCGTAGGTGAGACGCCAGATCCGGCCGTGGCCCGTGATCTTGTCGAGTTGGTACTGCTTAATCTTCTGCCGAAGATACGTGCCTTCTTTCGCCCATTCGGCGCCTTCAATCATCCCGCGATACATGTCGGCGATGTAGATCGTCCCGTCTGGCCCGGTCGTGACGTCGGCTGGACGAAACAACGGGTCGAGCGAACGGATGAACTCCGAGCGCGGATAGACGTTCCGCAGCTGGGTGAGGCCGTCAGCTTTGATCGGCCTCAGTCGCCGCACGATTCGGGAAACGACTTCACCGTGGAGATAGTCGCCAATCAAATCTTTCGGCAGTCGATCTCCGCGATAGATCTCGTTGCCGGCCGCCGCCGTCGCGTAAATCAACGATCCGTCCGGGAGGCGGGTGCCGGGGATCCCGGCCTGGATGTCTCCGATCAAGATTGGCGCGCCCCAGACGATGTTCAGATCGGGCTCGAGTTGATCGGGCGTCGAAAAGTTGCCGTAGTGAATCGGGAACTGAAAATATCCCGGCACCCCGCTGGCGCCGCCCTGAAACCACACCTTGCCATCGTTGTCCTGCGTGACGCCCCATTGCGCGCTGTTGGGCCCGGTGGGTTCCTTCAGCAGACCGTTGGGCGTCCAGCGCAATCGGAACGCGTTGACGGTGCTGTACAACCAGTTGTCCATCGCCCAGAACAGGCTCGCCTGCTGCGACTCCATGTTGCCGGCGCGACCGAAATTCGTCGCGAACAGTTCCTTCTTGTCGGCCTGACCGTCGCCGTTCGTATCGGTGTATTTCCACACTTCGTCGGCGTTCGTTTCCATCGTCAGGATCGCGTTGGCGCCGAATGGCATGACGAATCGAGGAAACACGAGCTTGTCGACGAAGACCGCGTGGTGTTCGAAGCTGCCGTTGTTGTCGCGATCCTCGTGCACCGAGATGCGCCCGATCGGCGGGATGAGGTCGATGCCGTCAGGTGTCTGAAAATAGCCGCGGAGCTCGACGACAAACATGCGGCCGTTGCCGTCGAACGCAATCTGCGCCGGATCCTCGATGACTGGCTCCGACACGATCGGCGTCAGACGATAGCCGGGCGGGAGCCAGAAGCGCTTGACCTGCTCGTCGGCCGTGACCGGGAGCACCGGCGGCTTCGTCGAGAGATCGGCATTCGCATTCGCCGGATCGTTCGCGTCCGGCGCGGCACCTGGACCTCGGCCGCCCCCAGGTGTCTGGATGGTGCCGCGGGTCGCGTTCTGCGCCTGGACCAGCAGAGCCAGCGCAAGAATCAGGGCTCCAGCCAGGGTGAGCGAAGCAAAGAATCGTGCAGCCATGAGGGTTCTCCTGCCGGGTCGCAGGATGATACCGCGGGAACGCGGCGCGGCCGGCAACCGTACTGGGATCCGTGGTCCGGGATCCGGATCCGCGGGTCATGATTTAATCCACCAATGGCGAAGAAGAAGACCGTCAAACGGCGGAAGAAGGTCGCACCCAAATCCATCGGGCTCGCACCTTCGGACATTACCGCTCCGAACGATCCAGAGATCGCGCGGCTGAAGGGACAAGTCGAGTCAGACGGCGGAGCAATGCTGACGGCGTATCGCGAGCCGATTGGCGGCACGACCGTCCTCCTGGCGGCGCTGCCGATCGATCGAGTCGAACCAACGCCGTTCCAGCGCGACCCGTCTGAGCCGCACGTGAAACGGCTGATGAACGTCATCGAGACACTCGGCCGGTTCCTCGATCCGATCATCGCCATTCGCGAGCACGATGGGTATTGGACCCCGAACGGGAATCATCGTTTGCAGGCGCTGCGAAAGATTGGCGCGCAGACGGTGATCGCACTCCTGCTTCCGGACCCGGAGGTGGCGTTCAAGATTCTGGCGCTGAATACCGAGAAGGCCCACAACCTCAAAGAGAAGTCGCTCGAGACGATTCGGATGGAGCGCGCGCTCGCCGAACGGTCGGGTAATCGACTCGAGCGGGAATTCGCGTTCGAGTTCGACCAGCCCGCATTCCTGACACTTGGCGCCGCGTACGAGCAGCGGCCCAGGCTGAGCGGCGGAGCGTATCAGTCGGTGCTCAGGAGGATTGAAGACTTTCTCGACGAGCGGGTGACCAAGGCGCTCGCCGAGCGTGAGCGTCGTGCGTCCAGACTGCTCGCGATCGACGACGAGGTCGGGCGAATCGTGCAGAAGCTGAAGGGACGTGGGTTCACGAGCCCCTACCTGAGGCCGTTCGTCATCGCGCGGGTCAACCCCATCCGGTTTTCGACGTCAACCGAGTTCGACGTCGATGACGTGCTCGACCGGATGTTGCGCGCGGCGACGAAGTTCAACGTCGAAAAAATCAAACAGGAAGACGTCGTCCGCGCCGGCGGAGCCGCAGAAGACGAAGAGTAAGGTCCGCTACTTGCCCAGCCACTTCGACCAGTAGAACGTCATCGGCAGCTTCCCCGTGTTGGTGATGCCGTGCATGACGTTGCCCGCGCAATACATCATGGCGCCGGGACCAACCTTCGTCGTCTTGCCGGCGCAGAAGATCTCCCCGGTGCCAGATGTGACGATCATGAACTCTT
This sequence comes from Acidobacteriota bacterium, assembly GCA_046732715.1. Taxonomy (GTDB): domain Bacteria; phylum Acidobacteriota; class Vicinamibacteria; order Vicinamibacterales; family 2-12-FULL-66-21; genus JALZOC01. The sequence goes on along the minus strand of JBKPNQ010000279.1, from coordinate 4,852 downwards.
CCTCTGGATGCACGTGCGGCGGATGCGGTGTCGATCCGGGATCGAGGACACACATTCCGGCCACCATACCGCTGAGTTCGTCTGTTGGTCCGTTGTAATGCGTGAAGACGCGGCAGCCGTCGACGGGAGCGGACGGTTCGAGCGAATCGAGGCCGACCACGCCATCGGGCAGCTTCGCCCCGGTGGTTGAAGCACTGACGACATTCGGGTTGTATTCAGCCATAGCCGTTGATCCTCCAGCATCACACGCGCGCAGGTCAAGAGGATGGCCGGCATTGCTGCGGGGGCGAACGATTCCAAGATAGTGCGGCTCTCCGACGGGCGGCGCGGCGCCACTCAACGATCCTTCGATCGTCCAGCCGGACGAGGACGGCGCGCTCGAGCGGCGGCCGTGTGGCGCTTCCACTCATCGACGTCATGCGGCCCCCACCCCTTTGGAGCATCATCTGGATCGAGCGTTTCCTGCACCGGGCGCAGCGGGTCGGGTACATGCTGAAGGTTGACGCGAATCCGCGTCCACGTCGCAAACCGACCGCGCATGGCGTCGACGAGTACGTCGGCCGGCTCGAGATGCGCCGCAGCCTCGGGATACCGGGCGCGCCATCGCTCCAGCCCGGCGAGCGCATCCTCTTTCTTGATCGCCCGGCCAATCTCGATCAGCGGATGTTTCGATGTGCGCTTTCGCGACGGCTGTACGCGCGCCGGCTCACCTGCCTGTTTCTTGTACTGCGGTGGCCAGGGTGCGTCCCCCATTCCTGCCTTCTCATGTCGCTTCGACAGCTCGAGCAGGGCGTCGATCGAGCATGGATGACGATCGATGCCCGCGTGACGGTCACCGATCTCGCGAAACCGATCCGGCATCGTTTTCAAATTGAAGTCTTCCGGCTCGCAGTCGCGGACTTCGTCCCACGTCAGCGGTGCGGAGACGCGCGCGTCCGGCTTGGGTCGGACCGAGTAGGCGCTGGCGATCGTTCGATCCTTCGCGTTCTGGTTGTAGTCGAGGAAGACGCCGTGCCGCTCTTCCTTCCACCACTTGCTCGTCGCCAGTGTTGGCGCACGCCGTTCGACCTCGCGGGCGAAGGCGAGTGCCGCGCGCCGCACCTCGCCAAACGTCCAACGCCGCTCGATGCGGACATAGACGTGAATGCCGCGAGACCCTGACGTCTTCGGCCAACCAACGAGGCCAAAATCGTGCAGCGTTGATTCGACGACGGCCGCGACTTCGCGAACCTGCGGCCAGGCGATGCCAGGCACCGGATCGAGATCGACGCGCAGTTCGTCCGGATGATCGAGATCGTCAGCGCGCACCGGATGGGGATGGAGTTCGAGACAGGCGAGGTTCGCCATCCAGGCGAGGGTCGCGGCATCGCGCGGAACCACTTCTTCAGCCGTGCGGCCGGACGGAAAGCTCAGCGAGACGACGTCGATCCAAGAGGGCCGCGATTGCGGCGCACGCTTCTGATAGAAGTACTCGCCGTCGATGCCATTCGGATACCGAACGAGGACTGTCGGGCGCCCGCCCGCGCCGCGCAGCGCACCATCCGCGACCGCAAGGTAGTAGCGGACGAGATCCAGCTTCGTGTAGCCGGCTTCAGGAAAGAGGACCTTGTTGGGATTGCTGATCGAGACGTCCTGACCCGCCACGGTCAGGACGTCTCGATCAGCTTTGGCGGCCATGGTCCAAGGATACTTCGCCGAGGCAAGAGCGTCTGTCCTCTTTACGTAGTGCTCGCGGGGCCCCACCCCCGCTCGCTCTCGTTCGGCGGCTTCGCGCCTCGTTCGGGCCGCAGGCGCTTCCCCGATGCCGGAAAGTCACCTCTACGGCGTGGCCAGCGGATTGCCCTCGATGTCGTAGAGCACAATCGGTGCGATGCCAGTGGCCTTGAGCGGTGCCTCGATGACCGACCGATCGCCAACAATGACGATCGCGAGATTGTCGACCGTCACGTACTGCTTCGCCACACGAAGCACCTCGTCTTTTGTGATCGCCGCAATCCGCGTCGCGTACTGTTGGTAGTAATCATCGGGCAGGTGCTGCGTCCACACCGTCGTGATGGCGGAGTTGATACTGCTGACCGAGGCAAATGTTCCAGGCAATCGCTGGATCAGGGCGTCCTTCGCCGTCGTCAATTCCTCGTCGGTAATCGGACGGCTACCAACGATTCCGCGGAGCTCCTTCATGAATTCCACGAGCGCAGCGTCGCTCTTCGCCGTCACGATGTCGCCGCCCGCGCGAAATGCGCCCGGGCCCTTGCCGTAGCCGAAGCTCGAGTTCACGCCGTAGCTGTAACCCTTTTCTTCGCGGATGTTCGCGTTCAGCCGCGACTGGAACATGCCGCCGAGGATCGTGTTCATCACCTGGAGCGCGTAGTAGTCGGGCGTGCTGCGCGGCGGACCGGGACGGCCGATCGCGAACGTCGATTGCGCAGCACCCGGCTTGTCGACGAGGAAGATGGTCGTTTGACGCGGCTCGGACACTGCCGGGTAGTTGAACGTCGGCCGTTCCCCGCCTTTTGTCCAACCGGCCAGCGCCTTCTCAATCACCGGCTTGACGGTTGCGGTTGTCGTGTCGCCGACGACGGTGATGAGCGCGCGTCCGGGCTGGTAATACGCCTTGTGGAAGGCGACGATGTCGTCCCGCGTGATCGCCTTCAGCGACTCTTCGGTCACGAGACGACCGTAGGGATGATTGGAGCCGAACACAATGCGCGGAAAAACGCGATTGGCGATCGAACTGGGCTGCGCGCGCGCCTGCGTGAGCGTGACCAGCCGTTGACCGCGAAGCCGCTCGAGGCCCGCCGCCGGGAACGTCGAGTTCAGGAGCATGTCGGCAAGGATGTCGAGGGTTGGACCGAACTTGGCGGACGTCGACACGAAACCGACATTGCCGCTTTCGCCAGAGACGCTTGACGCCACCGCAGTGCCCAACAACTGCAGCGCATTCGACAGCGCTTCGCCGTTGCGGGTTTTTGTTCCCTCGCTCAACAGCGCGGCCGTCAGCGACGCGACGCCCTGTCGCCCGGCAGGCTCGAACTGGTCGTCGCCGCCAAGGAAGGTCATCGAAAACGAGATGAGCGGAAGGTCGTGCTTCTCGGAAACGATCAGCTCCGCGCCGTTGGGCAAGACGCTCCTGCTCCATGCCGGCACATGAAGAACCGGCGTTGGTCCAGGCGCTGGGATCTTTTTGCGGTCCAGCCCTTGCTGCGCCGCTGCGGTGAGCGACAGGCAGAGTGCGATGGCAAGCACAACCGGCGCCCTCATTTGCCACCTTCCGGCTTCTTCTCGTCGTAGTCCGTCACGCGAGTGCTTTCATCCGGCTTCGCCGCCTGATCCAGTTTGCCGGTCGGAACGACGCTGAGCACGACGCGGCCGCGCGTCAGATACTTGTTGGCGACCCGCTTGACGTCCTCCGCGGTGACCGCCAGCGTTTTGTTGTACTCGGTGCGGAAGTACCCCGCATCGCCGTGATAGCCGGCGCCGTCGGTGAGGCGGAATGCTTTTCCGAGATTGGACTCGAGGCTGCGCACGAAGCCCAGTTCCTCGCCGGCGGTCGCCTTCTGGATCTCTTCAGCCGTCGGTCCCTCCGTTTTGAGACGTTCGATGATCGCGTCGGCGGCGGCCTCCAGGTTGGTTAGCGCGTGACCGGGTCGCGGCGTAATCATCAACACGAAATCGCCGACGTCTTCATTCGTGGATTGAAAGACGTTGACGGTTGCGGCGGATTGCTCATCGTAGACGAGCGCCTTCGTGATTCGAGCCGTGCGCGGCCCCGCGAGAATCGTCGCCAGCACGTCGAGTGCGAATCGGTCGTCGCTCGTTTCTCCGACCGTCGGCCACTGCACGTAAAGCCGTGGTACTTGCACGCGGTCCTCATACACCAGTCGCTTCGCAGCGGTCAGCGTGACCGGATCGACCTTTGGCCGCGTGATCGGCTTGCCGCGCGGGATGTCGCCGAAGTATTTCGTGATCCACGCTTTTGCCTGGGTGGGATCGAAGTCGCCAACGATCGCGAGGAACGCGTTGTTCGGCGCGTAATACAAACGGAAGAAACTCTTGACGTCTTCTTCCGACGCGGCCGAGAGATCCGCCATGCTGCCGATGACGTCCCAGGAGTAGGGGTGACTCGGCGGGTAGGTGGCCTTCGCCAGGATCTCGCTGGCGCGTCCGTAGGGTTGATTGTCGACGCTCTGTCTCCGCTCGTTCTTGACGATGTCGCGCTGCGCGTTCAGCTTGGCGAGGTCCAGCGCATCGAGCAGGAATCCCATGCGATCAGCCTCGAGCCAGAGCGCCGACTCGAGATAGTTTGCCGGCACGGTCTCGAAATACGTCGTCCGATCGTTGTTGGTCGTGCCATTGTTCGAGCCGCCAATGCCTTCGGTGAGCTTGTCGTGAAGCCCATAGGGCACGTTCCCGGAGCCGGTGAACATGACGTGCTCGAAGAGATGCGCGAATCCGGTGCGTCCTACCACTTCGTTCTTCGAGCCCACCTTGTACCAGACGTTGACCGCCACCGTCGGCGTCGTCTTGTCCGGCGACAGGATGACCGTGAGCCCGTTCGGGAGCGCGTAGCTTTCAAATGGCAGGCGCAGGGTGTCGGCCGACGCCGCTGGTCGCGCGGCCTGACGCGGCCCGGCGGGCGCCTGCGCGGTGGGCGCGGCGACCGGAACCGTCAGTGCCGCGATGGTCAGTAGAATCGCTCGCAACTGGAACCTCCGCCGCCAATCGTATAGCGACCCGGGGTCAGACCGGGGTCAGACCGGGGTCAGACCGGGGTCAGACCGGGGTCAGACCGGGGTCAGACCGGGGTCAGACCGGGGTCAGACCGGGGTCAGACCGGGGTCAGACCGGGGTC
>JBKPNQ010000278.1:0-8155 GCA_046732715.1 Acidobacteriota bacterium | reverse complement strand
AACTGACTCCATATGTCGCGGTTGGCTCGTCCGAAGCCTCCCCGGTAGGTGTCACGGTCACGTTCCCCGTAACGTCCACGCTCAGTGTCGAGACCGATGTTGCGTATCGCCGTGGCGAGGGTCGCATTCACGCGCTGAGTTCGAGCACCAATCTCTTGTATGCCCTTCCGCGCGCTGGCCGGGCGACATCGTATCTCGTCGGGGGAGTTGGGGTGTCGCAATACGGCGCGCCGGTTTTTTCCTCCACTGGTCCGCCGGTCGGCACTGAGTCGCGCGTGGCGTTGACGGTGAATGCTGGAGGCGGCCTGAAGATGCCGCTGAATAGCGCGTTGGATCTGCGAACTGACGGCCGCTGGTTCAAGTCGTTTGGCCGCCAGGGATCCGAACAGTTTCGCGTCGCTCAGGGCATCTCCTTCGATATCGGCAAACGGTAGTGCGCTCGCGTGACGCCTTCATGCTCGCACGAGATCACGACCAAACGCCGCGCTGAGGGCGACTGGAACGCCTCGGAGGTCAGCCAGGCCACGACGGCTCGCGCGCGCTCGAGCGACAACCGACGGCGTCGCCGATGGTCGCGAATGTCCTTTTAACATTCCAGCCATTCGCGGTCTCGACATCGAGTTCACGGCACCTGTCACTTTCTTCGTTGGCGAGAATGGCACTGGCAAGTCGACCGTGATCGAGGCGATCGCGGACTTGTGCAGGCTTCCCGTCTCGGGTGGAGGTCGAAACGAGTTATCTGGAAATCACGGCCCGACTCCAGATTCTCTCGTTCGACGGTCCCCGGCGAGTCCGGCTGCGATGCCAACTCCGAGGACAACCACGGCCTGACGCAAGACCAGCGCCCGCAGTTGTCCACGGGTCGCGCCAAGAGCGATTCGGATTCCGATCGCTGACGAGCGCTGGCGGGCGGGGCTGGTACGCGAGCGCGGCGTAAGGCGCACCTTTGCGATGTCCATATGTAAGGGCCAGCAGCGACGGGAAGCCTTGTCGGAAAACAGTTGACCGACGTCGGGAGCCCGGGCAGAATCGGTCAACCTCCGGTTTGGATTCAGCGCGACTTGTCGATCGCGCGGTCCTGTGCAACACCAGTTGGCGTGATCCCCTGATACAACGTTTGCCCGGAGAGGCCGGCGAGCTTCTCGACGGAACAATGGATGGTCAAGTTGTGCCGACATTTCTCGGCCAGCATTGAAGGAACATCGAAGGAGGCGTCACACATGATTAAGAGACTCGTTCTGGGACTCATGGTGCTCGGTTTCGCCAGCACGGTCTCAGCGGCGGACGGATTCGCGGGCACGTGGAAGTTGAACGTCGCGAAATCGAAGTTCGCGGCAGGCACGGAACCGAAGGCGGTGAGCGTTGTCGTCGTTGAGAAGGGCGCTGATCTTGCCGTCAGCGTCACGGGCACCGATGGCGCTGGAAAACCGATATCAGTGAGGTACACACTGCCAATGAAGGGCGGGGCCGTCACTTATACGGAAGGTGCCCCTGCGTCGGGCGCAACCGTCGCGGCCAAGCGGGTGAACGCGAACACGATCGACAGCACGTCCTCCCTGAATGGCAAGGAAGTCGGCAGCACTCACACGACGCTCAATGCGGATGGCAAGTCGTTGACCCGGGTGGTGAAGGGCATGGACGCCAACAACAAGCCGTACACGAACACGGAGGTGTACGAGCGCCAGTAGCATCAAGTGGAGCCGCGCGGCAGCTGGTGCGCGCGGCTCCTTGCACACGCTTGCCATGAACGCGTGCGCACTCGCGAGGTCCACTCCGAATCGTCCGAGAGGCTGCTAGGATCGTCGCGATGTCTTCACGCATGCAAACGGCCGGCACACCGTGAGCTTCGACCTGCCTCTGGCCGTCGCCGCCTTTGGCATCGGCATCGTCGTCGGACTCACGGGGATGGGCGGCGGCGCCCTGATGACCCCCGTGCTGGTGCTCTTCTTCAATGTGCTGCCGCTCACCGCGGTCTCGTCCGACCTCGTTGCGAGTGCCGTGATGAAGCCCGTCGGCTCGCTGGTGCATCTGCGGCGGGGGACCGTCCACCTGGCACTCGTCAAGTGGCTGTGCGTCGGATCGGTTCCAGCGGCCTTCGCCGGAGTGCTCGTGGCGCGCGCACTTGGCGACGGCGAACACGTGCAACGGGTGATCCGCACGGCGCTCGCCATCGCCCTATTGTGTTCGGCGGTAGGACTCATGGTCCGCGCGTATTTCCGCCTCATCGAACATGCGCGGGTCCGCGACGGACGTGCCGCGCCGTTGCCGCAGGGACGCCCACGAGTGGAGGTCCGGCCGTTTCCGGTCGTACTCGTCGGTATCCTCGGCGGCCTCATCGTCGGCATGACGTCGGTCGGTTCCGGGTCGCTCATCATCATCGCGCTCATGGCGTTGTATCCCGGGTTGAAGGCGAGCGAGCTCGTCGGCACCGATCTCGTCCAGGCGGTCCCTTTGGTGGCGTCCGCGGCGATTGGTCACATCTTGTTCGGCGATTTTCAATTGGCGCTGACGACGTCGGTGCTGGTGGGTAGCATTCCCGGTGTGTGGCTGGGCGCTCACCTGTCGGCACGCGCACCCGGCGGCCTCGTGCGGCGAGCGCTCGGGTTCGTGCTGCTCGCGAGCGCGCTCAAGTTGCTCGACGTATCGAACCGTTATACGGGAATCATCCTTGGCGTCGTGCTGATCTTCGCGCCGCTGCTGTGGATTATGGTTCGGCGACGTCACGGCTTTTCTGCGCTCGCGACGCGCAGCGAACGAGACGACTGATCCAAGCAAGTCTCGTGATCAACGGCTACGCCTGTTAAGGGAGTCCGAGGGCGAAAGCCCCTTGGAGACTAGAGGGCTTGAAACATCACCAGCGCATCCACGTAGCCACGGGTTGGATGTTTGAACGCAAGCGGGAGACGTCCCACCGTCTTGAAGCCAAGCGACTCCCACAGGCGCACGGCTCGCTCGTTTGTGCTCACGACGAAATTGAACTGCATGGCACGGTATCCCCGCGTCCGCGCGTAGTCCAATGAGTGCTGGCACATCATCCGAGCGATGCCACGCCCTGTCGCGGCGTTGCTCGTCATGTAGCCGCAGTTGGACACGTGAGCGCCGCCGCCTGCCTGATTCGGGCGTATGAAATATGTCCCGACGATCGAGCCATCTTCCTCAGCGACGAACGTGTCCTTATCCGCTCCCAGCCAATAGGCCAGTGCCTCCGCTTCGCTCATTTGCGGATCGAGCGTGTAAGTCTCCCCGGCCCGGATCGTTGGCTCGAGGATCGACCAGATGGCGCCGGCGTCCTCTGGCCGGACCGGACGGATTAGCAAGGGTCCACGTCTCGCTACTTCTCCAGGTCCCTGTCGTCGTGCGGAACGATACAGGTGGCCGTCCCGGTGACCGCATGGCCAGCCAGGTCCTCCGCCGTCACCGTCAGGTGATAGGCCCGCCCTGACTTGCTGTCACCCGACCGTTCGGCACGCAGCTCGACGACCAGTCCGCCGTTTTCGTCCTCAGTGACAGCGACATCGCTCGGGTCCATCAGCTCGTTGCTGGTGGCGTTCACGTGGAAGGAGCCGCGGGCGATGCCGGACACGGCGTCGCTCGCTCGCAGGACCGCGATCCGTTGGAGCTTGTGGTTCGGGGGGCCGAGCGTACACCCCTGCGACGGCAGCCCACTCAGGACCGGCGGCGTCCGATCGATCTTGACGTCCAGCGTCCGCGGCGCTTCCTCGTTGCCCGCGGCGTCGGTCGCGAAGTAACTGATCGACGTAACACCCTCCGGGGTGACCCCGAACGAAGCGGAGTGCCCAGGCACGACCGTCTCAGCTCCCGTTTGCGCACCGACCAGCGAGTACCGAAGCATGTCGACCCATCCGGCCGGAGTGTCATTCAAACCGCTCGCGAGATCGGTTGCGTCGAGGCTCACGTTGACGACGGCAGCCTGACTCCAGCCGTTCGTATTCGGCGACGGATTAACGGTGGCAAGGGTGACGGGCTTGACGGCGTCCGAGTAAACCGCGAAGTTGCTCGCCTCCATGCGCGGCGGGTTGTCGGCGGGCACGTTCACGAGCTTTCGCATGTGCGTTACGGGATCTTCAACCGCCATCGTGGTGGACCCGCCGCCGTCGAGGTTGAACGCGTTCCAGACGCCGTAGTCGTTCTTGAGCAGGTCGGCGACTTCGCCCCCCTGCAGGCCATGGCCGCCGTTGGTCCCGTCGACCGTGAACAGCACCAACGTTTTGCCGTCCTTGGTCACCCCAATGGCGGTGCGCGCATTGCTCAAGTCGTACCAATGCCGACCGGCGCGCGTGTAGGTGAGCGGCAGCGGGCCGAGCGGAGGCACCGGGCCAGGAGTGAGGAGCTCGTCGGGGTGTGTGGCGTCCGTGTACTCCGGGATCGTCTTCACGCCGTTCGTGAGGATCTGGCTGGAGCCCGCAAGAGCGTTCCACAGTTCCACGCCCTCGAGGACGCCCATCCCATCGGCGGAGGCGGGATCACGATGAACGATGGTGGCGTTGTTGGACCGGTCGATGTTGAGGCCTGGGGAGTTGGTGACGATCGCGTAGCTCTGGATCGGCGACTCGAAGCCCGAATAGACCTTCCCGCGCGAAGCGGCGAGTCCGATCACGTACGCATACGCGCCCTGAGTCGAGCCGCCAGGCACCGGGAACGGTGCGAAGAAATGGACGTTGATCGCTGCCTGCGCGTGCGAGCTGTCGAGGAAGTCGAGGGTTCGCTGCCTGACCACCTCGAAGGGGACGACCGGCCAGTTGGGTGTCGTAGAACCGGGCGCCACCAGCGGCAGGTTCTCCCCCGGCGGCGTCAACTTGAAGTGGATCTCGGGTGCCGTCAGGTCGATGAGCAGGATGTTCATCCGTGCCATGCGCGGGTTCGGCGTCGGCGCCGGGCACCCAGGACACTGGAACGGCGGGTACTGCTCCGTTCGCTTGATGTGCGTGATGCCGGGAAACAGCGGAGTGACGACGGTCTGCGCCTCCACCGCCGTCGAGCCCAAGAGGGCCAAACCGGTGGCGACGATCAAACGGGCAGCTCGGTAGGACATCACACCCCCTCGGTCATCGAATGCGCGTGTTCTCAATCGACTGTGGCGGACGCACGGAGAACGGACCACGTCCCGGCATCGCGGCTTCGGCAATCCTACATCGCCGCGGCTTGGAAGTAGCTCACTGTCCATCGAGGATTGTTAGAATCTGCACGCACGGGAGACGGCCATATCCGACGCGGGGAAGAGTCAACCGAAATGATGAAGGCGATCCGCGGCGTCCTGCTCGGCACAGCGTGCATGGCGGCCGTGTGGTCGGCTACGCTGGCCGTCTTCGGCGGGTTCAAGGTTCGCGTGGCGGGCGTCGCCATCAGGTCGAACGACCCCGATCGCGCGCTCGTGTTCGCAGGCATTGCGCTTGCGAGCTACTTCATCGCCGGTGGCCGGATACCACGTGAGCGGATGCGACGTCTCGGCGACGCGGGGTCGAGAGTCGGCCGTGCGGTGGTCACCGCCGGATCGTCACTCGTCCGTGCGCTCGTCAGGCGGCCGGGATTCGTCGCCGCGGCGCTCGCGCTCGCCGTAACGATCACGGCCGGGGGCTGGAGCACGCGGATTGCTGGCGGAGCCGACGCGTATGGCTACGTCAGCCAGGCCGACCTGTGGCTCGCCGGTCATCTCGTGATTCAACAGCCGTGGGTTAAAGAGGTTCCCTGGCCGAACGCGGAATGGTCGTTCTCGCCGCTCGGCTATCGGCCGGCAGAACCTCCCGGGCAGTGGGCAATCGTCCCGACCTACTCGCCGGGTTTGCCGCTGCTGCTCGCCGGCGCGAAACTGCTGGGCGGTCAGTGCGCGCTGTTCGCGATCGTCCCGCTGTTGACCGGGCTCGGCGTCCTGGTCACCTACGGCATCGGCAAGCATCTGGTGTCGCCGGGTGGCGGCGTCATCGCCGCATTTCTGGTTGCCGCGAGCCCGATCGTGATCGGCATCGCGCTCGAACCGCTGACGGACGTGCCGGTGATGACGGCGTGGGCCGTCAGCATCTACGTGCTGCTGACACCAATCGGCGGACGACTCTCGCCGGCGATCGCCGGTCTGGCCGCCGCGATCGCGATCCTGATCCGGCCGAACCTCGTTCCGCTGATCATCCCGCTCGGCATGTGGTACATGATCCGCCGTCAGACCGATCGCGACTCGCGGCTACTCTCCAGCGCGCTGTTTGCGCTGGCCGCGCTGCCGGCGATTCTGCTGATCGCATTCCTCAACGATCGGTTGTACGGCGCGCCGTTGTCGTCGGGATACGGAAGCCTGGCCGATCTCTACGCGTGGTCCCACGTCGGTCCAAACCTGCAGCGGTACTTCTCCTGGTTCGTGTTTGCCGAGAGCCCGGTCGCGCTCGCGGGTCTTGCCGCCCTTCTGATGCCGACCAGACGCCTCTGGAAGACTGCGGCCGATCTCAGGATCGTACCGATCCTCGCGATCTTCGTCGCCCTTCTCTGGGGACAGTACCTCGCCTACGAGGTCTACGACTCGTGGGGGTTTCTCCGATTCCTGCTGCCGTCATGGCCGTTGATCATGGCCGGCGTCGCCGCCGTGCTCCTCGCGCTGTGCGACAGGTGGCTGTCGCGGTTCCCGCGCGTGGTCGCCCACAGTGCACTCACGGTGTTCGTCGTGCTGCTCGGTGGGTGGACCTTTTCGATAGCCGTTCGCGCCAACGTGTTCAATCGCCAGGCAGCCGCGCCCGAGGCGCCGCTGGGTCAACTCGTGCGCAAGCACACGGTCGACAACAGCGTGGTGCTCGTCTGGGAACGGTCGGGCACGATTCGGTATTACTCCGGCCGGACGACGCTCCGGTACGACTATCTCGATCGGGAATGGCTGGACCGCGCGGTCGCGTGGCTGCGGCAGCGCGGCGTCCATGTCTACGCGGTTCTCGATCCGAATCACCGCGAGCAATGCCTGCGCCGGTTCGCCGGGCAGGCAACGCTCGCGGCGTTGGATCGCCCCGTCTTCATCTACGAGCCCGCCAATACAGCGCTGTACGATCTAACGACCCCGCCACCGCCCGAGCAGTCGTTCATTCTCTACGACCGGGATCCGGGAGGGCGGCCGCCGTGCGATCCGCCGGTCGATTCGACACCGATCGTCCTCCGCTGATCACGTAAAGCAGTCCCTTTCCGCTTGCCAACCTTCTGCAACCGGGCCCAATCCGAGTGCCTGTGCCTCCTGCCGATGATCGGAAAGAAGGTCATCACAAACATGACGATCCACCAGAGCGCATACACGGCGAACACGAGCGTCGCGAGCAATCCCACCATCGCCACGAACACGCCAAGCAGCTGCAGGACCGGTCGCACGTGCTAACCGTGTCGCAACGTCACTGATTTTTCAAGATTTCGAAGTTGGGACGCAGGGGACCGCTACCGCCGCGCCATCAGCGTCTCGATCACCGACACGACACCGACAAGCACGAACAGAACGGCTCCTCCATATCGCACGACAGCCGCCGGCACTCGATGTCGGAACCGGCCGCGAAGGTGCGCACCGACGATGGCGACGACAAGTCCCTTGGTCACCATCGCGCTCACCGCTCCCACGAAGACCGGCATCGGCGCCTGGAACTGCACGGCCATCGCCGCCGCTGTCAACTGGCCGAGGTCCGCCCATTCCGAGAACATGACCGAGCCGCACGACATCATGGCGCCCTCTAAGTTGCTGCGGCAACTGACACCGGCCTGGCTGGGCTGCGATTCGCGCCAGAATCTCACCGCGAGGGCAATCATGCCCGACGCCGTGACGCCGGCAACGACGAGCCGCGGCAGATGCGCGAGCGCGTCGCCGACGGCAACCGCCACTCCCATCTTCACCATGAAGGCGACGGCAATGCCGATCATCATGGGGAACGTTCGATACCGTGTCGACAGGACTCCGGTGGTGTAAAGGAATTTGTCACCGAGAATCTCGGCCGCCAGGACCGCGAGATAGGTCGCCCAGAATGGGTGAAGCATCTTCTTTATTCCGAGGGGCTTCGCCCCTCGGACTCCCCCACACGCTCTCTCGCGAGCCGCTGCGCCGGCTCGCTCCGTTCGCGTGGCTCGCTTCGCTGCCCTCGCTCCCGGCTTCTTTCATTCCAAGGGGCTTCGCCCCTCGGACTCCCCCACA
>JBKPNQ010000277.1:0-5958 GCA_046732715.1 Acidobacteriota bacterium | reverse complement strand
GAAATAGTCCAGGAAAGTGCTGCGGATCTCTCGGGAGAGCATCTTTCTATTGTAATCGCCCGTCTTCAGGATCCCGGATCTCTCGTCTTGTCACTCGGACCCTGTCTGCGACGACGGCGTTGGGCGGTCTCCATGGCGGTTCTGGCCCCCGATGAGCGGCGTCATCCGAGCGGCCACTGCTCCGACGCCAGCCGAACTGGTTACCGCCACCGACGACAAAAGGTACTAACAAACTCTGGAAAAGGAATTGAGCTCAGGCGGCGACAAAAGTCTTCCAAATGGTCGACTTCAGAGGTGACAAGTCTCGCCGCCTAAGGTCTTTAGCCGGGGAATCGTTTCAAAAGGTGGTTTGCGAGTTGCACCCTCGTCGCGCGTGATCTTCGGATCACCGCCAAGCGAACCGCCTTGGTGCACGTTCCGTGACGATGAGGACGCTGCGATCGGAGGAGCGCGAGCGTGGGGGAGATGCATCGTGAAAAAAGCTGTCGGCCTGTGCCTGGCCGCAATCCTTGCGATAACCCTGCTTGAAGATGGCGTCCTGACCGCCGGGCGCTTTGCCGACTACACCATAACCGACCTTGGAACCCTTGGCGGCACTGAGAGCTTTGCGTATGCCATAAACGACACTGGCCAGATTGTTGGGAGCTCTCGCCTCACGGGAAACACATCGATGCATGGTTTCTTGTTCGGCTCCGGAGGGATGATGGATTTGAATCCACTGAACAGTGGAGATATCCAGACTCTCGGTCCGTCGGACATCAACAAGCACGGCACCATCGCAAGCGGACTCATGCGCGACGGAGTTTACACGGCTGCGATCTTCGACAGTCGAACTGGCCAGATCACGCTGCTTGGCTCGCTGGGTGGGGTTGCTTTCGGTTCGTTCAATGGGACGGCAACTTCGGTAAATGACTCTGGCGAGGTTGCTGGCTACTCGTATGTGGATGATCTGACCAGGCACGCGTTCTTGTACAAGAACGGGCTGATGAGGGATCTTGGGTCACTGGGAGGCTACAGCGCAGCGCTTTCGATTAACAACGCGGGTGACATCGTCGGATTCTCCTCTGAGTCCCCGTTTGGGGTGGCGCACCCGATTGTCTATCGAAATGGAAGGATGTCGGCGATCAATCCTTTCGGTGACCCGTCCAATGAGGGCATTGCCTGGAAGCTGAATGACCGCGGCGTAATCGTTGGGGAAGCCGTAAATGGTTCATCGACCAACGGCTTCATTTATTTTAGCGGAACCGTCACCAACATCGGAACGTTCCCCGGAGGTCGGAATAGTTTTGCCTACGCGATAAACGACGGCGGTCAGGTTGTCGGTGTCGCTGACGCTCCGTTCGAAGACCGCTGCTTCGACTACCAAACGCAGCAGACTGTCCCGTGCACAAACTATGCGTTTCAGGGATTCCTGTACGATCAGGGCGCCTTGTTGGATCTAAGGTCTTTGGTCGGATCAAACTCGGGTTGGGATGTGCTGTGGCCATTTGACATCAACGATCGAGGGCAATTGACCGGCTACGGCTTGCGTAATGGCGAATTCAGAGCGTTCGTGATGACCCCTACCACGCACCGCTCGACTCAGGTCCGGCTGCATTGAAGCAGTCTGGTGACTCGAGAAGCAATCGCCAACTTAACGATCGCGCACACCAAATTCTGGGTTCTCGAACCCGCGACAAAGCGAAGTGACTTTTATGAATATTTGTTGTATCGGTGCCGGCTACGTCGGTGGTCCAACGATGGCGATGATCGCGGCGCAGTGTCCAGACATTCGGGTGACCGTTGTCGATATGGACGCCGCGCGGATCGACGCGTGGAATTCAGATCACTTGCCGATTTACGAACCCGGGCTCCACGAAGTCGTGATGGCGGCCCGCGGCAGGAATCTGTTCTTCTCGACTGACATCGACCGGGGAATCCGTGAGGCGAACATTATTTTCGTCAGCGTGAACACCCCGACGAAGACCTATGGCATTGGCGCTGGCCGTGCCTCGGATCTGACCAACGTCGAGTTGTGCGCGAGACGAATTGCCGCCGTCGCGAACGGCAACAAGATTGTCGTTGAAAAGTCCACGCTGCCCGTACGCACTGCCGAATCGCTCAAGCGCGTCCTGCAGGCGAACGCCAATGGCTACAAGTTCGATATCCTATCGAATCCCGAATTCCTGGCCGAGGGCACTGCTGTCGCAGATCTGGAGACGCCCGATCGAGTGCTCATCGGCGGTGACAACACAGCTTCAGGACAGCTGGCAGTTCAAGAACTCGTCAACGTGTACGCACGTTGGGTTCCCCGCGAGCGAATCCTGACGACGAATCTGTGGTCAAGCGAGCTCTCCAAGCTCGTGTCGAATGCGCTTCTGGCGCAGCGAATTTCCTCGGTGAACGCTCTGTCAGCATTGTGCGAGGCGACGGGCGCCGATGTCGATGAAGTCACGTTCGCCGCCGGTAAGGACAGCCGCATCGGTTCCAAGTTTCTGAAGGCCTCGGTTGGCTTCGGCGGATCCTGCTTCCAGAAGGACATTCTGAACCTCGTCTACCTGTGCCGGCACTACGGTTTGGACGAGGTTGCGAATTACTGGGAACAGGTCGTCTCGATCAACACCTGGCAGAAGACACGGTTCGTTGGTCGGATGATCGACACCATGTTCAACACCATCGCGGGCAAGCGGATCGCGATCCTCGGGTTCGCGTTCAAGAAGGACACGAACGACACTCGCGAGTCGGCGGCAATCGATGTTTGTCGCGCTCTGCTGAACGAAAAGGCCCAACTTGCGATCTACGATCCGCGAGTGACGTCGAGTGCAATTCTCCGCGAGCTTGGGTATGCGACTGGGCTTCCCACGAGCGAGCTTGAGAAGCGCGTCGTATGCGAAAAAGATCCGTACCTCGCCGCAGACGGTGCGCACGCGCTTGCGGTGCTGACCGAATGGGACGAGTTCAAGACTCTGGACTTTGACGTCATCTATCAATCGATGATGAAGCCGGCGTTCGTGTTTGATGGACGCAACATCCTGCCTCACGCGCTGATCCAGGCCATTGGTTTCGACGTGCAGGCAATCGGAAAGCCGGTATCGAAGGCGGCAGTGGCCGCGGAAGCATTTGAGGGCGTTCCGGCCTGACAACTCGCTCGCACTCCTTCGGGGTTAGAGCTCGCCAGGATCTGCTCGCCCACCAACCTTCCGCAGCGCGGCGGTGATACCGGCCGGCGTAAAACCCTGGCGCATCAGGAACTGATACAGGCGGGCGTGCTCGGCGGCGTTGGTAATGCGCGGCCGGCCGCGCATCTTTTTTTGCAGGGCCTTCGCGATCAGCGCGCGCTCGTCCACGTCGGCGAAGATTTCGGCGAGCGCCTCGTTGGCGACGTCACGGGCAATCCCCATGGTGCTCAGCTCGCGCATGACCCGCAGTCGCCCACGTCCTTTCACTCTCGCCGCCGTACGCGCGTACGCCCGCGCCACGCGGCCGTCGTCGAGCGCCTTCGATTCGAGGAGGTGCGCGATCACTCGATCAATCTCGTCGCCCTGATGGTCGCGATCGACGAGCCGATCGCGTAGCTGCTTTTCGGATAGTTCTCGTCGGGCGAGAAGCTGAAGGGCGTCGGAGTAAGCGGACACGGCTGGAAACTGGGAACTGGAAGCTGGGAACTGGGAACTGGAAACTGAAACCTACCCCCCGAATCGCGTGATTTCCGGTGCGCCGCCGCCGCCGATCCCGGCGTCGCGAGCCATTTCGTCGCGCGCGATATCCGCGGTCGTCGAAATGCCCTGGATCTTCAGCTTGAACTCGTCCACGTTCGACGCCCACCGCAGCGCTTCTTCCACCGTCACGAATCCCTGCTGATACAAGTGGAAGATCGACTGGTCGAACGTCTGCATCCCGTACTGCGAGGTCCCAGACGCAATGGCGCCGTGAATTTGTCCGGTTCGATCTTTGTCGATGATGCAGTCGCGGATGAACGCGGTCGCGATCATGACCTCGACCGCCGGCACTCGACCAAGGCCGTCCGCGCGAGGCACGAGCCGCTGGGCGATAGCGCCCTTGAGCACGCTGGCAAGCTGGATGCGGACCTGACGTTGTTGATGGGGAGGAAAGACCGCGATGATGCGGTTGATCGTTTCCGTCGCATCCAGCGTGTGCAGCGTCGAGAACACGAGGTGTCCGGTCTCGGCGGCGAGCAGCGCGGTTTCGACGGTTTCGTGGTCACGCATTTCGCCGACGAGAATCACGTCGGGGTCCTGACGGAGCGCGCTCCGGAGCGCGTGTGAAAACGACTCGGTATCGACCCTGACCTCGCGCTGGTTGACGATGGAACGGTTGTCACGATGCAGGTACTCGATTGGGTCCTCGATCGTGATGATGTGGGTCGAGCGCGTCGCGTTGATGTAGTCGATCATCGCGGCGAGCGTGGTGCTCTTGCCGCTGCCCGTGGTTCCCGTGACGAGCACCAACCCGCGTTCTTCCTGCGCAATCTTCTTCAGCACCGGCGGCAGCCCAAGCTCGTCGAACGGCTTGACGCGAACCGGGATGACGCGAAGCGCCAGTCCGATACTGCCTCGCTGCTGGAAGACGTTGCAGCGGAACCGGCCCACGCCGGGCAAGCTGTAGGCGAGGTCGACTTCCTGGGCTTGACGGAATTTCTCGTGCTGATCCCCGGTGAAGATCGAATCGGCCATGGTCTCGGTGTCCGCCCGCTCGAGACGCTTTTCCTCGGAGCAGATTGCCAGCAAGCCGTTCACGCGCATCATCGGGTAGCTGCCGACCTTCAGGTGCAGGTCGGAGGCACCGCTCTGCGCGGCGATTTTCAGGAGATCGTCTATGTGCATAGGCCTTCGGCCAGGATGCGACTGGCGACTCGAGGGTCGCGACGGGGCTAAAGCCCCGCCCTACGAGTGCTTGCGGTGGTTGCCGGCTGCAACGGTTCACCAGGATAGACGTAGGTCAGCCACCCGTGACGGTCCGGTGTTTCGCCGTTGATCATGTCGAAGAACGCGACCTGCAACGCCTCGGCGACCGGTCCGCGCTGTCCCTTTCCGATCTGAATTTTGTCGACGGTCCGGATCGGCGTAATCTCCGCCGCTGTTCCGACGAAGAAGGCTTCGTCGCTGATGTACAGCATCTCGCGGGGGAGCACCTGCTCGATGACAGTGAACCCGAGGTCCTGCGCCAGTGTCATGATGGTGCTGCGCGTAATGCCTGGCAACACCGCGGCGCTCAACGGCGGGGTGTAAAGAATATTGTCGCGGACCAGGAAGAGATTCTGACCGCTGCCCTCGCTCAAGTTTCCCTGCGTGTCGAGCGCAATGCCTTCGCTATACCCTTCTGCGACCGCTTCCATCTTGATCAGTTGCGAGTTCGCATAGTTCGCAGATGACTTCGCCAGCGTCGGGAACGTATTCGGGTGCGCGCGGGTCCACGAGCTGACTCGCACATCGACGCCTTTCTCCAAGGCGCCTGCGCCAAGATAGGCGCCCCATTCCCACGTCAGAATCGCCGTATCGACCGGGCAGGGAAATGGATTGACCCCCAGCTCGTTGTAGCCGCGGTAGACGATCGGGCGGATGTAGCAGGCCTTGTATTGGTTCGCGCGAATGGTTTCGAGGACAGCGTCGGTCAGTGCCGCCTGATCGAGCTGAAGTTCCATCCGGTAGATCTTGGCGGAGTCGAACAGCCGGCGCATGTGGGCGTCAAGGCGGAAACACGCCGATCCGCGTGGCGTGCTGTAGCAGCGCGCGCCTTCGAACACGGCACTGCCGTAGTGGACCACGTGCGAGGCGACGTGGATCGTCGCGTCTTTCCAGTCCACCAGTTTTCCGTTCATCCAGATTCTGCCTGTGCCCGAGAAAGCCATGCGTTCTCCTTAAGTGAAGCGCTTCAAAATGTTAGCACAGCGTTTTGGCCTGATTACGGTCCAAAACGCCCATGGCTCTTGGGTTCCACGAGGTTCTGCTGGGTTCTACT
>JBKPNQ010000276.1:0-13110 GCA_046732715.1 Acidobacteriota bacterium | reverse complement strand
CCGGATCGTCATGGGACGGCCGATCGTTGACGCCGACCACGCGACCGCGCGCCGCGTGGCCGTGATCAACGAAGCGTTCGCGAAGAGATTCTTTCCGCACGAGAACCCGATTGGCAGGCACTTCGGTCCCGCGGCGGGCGGCAACGCCAGCCTGTACGAGATCGTCGGCGTCGCGGCCGACGTCCGCTACTTTCCGTCGACCGTGCACGCGGTGCCGATGTACTTCGTGCCGGAAGCGCAGGGCGCGACGTTCGACGATCGAGAGCTCGAGAGCCGGGAACGCTGGTCGCACTACCTGTACAACGTCGTGATCTGGGCACCCGGCAACCCGCCGGGGCTTGCGGCCGCGGTGCGCGACCGACTGGCGGCGGTCGCTCCGGACTTCGTGATGGGCCGCGTCCAACCGTATGCCGACGTCGTTCGCCGCCAATTCGCGCAGCAAGACATGATCGCGAGCCTCACGTGGCTGTTCGGCGCGATCGGGCTCCTGCTCGCGGCCGTGGGACTCTACGGCGTCACCGCGTACAGCGTCGAACAGCGGACGGCCGAGATTGGCGTGCGCATGGCGCTCGGCGCGGACCGCGGGTCGGTCGTCGGGATGGTGCTGCGCGGGGCCTTCGTGCAGGTCAGCGTCGGATTGGCGCTCGGCATTCCCGCGGCGATCGTCTCGGGCGCGTTGATCGCGCGCCGGTTGTTCGACGTGCGGCCGTGGGACCCGGCGCTGCTGGTACGCGCCGCGCTGCTCCTCGTCGCGGCGACACTCGTCGCGGCGTTCATCCCGGCACGGCGCGCGGCGGGACTGGATCCGACGCGGGCGTTACGCAGCGAATAGACTCACGAGAGACGGCAGTTGCCATTCGGGTTAGGTGACTCGAACATGACGATGCTGGCCCCTCTGCTGCCATGCATCACGCGTCAGCGGCCATTTCGACCGCTTGGCGCGATTTTTAATCATGGTGGTTCGATCCCCGGGCGGCCCACCAGCCTTGCTCGCGCCGCTTGACGTCGGCCGCCTCCCCCACTACAACTAATCGCATGACGCTCCGACAGAAACTGCTGCTCGCGTTTGGCCTCCTCGGAATCGCCGCGTCAGGCATGTCGACCTACGTGCACTACCGGCTGCTGACGGACCCGAGTTACACGAGTTTCTGCGACGTCAGCTCGACGATGAACTGCACGCAGGCGTATCTGAGTCGCTACGGATCGATCTTCGGCGTCCCCGTGGCCCTGGCGGGCGTGCTGTATTTCGTCTTGATTCTGCTCCTGATCTCGGTCGATCTCCGCGGCCAGCCCGCCGCCCGCGAATCAGCGACAGGCTACATCTTCCTGCTGTCAATCGTCGGGCTCGCAATGGTCATGTATCTGGGATGGGCGTCGTACTTTCAGCTGCACACGGTCTGCCTCTTCTGCGCGACGACCTACGTGGCAGTCATCGCCATCTTCATCATGTCGGCGGGCGCGCTCAGGATCCCGTTGTCGACGCTGCCCGCGAGGGCGATCGACGACGTGCGATCGCTTGTCGGAAGTCCGGTCGCGCTCGTGGCGGCGGTGCTGCTGCTCGGCGGCGTCGGCGCCGCGATTGGCTGGTTCCCGCGAGAGAGCACGGCAGCCGCGCAAGAGCAGGCGATTCCGCCGCTGACCGACGAACAGCGGGCCGCGCTTCAGAAATGGTGGTCGGTCCAGAAGAAAGTCGATCTGCCGATTCCGAACGACGGCGCCAAGGTGTTGATCGTCAAGTTCAGCGACTACATGTGCCCCGCCTGCCGTCAGACCTATGAATGGTACAAGCCCGTACTCGGCAAGTACCTCGCGGGCGGCCAGGTACGCTATGTTGTCAAGCACTACCCCCTCGAGGCCGAATGCAATCCGAGCGCTCCGAACAACCACTACGCCTCATGCGAGGCGGCCGCTGCGGTGGTGATGGCTCGGTCGAAGGGTACGGCGGAAAAACTCGAGCAGTGGATCTTCTCGAACCAGTTGACGCTGACGCCCGATATCGTCAAGCGCGAGGCCAAGGATATCGGCGGCATTCCGGATTTCGACGCCCAATACCAGCAGGCGCTGCAGGAGGTGAAGGCCGACGCAAGCCTGGGCGCGACTCTCAAGATCGGCCACACCCCGACCTTCTACATCAACGGGCGCGAGCTCGTCGGCAACACGCTCACCCCTCCTCAGTACTTCGACTACCTCATTGAACTGGCGCTCAAAGACCCCAAGAACTAGGTTCTGCCAGGTTCTACGAGGTTCCGCCAGGTTCTGCTGGCTGGTCGTTCGGAGTTCTATCGGGTTCGGTTGGGTTCGATGGGTTCCGTGTTCTGTTCGCTTCTATCACTGCTCGCGGGGTCCCAACCCCGCTCGCTCTCGCTCGGCGGCTTGGGTGCCTCGCTCGGGCCGCAGGCGCTCCCTGTGTTATTGTCCTGTCGACTCCGATAACTTCAAATAATGGCCACCTGTCCCCGGTGCAAGGGGCATCTGACCGAGTATCACAAATGCCCCCGGCGCCCTCTCATCGTCGCTGCCGAGATCACCGCCGCCGCTCTCGCCGGCGGATTCGTGGGCTTGCTGCTCGTCGCAATCTTCGATCGCGCCGGGCAAATTACAGATACCGACTATTCGATTTCAGTTTTGGCAGGTGCTCTCATCGCGATCGGCATCCATCGCGCATTGCGAAGTCCATAATGAACGGCTCATTCGCTTCCGATTCCCAGCTCTCAGCTTCCGCTTCGCTCTCTGATACAAGGACTGGAAGCTGGAAGCGGGAACTGGAAGCTGACTCCCCGAATTCTCATCATTGAATCGGTGATCCCTGACCTCCTGAATCGCGAGCACCAGCGCGAGTCTCGAGCCGCAAGTCGCGAATCGCGAGCCGAGAATTCGGCAACATTCTTGCTCCGCGCCTGCGGCGTGCACCGAAACGGGACCCCTGTCTCTCGAACGACGCCCTCGACTCCGCCCGTTGATGCGACACCGCCAACGCTCGGGCGTGGCGCGGCGCCGCTTGTGTTGATGGCTGACGGCGACGGGGTGTCGCGCGATGTTCGCGAAGCACAGCTGAGGACCGCGGGATTCCGTGTCTCGGTTGCCCGCACCGGTTTCGAGACGATCGTCAAGGCCTCCTGCCACGTGCCCGACGTGATTCTGCTCGACGAGACCGTCACCGGGATCGACGTGACCGAGACGGTTCGGATGCTGAGAACCTGCCCCACCACTTCGCATATTCCGATCGTCCGGCTGTTCAGCGGACGACGGCTCGCTCAGCGGACGTTGGCACGACTCCGGCGTGTAGCTGCGTAAATCCTACTCGGCAAAATTGACGCTTTTGGCGAGCTCGGCGATCGTTTCGACGAGACGCTGATAGTCTGCCGGCTTGCCAAGATGGCGGGCGAACCCGGCCTCGAGCGAGCGCTGCACCTCACGCTCGCCGACGTGACCTGACATCGCGACAACCGGTGGCGGATCCGGGAAGGTCGCGGAAATTGTGTGAAGCAAACCATAGCCATCCATGTCGGGCATGGCTAAATCAGAAATGACGACGTGTGGACGGAACGTGTGGATGAGGTCGAGTGCTTTGGCCGCTGAGCTGACGGCGATGACATCGCCGTCGGCCGCCCGCACCGTCAACAGAATCAACTCGCGCGAGTCCGAATCATCATCGATGGCGAGGACGCGGATTCCGGTCAGGCTGGGCAGCCGATCGGCCGAAGGCTCGAGATCGCTGACGCCGTGGGCCGCTCGCCGCGTCGGGAGCGTGACCGTGAATGTCGATCCCTTACCGATCCCACCGCTGTGCACGGCCACATCTCCTCCGTGCAGATCGACCAGATGACGCACAATCGCCAGGCCGAGCCCGAGCCCGGCCTGCGAGCGAGTCGAACTGCTGTCGGCCTGACGGAACCGTTCGAAAACATGGGGCAGAAACGCGGCGTCAATGCCGACGCCGTTGTCAGCCACGGCAATCTTCACCCGATCCCGCGTTTCGCCGATGGTCACGTCGATTCGACCGCCCGGCCGGGTGAATTTCACCGCATTCGTGAGCAGATTCCACATCACCTGCTGCAGCCGATCGGCATCGCCCCAGACCTGCCCGACCAACTGCCCCATTGAAAGGTTGATGTCGATCTCCCGAGCTCGCGCGGCTGGCCGCATCGCTTCGATGGCGTCGAGGATGACTGACGAGAGATCGACGACCGTGGTCTCGATGCGAAGCTTCCCGCTGGTTGCGCGAGAGACGTCGAGCAGATCATTGATGAGCACGGACTGCGCGCGGGCGTTGCGCTCGATGCTCTCGAGCGCACGCTTTCTCGTCGGCTCGTCCGCGGTCGGCATCTTGAGCACGTGCATCCAGCCGAGCAGGGCATTGAGCGGGGTTCGCAGCTCGTGGGACAGCGTGGCGAGGAAATCCTCCTTCAGCCGGTCGGCTTCTTGCGCGGAACGGTACAGCATCGCGTTGTCGAGCGCGAGACCGGCTCGCATCGCCACGTCTCGGGCCAACACCAGGTCGTGCTCGTCGTATTGGCGGCCGGTGAATGAACCGGTCGTAAAAAGACCGAGCGTCTGCCCGCGGCTGCGGAACGGAACCATCTGAAACGAGCGCACGCCAAAGCGCCGCAACAGGTCCAGGTGTTCGGGATCCTGGGCGCTGCGCGCCGATTTCTCCGGCCCGGTCGCGTTATCGATGACGGGCTCCCCGGATTTGATCGCGCGGACGGCGGGCCCCTCGATCGAAAGCTTCGGCGGATATCGCTTGAGCGCCTCGCCGACTTCCTTTCGCGCCGGGTCGTCCACCACAAGCTCCACACGCCTGAACGTGCCGTCTTCCTGGAGCACGTCGACCGCGCAGTAGTCGCCGAACATCGGCACGGCGACGCGGGCGAGCGTTTTCAGGGTTGCCTCATAATCGAGCGACGACGACAGAAAGGCACTGGCATGCGCCAGGAAACGCTGATCCTCTTCGATGCGGCGCTGCTCGGTGATGTCCATGAACATGCCGATTGCGCCCAGCACGCTGCCGTCTTTGTTGAAGAGCGGGGCCGCGTACTCCATCAAGGTCACGTGCGTGCCGTCGGTGCGTTCGACATCGACGACGACTCCGCTCACCTCGAGGCTCTGACTCGCCGCCTGATGCATCGGGCGGTCTTCGAGCGTCATGGGCCGGCCGTCCCTGAGCTTCAGGGGTGGCATCGTCACCAGCGGAGGATCGCTCAGAGATGCATGACCGCTCGCTTCCAGCCCAACCAGCCTCGACAGGGCGCGGTTCAGCCGAATGGCGTTGCACTCGCGGTCGTCCGCGATTGCAATCCCGATGGGAAGCACATCGAGAATTGATTCGATCGCGTCGCGCCGCTGCTGCAGATCGACGCTGAGCTTCCTGATGAGCTCGAGGGGTTGAAACGACATTTGATCGGCCCCGATCTTACGCCTTCATCACCTCAACAGCGTATAGAGGATGCCTCGAACCCGACCTTGGTCACGATCTTTCGTGATTTCAGTCCTACCCGGTCAGCCAACTCAAGCTTTTGCGCGGTGTAATGGGATCGTCGCGGCTGTTTTGTCGGGCTTGGGAGGCTTGACGAACCCGGGGCAGGCGATCGATTCCAGTCGGACCGGCTTTGCGGCTGTCGCGGCGGGAGCTGTCAAAACGCGAGCTCGTCCGACGTGATTCGCACCGCGGCGGCGCGAGAGGATATCAGGCGTGACGCGATGTACTGGCGACCTTCCGCGACGCGCTCGAGGATCCATCGCGGCGTCGAGATTTGTAGAAAAGGTTATTTCTCGGCAAACTCCGGCGGGACCGCCGAGATCGGCCTGACCTGAATGTCGCGGTAGTAGACCTCCGCGCCCTCCGACTGCAGAATGATTGGGCCGGACGTCACCAGCTCCGGGACCTTCGTGTCGATCCGCTGCGGCCCGTGCAGGCGCATCACGACTTTGCCGTTGACGATGTGGATGGAGTCGTCTTTGAAGGCGATCAGCTCGACGGTGTTCCACTCGCCAGTCGGCTTCTCGGCATCGGGCTGCTTCACACAGCGACCTGACGAGCCGTGACTCTGAGAGAAGTAAAACCACTCACCGGTCGGATCGTAGTCGTAGATCGCCGGTGTCACGCCGGGCCGAGCCTTCGATCGAACGGCAATCGCCGATCCGACGGCGTAGAGGTCGCCGACGTCTCCCTCCTGGATCTGCAATTCGACCGAGCGCGCCCAGGTTCGACCCTCGGCACCCGGTTCAGCATGCACGTGATACAGGAGGCCGCTGTCGCGGCGCGTATCCGGGCGGTCCCGCGGAGGCCATTTCTTCTCGCCCCACTTGAACTGCAATTTCAAGTGGTAATCCTTGAAGGACTCCTTCGTGCGGAGCTCGCCGAACGCTTCGCCGGAGATCCGGATGGCAGAACGTCCGTCCACGTCCTCCGCCACGGTGAACACATGAAGCGGATCACGCCCCGAGCCGATCGGCTCCAGATACTTGCCGGTGTCGTCGCGTTTGAGTCCCGGCACGTCGGATGTCGACGACGGCGTCTGCATCCAGGTCGTCCAGCCGTCGAGGTTCTTGCCATTCCAGAGCGACTTCCAGTCGCTCGGCTGGGGAGCGGCGGCGAGGCTCAGAAGAGCGGCGGCAACGAGAAGTCGTTTGATGATCATGACGACCGAAGACTGTCTGCCCGGACGCTTTGTGTCAAGTGTTTTTCCAGTACTTTTAACTTCTACCTTCTACCTTCTAACTCTCTGTTATTCGGCCCGAAGTGCCTCGACCGGGTCGATCGAAGTCGCGCGGAGGGCGGGCAGGTAGCTCGCGAGCATCGCGGCCGTCACCAGCCCTGCGCAGACGGCGACATAGGTCGCCGGATCGCCCGCGCTCACATTGAAGAGCAGCGACGACATGAACCGGGTCAGCGCCCCGGCGGCGATGAGGCCGCACACGATGCCGACGACAGCCAGCCGGGCGCCGTGCGCGACAAACATCCGGATGACTTCCTCTTTCCGCGCGCCGAGCGCCACGCGGATGCCGATTTCGCGGGTCTTCTGCGACACGGAGTACGACATCACGCCGTAGATGCCGGCGATGCCGAGGAGCAACGCCATCCCGCCGGCGAGCGCCAGCAGGACGAGCGTGAACGATGTGCGGGAGAGCGACCGGTTGTAAACCTCCTGCAGCGTTCGGATGCCGGCCAGGGGAAGGTTTGGATTCACCGACCACACCGCGCGGCTGACCTCGTTCACAAATGCCTGCGAGCCGGCCCGCGGGCTGCGGATGACGAACGCCACCCCGCGTCGGACCGACACCTCGTCGCCCTCGAAGTTGTCCATCAGCACGGGCCACAGCACCATCGTCGGAGCCTTTTGATTCAGCCCGTCGATCCGCTCGTCGCTGACGACGCCAATCACTTCGCGCCAGGGAGTTTTCAAGCTTTCGCGGATGCGCTTGCCGATCGCCGCCTGTGGATCGCCCCACAGTTCGCGCGCAAGGTTCTCGGAAACGATGCCAACCGGGTGCTTTTCGTAGGTGTCGCTCCAGGTGATGTCGCGGCCGGCGATCAATCGATTCCCCATCGTCTCGATTAAACCGGGTGACACGAACTTGTAGGTGCGCAGCGGCGGGATCTGTCCTTCGGCGTAAACCTTGTCCTGGGCAAAAATCGGATCGTGCCAGCCCCCGCTCTCCAGCGGGATGACCGTCGTGAAGGCCGCGGCGGTGACGCCGGGAACCGCCGCAATCCGGTCACGAATCTCCTGCTCCATCCGCACGACCGCAATCGGATCCTTTACTGACGATTCAGGAATCCCAATTCGGAGCGTCTGGATTTCCTGCGGCCGGGTGAAGCCGGGATCAACGTGGCGGAGCGCCTGAAACGTGCGGATCATCAAACCTGAGCTGATCAGCAGGACCAGCGCGAGCGCGACCTGGATGACGACGAGGACGCTCCGGACGCGATGGCGGTCCCGGCTTTCGCTCACCGAGCGGCCGCCGGCGCGAAGGGCGGTGCCGAGCTGAGGCCCCGCGTACTTCAACACAGGAATCATCCCGAAGAGGATGCTCGACACGAGCGCGACGCCGGCGGTGAACAGGAGGACGGGAACGCCAATAGCGATCTCATCGACGCGCGGCAGATTCGCGGGCGCCATCGCCTTGAGCAGCGTCAGCGCACCATACGCGAGCCCGAGCGCCACCAGTCCGCCGGCGCCGCCGAGCGTCAGGCTCTCGAGCAGCAACTCACGAGCGATGCGGCTCCAGCCGGCCCCCAGCGCCGCGCGAATCGCAAGCTCGTGCTGCCGTCCCTCGGCGCGCACCAGCAACAGGTTCGCCACGTTCGCGCAGGCAATCAGAAGGACGATCCCAACCGTGCCCATGAGCACCCACAGCACTTTGCTGAGATCGCCGACGACACTCTCCTTCAACGGTTGCACTCTCGGCGCGAGCCGCGCCTCGACGAACATCTTGGCGCTGTATCCGGGAAACGGCGGAAACCGGTCGATAGAGATTGGAATCATTCGCGCGACATCCGCGTTCGCCTTCGCCACCGTGATTCCCGGCTTCAAACGCGCGACGGCCTGGTAGTTGAACTGCCCAAGAAATGTTTTGGTGCGATCCAACCGGATCGGCAGGAGCACGGCCGGTCTGTCATCGAGAAATCGAAATCCTTCGGGCAGTACTCCGATGACCTCCCTCGACCGTCCGTCCAAAAGAACCGTGCGGCCGACGATCGATTGGTCACTGCCAAACTTCGAGCGCCAGAAGCCGTAGGTCAGGACAACCGTCAGCGGAGCGTCGGGAGCGCCATCCCCCTCGGAGAACAGTCGGCCGACGATTGGCTGGACCTGGAGAATCGGCAGGACATTGGCGGTGACGTTGAGCGTCCTGATCTCTTCCGGTTCGGCCAGCCCGGTCAGGCTGGCCGTGTCGGTGTTCCAGAGCCCGACGTCCTGAAACGTCCTCGAGTCCTCGCGGTAGGTGAAGTATTGGAACGGCGCCGCGCCTGCTCGCTCGAGGTTCACGCCGGGCGCGCTGTGATCGACGGCAACCAGCGCATCTGCCTCGTGAAAGGGCAACGGCCGAAGCAGGATGCCCTGGATGACGCTGAAGATGGCGGTGTTGGCGCCGATGCCGATCGCCAGCGTGAGAATCGTGAAAGCCGTGAAGAGCGGCGTCCGCATGAGCCGCTTCAGGATGTGTTTGAAACCCATCTCTCCCGATACGGCGGAGAGTCGGTGGAGGTTCGATCCTCATTTTCGCGATTCACCCGCAGACAAACTACACTCGCCGCTGCATGGACTCGATCGCGATTGCCGGATGGATTGCGCTCATCGGATTCTGGGTGCTCCTCGTCTACGGGTGGGCGTTCGACGAGCTCCACGCTCCCGGGATCACGGTCTTCCTCCTACTCTGGGGTGTCGCGCGCTTCGGCCTGCCGTTCTTCGGCGCCGGGGGCTTCTTCATCACCTGCGTCGCGATCCTGGATATCGCGCTGGTCTTCATCATCTTTAAAGGGGATGTTCCGCTCACGTAGTACAAACGCAGTTCGCAGTCCGTCGGCACGGACCGCGAATTTGCGAACCGCGAATGGCGAATTGCGAATTGCGAATCGAGCATTTGACACAATGAGCAGATATCTGCCTATAATTCCGTCCATGCGCCGGAAGCCTGGTGCGCTCCTCCCCATCGAAGAGGCGATCCTCTTTGCCGCGTTGAAGCTTCATCGATCGCGGCTCCCCGAATTTCATGGCTATCAGATGGCGCGCTATCTTGCCGAGGAATCCGAACGGCGCTCCCTGACCGCCTACGGAACGCTGTATCGCGCGCTCGGGCGCCTCGAGACGATGGGAATGCTCGAAAGCCGGTGGGAAGATCCGCAGATCGCCGCCGACGAGAATCGCCCGGGACGACGGCTCTACGTCATCACCGGCCAGGGCATGGCGGCGGCACGTGCGACGACGAAGACGCCATTCTTCCGGTTCGACCGTCCGCGGCGGAGGCGCGTGGCCCCCGCGTGAACCAGACTTCTCTTCTCGCGCGGCTCTCAACCGGCTGCGTCAGGCAGTGGGCGCGTTTCTACACGCTTGGAATGGCGGAGTCGATTCGCGAGGCGCGCCTCGCCGAAATCGAGTCGGATCTCTGGGAGCATCACCGAGACGGAAGCGATCCGCTCCTCGTGTTCGGCCGGCTTCTTCGAGGCATGCTGGACGACTGCCGATGGAGGCTTGAGCACATGGCCAACGAACCCCACCCTGCCCAGCGTGCGCTCGTATTGAGCCTCGGCGTCGTGATTCTGTTGTCGACGCTGTGGATTGGCTTCACGATGCGTGACGCGGGCGCGCCACGACCTCCAGCGGCGCCCGATCTCGTCTCGCGACGGGCCATGTATCCGCCGCCACCAGCTCCGCCACCTCCGCCCTGTAATCCGCCGAGCATCGGTCGCGCACCGTTCTCGCCGTGCACGCCAGTGTCGGCAGTGCCGGCGAAGTGACGCGCAGCCTGTCGCGCCGGACCACGAAGGCGGATTCTGTAATCGCGTCAGCGATTCCGTTATGTCACTTGCCACGGGGCGACCGAGTGTCAGAGTTTCGGCCTCGTTGACATCACGATTGCTGGCAAGCGGCTTGCCGTGGCGATCGGCATGGCCATTCTCCTTCTGGCACTCTTCCCCATCCTTCTCATGTACAACACACGCTGGGCGTTTGCCGCCGTCGCCCTCGCGATCGTGCTGCTGTACCGCGGCAAGGTGAAAACCGCCACGACCCGGGCGCGCCACCGCGTAGAAGAGGAAATCTATTCGTCGGACGTTTAGGCGGCGCAGGCCTCTTCACCCAGCCGGCGCCGTGATAGTCTGCGCCACCACGCGATCAGTTCCGGACGGAACTGATGCTCGAGGGGAGCAGACAATGAGAACCGAGACCGCAACGTCCACGGGGATCTCGTTCGGCAGCGCGCTCGCCATCACGATTTCCTGGAGCCAGTGGCACTCGGTCCTCTGGGCCACCCTCCACGGCATCTGCAGCTGGTTCTATGTCCTCTACTTCGTGTTGACGAGACGCTCCGGTTGACCCGGCCGCTTCACCAGGGGATGGGCATCTTGGCGTCGCCGGGACCGCGAACCTCGAAGTCAGTCAGCAGTTCCTTCACCGCAGGCAGGTCCATGAGCCGAATCAATAAGATGTCCGGGCACTCTCCAAAGCCGTCGTGGACGTGGTAGTCGAACCCGGCCGCGTCGAGCAGCGACTGCACAAGGCCGACGTCCGCGTGGCCCAACCCTGGAATCGGCATGAGCGCGTCGTCTTGGTCCATTCATACCGCTTTCAGGCAAATACGGAACGAAAAGCCGCCGGCCGTAGTCTATTGCGCTGAGTCGCGCCATCGTCGAACGACCAGAAACTCTGCCATCAGGCGCGACGGACGTCGCTCTCACGTTTGCCGAAACATCTGGCTCGACCAGAAACACTGTCGAACCTTCCACGGCTCGCGGTGCGAAAGGATAACTCATGCTGACAAAGCTGCTCGCTGTTTACTCGAGTGTTTTGACGACAGGGCTGGTTGCATTCACGTTCGCCGGACCGGTCGCCGCGAAGCCGCAGAGCTTCGATGAAATCAACGTGCGCCGGATCAACGTCCGCGAACCAGACGGGACGCTTCGACTCGTCATCTCCAACCACGACCGGCTGCCTGGTGTGATCGAACGAGGCAAGGAGCATCCGCGCGTCGATCGGCCTTATGCCGGATTGTTGTTCTACAACGACGAAGGCACCGAGAATGGCGGTCTCGTCTTCGGCGGACACAAGAACGCCCAAGGCGAGGTCGTCGATTCAGGCGCCGGCTTGATGTTCGATCGCTACGCAGGCAGTCAGATCGTTCAGCTTGCCGGCGTCCATGATGCCGCCAACCACATCGTCGGGTTGATCGTTTCCGACACCGACGACAAGCGAAGCCGACGGGTCTTTGTTGGACACGATAAGGAGGGGGCCGCGAGGGTGGCGCTGATGGACCGCAGTGGACGACCGCGAATCATGTTGCAGGTCACCGCCGACGGTGCCCCGAGCCTCGCGTTCCTGGACAGCGCTGGCAAGGTCGTCAACCAGATCGGGCCCGAGAGAAAGGAGCAGTGATTAAGCGGCGGCAGTCACTTTCAAGGGCAAACAAGACAAAGGAGAAAGGAGAACGCTCGAGCGAGATCCGCGATGACGTCAAAGGCGGTCTGGGCGTGTGCGCAATCGGTCGATGTGGAGGTGCCGGCGTCGTTCGCCTGGCAGTTCATGACCGATGTGCGCAACTGGAGCGATCCGCCGGCCGAGTTCACGATCGAGGGGCCCTTTACTGCGGGCGTACGTGGCGTCACCAGGTTGCCCGGCCAAGCGGACCGAGCCTGGACGATTGAGGCCGTCACCCCGGGGCGCGCGTACACGCTTCACGCCGCGCTTGCCGAGGACGCCTTCCTGCTGTTTCACTGGCACTTCGATCCACTGCCGGACCGGCGGACCCGATTGACGCAGCGCCTGGAATTGTGCGGCGGTGACGCCGCATCGTACATTGCCGAGATCCGATCGGCGTTCGAGCCGAACCTGGAGCCTGGCATGCAGCGGATCGCGCGGATGATGCAATCGCGAGCGCTGCCGGATCCGTGACGTTGTTTCTTACTGCGCGGCTGGAGTCACCGCGAAGTCGATTGCGCGGAGGATCCGCCCGGTCATTCGCGTAATGAAGAGACTCAGGGCGAAGGTACTCCAGGCGATCAGACAGGTGAGTGCCAGCACCGCGGCCATCACGACGCTCTTCACGTTCGTGCTCGTGCTGACGACATAACTCAACCACAGGAAGGCGGCAAACGTGCCGCCCACGGTGGTGTAGCGTGACGTGATCTGATCAGCGCCTGCGGTTCTCGAGGTGATGTATGCCCTCGCGGTTGGCGACACGGAATGTCCAGGATCGGAACCGATCCGGATCGTGCAGCGACGACAGTTTTCGAGCGATCAGCAACAGGCTGTCCTGAAGCACGTCGTCGGCGTCCGGTGGGTTTGGCGATCGGCGGATGACCTGTTATGATCGGGTGTTCCACGCACGCGACGTGAGCGGAGCGTGCACTCTCCCTCAGGTCCCCATCGTCCAGAGGCCCAGGACGTGGCC
>JBKPNQ010000275.1:0-22489 GCA_046732715.1 Acidobacteriota bacterium | reverse complement strand
GGCATATAGATATGATATCATACACTCATAATATTCAACCTGCCGGACGCTCTGCAGTCCCAGGTTCACGACGACACAGGCGCAGGTCGAGGCCGCGGAAGGCACAATCACCGGAGTAACTCGTCGCATGCGACATGCTTTGGTAATCCTTGCGTACGGCGTGTGCACCCTCGCCGTCGGATTTGCGGAAGCGCCTCGGACGCTCCAGCCGGCTCCGACCGCGCTGACACTCAGCGCCGATAATCCCCACTACTTCCTCTGGCGAGGTCGACCAACGGTGCTGATTGGCTCAGGCGAGCACTACGGCGCGTTGATCAACCTCGACTTCGACTATCGCAAATATTTCGACACGCTCGCGGCGGACGGAATGGGGCTGACGCGTGTGTTCAGCGGCGCGTACGTCGAGCCGGAGGGTGCGTTCAATATCGCGCGGAACACGCTCGCCCCTTCCCCCGGACGATTCATCGCACCGTGGGTTCGGAGTGATCAACCTGGCTACGCCAACGGCGGCAACAAGTTCGACCTGCGCCGATGGGACGAGGCGTATTTCGCCAGGCTAAAGGCGCTGGCAGCTTACGCGGCCAACAAGGGTGTGGTCATCGAATTCACCCTGTTCTGTCCCATGTACGAGGACAAGCAGTGGAGCCTGAGTCCGATGAACGCCGGGAACAACATCAATGGCGTAGGCGAGATCGGCCGGCTCGACGCTTTCACGCTCGACAAGCATGGCGGCCTGCTCGAGATTCAGGATGCACTCACGCGTAAGGTGGTGACTGAGCTGAACCCGATGGACAACGTGATCTTCGAGATCATGAACGAACCATACACACGTGCGGTGCCGCTCGACTGGCAGCGCCACATCGTCGCAATCGTCGTCGAAACCGAGCGGCGGCTGCCAAAGAAGCACCTGATCTCTCAAAACATCGCGAACAAGTCAGGGGCGGTGACAGCGGCGCACGCGGCCGTGAGCGTCTTCAACTTTCACTACGCGACCGCTGAGGCCGTTTCGGCCAATTACGGGCTGAACAAGGTGATTGGGGACAACGAGACCGGATTCAAGGGCACCAGCGATACGCCGTACCGTCAGGAGGCGTGGGAATTCATTCTCGCTGGCGGAGGGCTCTTCAATCACCTGGACTACTCGTTCGCGGCGGGGTTCGAAGACGGCACGTTCAGCTACCCGGCGACCCAGCCGGGCGGAGGAAACTCGCCGTTCCGGCGCCAGCTCAGGGTCTTGCGGGACTTCATTCATCGGTTCGATCTTGTGCGCCTGCGGCCTGACGCTTCAATCTTTGCCGAGGGCATGCCGGCCGGAGTCACCGCGCGTGCGCTCGTCGACCCGGGAAGGGCAATGGCGATCTTCCTGCGAGGCAGCGGAGCACCGACGGTGCTTCGGCTGGATCTCCCGGCGGGAACGTGGGGTGCCGAGTGGGTTGAGACAAAGACGGGTGCCGTGGCAAGAACCACGACGGTCACCGGTGGGGAGGTCAGGTCCGTGGATGTGCCCTCTTATGAAATGGATGTTGCCCTTCGACTGGTCAGGCAGTGAACGTGAACTGCACAGCAGGTGAAAAAAACCAAAACCAGCCCGGCGGAGTGCATTTCCGGGCTTGAACTGCATGCCGCATGTTGTTACTCTCGCTTCTGCCGGTTTTGCAGTCCCCCTCATCGCGCGGGGCTGCCTCGCCAGAGGCGGCGCGGTGATCGGTCTCCAGGGGCTGTCTGCCGCGCGGGCTTCCTCAATCTTGAATTGCCAACGTTAACGATTAAGGCTGCGTCTTCGTGGCCCTGAGGTATGCCGCATGCCTGACAGTTTTGGCGCACGCCTGCGCGAACGCCGCGAGCAGCAGCAAGTTGCTCTCTCGACGATCGCTGAGCAGACGAAAATAAAAATCTCCCTGCTCGAAGCCTTGGAGCGCGACGACGTGTCGCATTGGCCGTCGGGCATTTTTCGCCGGGCATTCATTCGCGCGTACGCCCACGCCATCGGCCTCGAACCGGATGTCATCGTTCGCGAGTTCCTGGAGTTGTATCCGGATCCGATCGAAATCGTGGACACATTCCAGGTCGCAACGAGCGCGGAGGGCGCCTGGGTGGGTGACGCTCCGCCAACGCGCTTCAGGCACCTCGTGGCCTCGGCGATTGGGTCGGTGTCGCGGCTTCGGCCGCGCGGGACACAGCGGTCTGGCTCGCTCTTCGACGGTTCGATGGCCCCGCCATCGCCCATCGATTCGATGCCATCATCGCCGCCGCCATCATCGTCCGCCACGTCAGCCAGCCGGGATACCGATGTTCCCGATCTGCCGGCCGTCGAGCCGGCTGCGGTCGCACCGGCTCCAATTGAGAGTCCGGCGCCGCTGATCGCACACGTGCCGGAAATCGAACCGGCGGTAGTCGCGGCGCCCGTGGCCGTCGCGGTTGCCGTCGAGCCCCCGTCACCAGTTCAGGATCGTTCCGAACCCGACCTCCTGCTGGTGGCGGAGCTTTGCACGGAGTTGGGGCGGGCTGAAACCGCGGAGGAGGTGCAGCTACTGCTTCAGGAGACCGTCAGGATCCTCGGTGCGGTTGGACTCATTGTGTGGGTCTGGGACCCGATTGCCAGCGAGCTGCGCCCCGCGCTCGCGCAGGGATACTCGGATCGGGTGCTCGCGCAGCTTCCTCGTGTCGAGCGCGAGACCAACAACGCGACCGCCGCGGCGTTTCGCGCGGCGCAGACGTGCGTCGTCAAGAGCAGCGCCGCCGTCAGCGGCGCGCTGGCGGTGCCATTGTTGACACCAGCGGGCTGTGCTGGCGTGCTGGCGATCGAGTTGACCCACCGAAGAGAAGACCGAGATTCCGTGCGCGCGCTGGCAATGATCGTTGCCGCGCAGCTGGCCGCATTGATCGGCGTCGCACGCCCTGCGGAAGGAACGGGCCGCTTGTTCGCCTGACTCACGAGCATCTCCTTCTTCGAGACATCATTTTTGTCAGCGCGCACCTCGTCAATATCCGATTCACCTCACGACATATCGCGGTCCGGGTAATGACTACGCTAGCACGCGCGTAAAGAGTGTGCGACGACTGTTCCTGCCGACGAATGCGCTTGACGATGAGCTCGATCGGGTGCAGCATTGGCACCTCAGCGCTGCGAATCACGGGGTATGGCATGGGCGCGATTCGCGTGGCGATCGTGGGCGATGATCGATTGTTTCGCGACGGACTTCAGCAGATTCTTCGCACCGATCCTTCCTTCCTGGTCACGGACGAAAGCGAGAACGCGTCGATTGCGAACGACGTCGACGTCAGACTGATTGATGCCCGCTTCGGTCACCTGATCGCGGAGCACACTATTCCCACCGGTGGTAGACCGCACGTCGTCGTCGTGAACGTCCCTGACGATGATGCGTGGGCGGCTGACGCGCTGAGCGCCGGGGTTCGCGGCATCCTCGAACGCACGGCCGGTGCCGCCGATCTCCTCAAGGCGATCCGGGTCGTCAACGACGGTGGAATCTGGGCGCGGCGTCGCTGGCTCATCGCATGCGTGAAACGAGCGGTGAATACACGCCATGAACCGACCCCCGCGAGAATGCCAGTCACCCTCGACCAGCGCTTGAGCAAACGCGAGTGGGAGGTATTCCGTCAGGCGGCAACTGGCGCGGGCAACAAGGAGCTTGCCGATCGTCTGGCGATCAGCGAGGCGACGGTCAAGGCGCACATGACCCGAATCTTCCAGAAACTCGGCGTCAATGGGCGCGCAGAGCTTGCCGCCACGTACTATGGGCTGCGCACGCCGGAATCGCACACAGTCGTACGACGTTCGGCGTAAGCAAAAGTCCCGATCACCCCCTCCTCAAATCAGACCTCCCGCTAATTGATCGACGTTCGCACACGAAGGATCATCACCGCCTCTCAGTGATCTTTAGCAACTGAGCCAATCGCAACAGCTGATCGCGAGCCGGGTTGACTGGAGGATCGTCATGTCCGCGTGTACTTCTGAGTCAGGTCGAACAGGGAGCGCTCGGGTGAGTCGTGGTCGATGGCATGTCGCCCTGGCGGCGGGTCTGGCTGGTGCTGTCGCTGCCATCTCCATCGCGCTGGCCGATCCGGTGAGCCCGCTGGCGATCACGAACGTCGACAGCCCGGATCCGGTCGCATCGGGAGCGCAGCTGACGTACACGATCACCATCGTGAATACCGGAGGCGCAAAGGTCACCAATGTCGTGCTGTCGGATCAACTCAATGGTGTCGGCGGGATCGGCAATCCGCCACAACTGATTTTGACGAGCACGCGCGGCTCCTGTCAGCAGAGCGTGAATCTCGTCACCTGCAATGGCGGCGCGATTGAGGGCCTCGGCACCTGGGTGGTGACGATTCGCGGCATCGTCACCGCCGCCAACGGAACGACGATCAACAACACCGTCTCGGTTTCAGGAACGAAGTCGGCGCAGAACTTTACGACGACGGCGACGACCACGACGCTGGTCAGCGGCGGCACCGGGACGCCATTGCCTGATCTCACGATTGCGAAGACAGGACCGACGACCGTGACGACCGTGGCGCCGATGACTTACACGCTGACGGTCAACAATCAGGGCACCGCCAACGCGACCGACATCGAGGTATCGGACACGCTGCCGCCGGGTGTCTCGGCCGTGACGCAGTCTGGCACGAGTCTGTTCGTATGCTCGAACGATGGCGCCGCGCCGCCAGCGCAGATCACGGTGACCTGCACGGGTGGTGCCGTGAATCAAGGCGCCAACGCGACGATCACGATCAATGCGACCGCGCCCTCGACCACCGGCACCATCACGAACACAGCCTCGGTCGATCCGGATAACACCATCATCGAGTCGAACGAGTTGAACAACGCCTCATCGCTGGTCAACACCCAGGTCGTCTCCTCCAACGCCGGCGGGCTGTTGACGATCGACAAGACAGACACCGACGCAGCAGGTGCGACCTGGGACGATGGTGCCGGTCCGGATCCGGTAGTTCCCGGCGGCCAGGTCACCTACAAGATCCTGGTGACCAACCCGACGCCCAACCGTGCTGACGACGTCGTGGTTGTCGACGGGACGCAGGGACTCGAGGCCGCGAGTATTCAGGTCTCGCAGATCATCACCAACGGGAGCGTTGGCACGTTCGGCGGATGCACAATCGCCGCGCCGCAGACCAAATGTTCGATCAAGAGCTTGAATGCGGGCGGGACGCTGCTGATGACCGTCACGGGACAGGTCGTCGCGTCAGCCGGGTCGAGCATCATCAACACCGCGACCGTGACCGCGAACATCAAGAACGCGGGAACCACGAGCACTGACACGGAGCTGACTACGGTCCGTCCGTCGGTCGATCTGACGGTGACGAAGGCCGACTCGCCCGATCCGGTGTGCGCCAGCTCGTGGCCCACGACGACGTCAGGCGGAGGGTCCAAGCCGGCTCCCGCGAGTCCGCCGGAGTTGGCGGCGCCGGTGTGCCTTGGCGGTTTGACTTACACGTTTGTGCTGGGGAACAGCGGCATCAACACGGCGAATAACGTCGTCCTGCGCGACCCCTTGCCTGCCGGACTCAAGTTCGATCACTACACCGATCCAGGTGGCGTCTTCCCGGCCGGCGGCTGTGCTGCTGTCGGGGGCGTCGTGACCTGCTCGGGTGGCAGCCTCGGGCCGGCCACGACGAAGACGATCACGTTCGTGATGGTGGCGCCGCCTGGAGTGGGGCCGATCACGAATACCGTCACAATCGATCCGGCCAACGCCATCTTCGAGGCCGACGAGACCAACAACACGGCGACCCAGACCACGCAGGTGGCGACCGGCATCGATCTCACGATTCGCAAGGACGACAAGGGCAATAACTTCATTACCGGGGCTGCGCTCGACGGGTTCGATCCGATTGCGACGAGCGGCACACAGACTTACACGATCCTCGTGGACAACCTCGGCCCGCAAGACGCCACGAACATCATGGTTCGTGACACGCTGCCCGCAAGCACGATCCTGCGATCGGCGGTCGGCGATCACGGCTTCACGTGTTCGCAGGCCGGACAAGTGGTCGACTGTATCGGTGGATCGATCAAGGGAACCGTGAGCGAGTTCTACGCCGGGAATACGGAGGACCACGCCACGATCACCATCAAGATCTTTGCGCAGCCGATCGTCGGCTCGATGCACAACGAGGTGCTCGTCGACCCGCTGAACCAGATTCCTGAAATCAACGAGGGCAACAACTTCGAGTTTGAGGACACTGTCGTCGACAAGGGCGGGGCTGGAACCGGTGCGTTCAACCAGTTCACGATCGACAAAACACAGGTGAGCCCGGACGCAAACAACACGGCGCGCAACGCGGTGGTTACCTACCAGATCCTCTTGACGAATGACGGTACCGATCCGGCAACGGGCGTGACCGTGCGTGACTTCCTGCCCGCCGGTTCACGGTATATCGAGGCGGTCGACGCCAGCACGCCGTCCACGCACTTCCTCTGCACCGAGAACGGCGGCGTGATCAACTGCGTCGGAGGCGAGATCGCGAAACTGGGAGGGACCGCGAAAATCCGAGTCAAGATCTTCGCGCCAGACACACCCGGCACGTACATCAACCAGGCGATCGTCGATCCCGACAACACAATCCCGGAGGGGAACGAGTTCGACAACCAGGACACGCAGCAGACCGTTGTCAAGAACGGCGGCGACGGTGCATTCAACGATCTGACGATTGAAAAGAATCCGAAGAACACCACGATCAAGCCGGGCGACGTGATCACCTACACGCTGAAGGTGAAAAACGTCGGCACCGACCCGGCGCTGAACGTGACGGTCCGGGATGTGCTGCCCGCCAACGGCACGTTCGTCTCGGCCGACGACGTCACTGGCCCGACGTCGGCGTTTACCTGCAACGGATCCGCGGGCGCCGTCACCTGCACGGGTGGATCGCTGTCTGGCACCGTGGTCACGATTCCAGGCGGGCCCGCTGAACGAAACATCGAAGTCAAGGTCAAGGCGCCGAACCAGAACAGCACGATGTTCAACCAAGCGTTCGTCGATCCGGACAACACGATTCCTGAAGGCGACGAGCTGAATAACGCGGATACGGCCACCACCACCGTCGCTTCGGTGATCAACCTGAAACTGACCAAGACCGGGCCGACCGAGTCGAATCAAAGCGAGGTATCGAAGTACGAGTTGAAAGTCAGCAACGAGGAATCTGGCGGCGCCGGCACCGGCCAGGACGCGTTCGGCGTAAAAGTCGTCGATCAGCTCCCGGTCGGCCTGATTCCGCTCGCGGTCACTGCCGATCCGAACTTCGGATGCACCGTCTCTGAGAACCCAATCAACCTGGTGGTGTGCATCGGGGACCTCGGCAAGGGTAAGACCGTGAACATTACGGTCGACGTCTTCCAGACAGCGGAAGGTGGACGATCGCTCGACAACGAGGCATGCGTCGATCCCGACGACACGATCGAGGAATCGAACGAGACCGACAACTGCTCGACGGTGTCGTCGTCGACCACCGGCGACAAGCCCAAACTGAAGCCGGATATCGTCGTGATCAAGACGGTCGATCCGTCGGGTCCGGTGACGCAGGGAACGGAGCTCACCTACACCGTCACCGTGCTCAACTCCGGCACGGCGAAGGCGAAGGGTCCGTTGACACTGACGGACACGCTGCCGGATCACGTGTCGTTCATCAACACCGACACGACGTCGAACTGGACGTGCACGCAAGCGTCGAACGTGATCACGTGTCATGAACCGCCGGCGCCGAACGGCGGCGACGGTCTCGATCCGGGCGCGTCGGCGACGATCACGATCCATGCGACCTACGACGGCGGCGCCACCGCGCCGATCGTCAACACGGCAACGGTTCCAGGGCCGGTCCAGGTCGATCCGGCGCCGGATCCGAACACTCCGACGACCGAGAACGAGACGGAAGTCGGCAACAACACCGGGACCGCCAAGAACACCGTTGGCGGCAGCGGGATCGATCTCGTGCTTTCGAAGATCATCGACAACCCCGATCCGGTGCAGAACGGCCAGAACCTGACCTACACGATCGTGGTGGTCAACGGCGGCACTGAGGACACGGCCGCGACAGGAAAGGATGTCGTGGTGCGGCTCGATGCGCCACAAACCGGGCTCACCTTCCTGAGCGCGGCCGGGTCGAACGGGTTCAACTGCGACAACCCGAACGCGAACAAGCAGGTGATCTGCAAGGGTGCGCTGCCGGGCGGCGGCGACACGACGATCACCGCCAAGTACACGGTGACAGCTGGAGCGCCATCCGATCTCGTGATGACGGCTACGGTCGATCCGGACAACCTGATACCGGAGACCGTAGAGGTCATCAACAACACCAAGACGGAAGTGACGACGGTCTTTGGAGATGCGTGTCCGGGGCCGCCATGCGTGGATCTCGTCGCTGCACAGCTGGTTGGCACGCCCAATCCGTATCCGGATAACGGCACCGTCACGATGAGCTTCACACTCGTGAACATCGGTGACACCGCAACCACGCTCGACCCGGACGAAAATCACAACGAACCGTTGTTGTTCTTCGACGTCACGGGAACGCACACCGGGTCAAGCAGGACTGTGACGCCGACTGTGCCGGGGGCGGTGACCTGCAAAGATCACGCGAACAACGGTGGCGCCTTGCAGACGGATTGCTTCGGGAATCTCGGGCCAGGAGAGGGCGTAACGGTCACCGTCGTCTTTACCGGCGTGACCGCCGCGACAGTCAAGGGTGAGGGCACCGGCGATCCAAACGGCAAACAGGTGGAATTCCTCGATAGCAACAATCACATCGTGCTGATTGTGAACAAGCAACCATAGACACTCGGAACAGGATGGCCGCACGACGCGGCCATCCTCTCTTCTCCGGAGGTATCGATGACGTCCTCAGTCCGCCGACTTGCGGGTGGCCTGATCTGTGCGTGTGCGTTGATCGCGTTTGCGGCGGCGTTGTGGCGCGCACCCACGATCACGACCGCAGTCCTTCAAGCGCAGGATTGCGCTCGTCACTACGTCGCCGGCGGTGATCACTATCCCGCGGGACACGAAATCGAAGAGGCGGAACGCTACCCGAACCACCTCCGCGAAGATCACCTCAAGACCTGGGGACCGTGGTGTCTCTACAACCAGGCAAAAGACGAGGCGACGTCGGCCACTTACATCACTGAAGGGCAACTTGCGCAGACGTGGAACCTGAGGCCGGACCTCATCACGCTGACCGTGGGCGAGGAGAACACGACCGTCATCAACCTCGTCACCGAATGCTTTGATGACGTGAAGGACCACAAGTTTGCCGAAGCCTCGACCTGCGCCGCGGCGATCCTGAGCAACACGTCGGTCTGGAATAACCTCAATCTCAATCTGACGACGATCTTTCAGCAGTACCGCGTGATTATGGCGGGGCGGCCGAAGCTCGTCGTCGCGGTCACCGGCTATCCGAACATGTATCCGAAATCGCTCGATGCCGGCCTCAAAATCGCCGAACTCTGCCCGCCGTTGATTGACACGATTCCGACCTGCGTCGCACGCTGGGTGCAGCTGCCGCCCGCCCTTGAACTCATCGATCAGGTCTTCAAGAAGCTCAATACCACCATCGAAAATGCCGTGAAGCCCTTTGCCATCGGCTCGAACGGCCGGTTCGTCTTCGTCGATACGTATACGAAGATGCGCGACCACTGCATGAAGATGGAAGTCGAAATCAAGACCAAGGTGGAGCACCCCGAAGAGAGCGGTGCCGTTCACGACCACAATTCACCGAAGATCAACTTCGGCTGCTCGGATCCCTGGTTCAAAGCGGGCGACGACGGCACCGCGATTCCTTTCTACCTCGACCCTGCGGCGATTGGCGTCCTCATCGACCGCAGCCAGACGACCTCTGGCATGGGCGTCCACCCGAACGATTCGGGGAACAAGTGCATCAGCGATTTGATCTGGGAAGCGGACACGCTGGAACCCGGTGTGACGCCGCTGAAGTGGAAGCTCTCGGTGCCCGAGGCGCCGAAGACGGATATTTGTCAATAAAAAAGGGAAACGGGACAGGGGAGACGGGATAAGGTAGAGCGGAAAGAGAAAATCCGCCCGTCGTTGTTACAATCAGAGCGTGCCTCTCGACGAACGTGCTTTCTTTACCGAGAAACCCGAAACGCGTCCCGGACGGTATCAGTGTCCGAGATGCCGGCGGACGAACGAGTACAGCATCCGCTGGGTGCGGCGAGTCAAGCGGGATCGGCTTCCGTCGGGCGCCGACGATCAGGACCGCGCCAAGTTTGCCAAGCTTCGCGACTACCTGTTGCGGTTGGACGACGAAGTCAGCTGCAAGACGTGCGGCAAGAAGTTCGAAATCCCGTCACAGCACTCGCTGATGTTCGTTGACCAGCTCGAAGGTCTCCCAAAAGACGACGAGCTGGAAGCGGAGATTGCCGCGGCGTCCGGCGAGCCGGAGAGCCCGGCCGAATCGAAACCGAAACTCCCGGACCGATTCACCCGTCCGTCACGGGGCTGGCGCTGACGGCCATCCACGTCGAACCTTCCCTCGCCGTTGACGTCGTGTTACGGAAGAGGTAGTCTCGGCCGGTTAACAGCAAGACAAGTGTGGGTCTTGGAACCATCCAGGACCTGTGCAAACGCTAACGGAGGTCGCGATGAGTCTTCGTCTTCGGCGATGGATCCCCGGGATCGTGGCAGGCGTGGTTGTGGTTGCGTGGTGCGGGGTGGCACTGGCGCAGGACAAAGATCCTGCAAACGGCACCTGGAAACTCAACGTCGCGAAGTCGACATTCAGCCCGGGTCCCGCGCCAAAAGAGATGACGGCGACGATCGAATCGTCAGGACCAGGTCGAAAAGTGGACGTCGTCGGCG
Source organism: Acidobacteriota bacterium (assembly GCA_046732715.1). Taxonomy (GTDB): domain Bacteria; phylum Acidobacteriota; class Vicinamibacteria; order Vicinamibacterales; family 2-12-FULL-66-21; genus JALZOC01. The sequence goes on along the minus strand of JBKPNQ010000275.1, from coordinate 11,645 downwards.
TGGCAGCCGACGGCACGCCGATCAAGTGGGGTTACAGCGGCAACTTCGATCGCAAGGACGTCCCCGTGACTGGTTCGAATCCTGACGCTGATGTCGTGTCATTACGGCGACTGTCGGCGACCTCGGTCCGAAGCACCTACAAGAAGGCTGGGAAGCAGACGCTGGTCAACGGCGTCGCGGTGTCAGCGGACGGCAAGACCTTGTCGGTGGCGCAGAGCGGCGTCAATGCCAAGGGGCAGACGGTGAAAAACTCCCTGGTGTTCGACCGTCAGTAGCCACCTGGACGACGGCAAGCATTCAAGGGGCGGTGCGCCACGACGGGCCCGCCCCCACTCAACAATCACAAATCTACGCGCTGAGCTCGCGTACCGGCCGCACCTCGATGCTGCCTTCGCGCGCCGGAGGAATCTTTGAGGCCACGCGAATAGCCTCGTTCAAGTCCCGCGCCTCAATGAGATAGAAGCCCGCCAGCTGCTCCTTGGTTTCTGCGAAGGGTCCATCGGTTACGGAAATTTTGCCGCCTCGGACGCGCACCGTTGCCGCGGTGTCGACCGGCTGAAGCGCTTCGGCGGCAATCAACAGCCCGCTCGTCTTGAACCCCTCACTACTGGCCTTGCACTCGCTGTCCGGAACGACTCGGAGCTTTTCCTTCTCCAGATACACCAGGCACAGATACTTCATACGTCTCCCTGACTCGACGATGGTGATGGCGCAGATGCAGTCGACTGAAGATCCGCCAGCTGACGCTCGAGAAAGCGCCGTTCAGCCGCTTGTTGGGTGAGGCCGATGGCCCGCTCGTACGACACGCGGGCGTCGGCGTTGCGCCCGAGACGCCGGCACAGGTCAGCCCGCGCCGCATGCGCCAGCCGATAGTCTACGAGGTCGCCGCGGTCGAGAATGGCGTCAATGAGTTGCAGGCCCGCAGCCGGCCCGTCGCGCATGGCCACGGCCACCGAGCGATTCAGCTCGACGACTGGCGACGGATCATTGCGCATCAGCACGTCGTACAACCCGACTATCTCCGCCCAGTCAGTGGCCGCCGGCGTGGATGCCTCGGCGTGTACTGCCGAAATCGCCGCTTGGATCGTGTACGACCCAAACCGCCGCGACAGCAGCGACCGTTCCACGAGGCGACGACCTTCCGCGATCAAGCGACGATCCCACAGCGACCGATCCTGCTCGTCGAGCCGAATCAACTCACCTGCAGGTGACGTGCGCGCCTCGCGGCGGGACTCGTGCAGCAGCATCAACGCGAGCAGACCGAGAACCTCGGGTTCGGGCAGCAGTTCGGCGAGAAGCCGCCCGAGCCGAATTGCCTCGGTCGACAGATCGCGCCGCGTCAGCAGCGCACCGGTCGATGCCGCGTAGCCTTCGTTGAAGACGAGATAGATCACGCGGAGCACGGCGTCGAGGCGGTCTGGCAATTCGGCGGGCGTCGGAACTTGATATGGAATCTTTGCGTCGCGGATCTTGCCCTTCGCTCGGACGATCCGCTGAGCGAGCGTAGGCGCCGGTGTGAGGAACGCCTGCGCGATCTGTTCGGTCGTCAAGCCGCACACCTCGCGCAGCGTCAGCGCGACCTGTGCGTCGGGTGCCAACGCCGGATGGCAGCACGTGAAGATGAGCCGCAGCCGATCGTCCTCGACGCTCTCTTCGTCGGCCCACGCTGCGGCATCCAGAACACCAACCTCCGCTCGTTCGCCAAGGTCCTCGAGGGCGTCGAACCGGGAGCGGCGCCGGATGCCGTCAATCGCCTTGAACCGACCGGCGGAAACGAGCCAGGCGCGTGGGTTGGCAGGAATCCCGTCGCGGGGCCATTGCTCGAGCGCAGCCCGAAACGCATCCTGGAGCGCTTCCTCGGCGACGTCGAAATCGCCAAGCAGGCGGATCAACGTTGCCAGGACACGGCGGGAATGAGTGAGATACACGTCATTCACCGCCTCGTTTAGCGGATCGGTCGTCGTCACGGCGATCGATCAGACCATCTTCAATAGATCCAGCGCAAGCGGGTCCTCCTTATTCCGAGCGGCGTCGCCACTCGGACCCCCAACACGCGCTCTCGCGCGCCGCTTCGTCGGCGCGCTTCCGCCTCCGCTGAAGCTACGGCGGAGGCGCCGAAGCCTTGGCGAAGGCGGGCCGATCGCGTGGCTCGCTCGCACCGTTCGCTCGCGTCGTCGACGAGCGTTCGCGGCTCATTAGAGCCTCTAATCGCATGAAGCCGAGATGCGGCGGAGAGATCGTACCTGCATCTCCCGGTCGACGAGCGTGCCGGTGACGCTCAGACGCTGACCCACGTGGCTCGCCAGGTGGAGGCGATTGCCTGGATCGGTGACTTCGATCGAGGCGGACCCCTTCTTGAGAAACGCTGTCTTCCAGGAACGAGACCTGGGAGCGTCGATGCCATCGGTGTCCGTGAGCCGCAGCGTCGTATCGGATCGCTGAAGGCATCCAAAGATCGTCACCGGTGCGGTGCGGCCAACCGTTCCCTTGGCCTCGAGCGTGTCTGTCTCAGGCGCCTTGGCCGTCACTGCTTCAGCAGCGTCATTCGTGAATGGCGGTGCCGCCTTGGGCGACTCCGTTTCCACCGCGGACTCGTTGGTGATGTCGGCCGCGGCCGACCGTGGCGCCGGCGTCAATTCGCGGGCCGCAATGACAATGACGGCACCCGTCACACACATCACGGCGAGCAGCATCGTTCCCGCGCCCACCGACCACGTCGGCGTCTTGGACGTTTTTCTCGAACGCGCTCCCGTCGCCGGCGACTTCTTCGTCGCGATCGTCTTCGAACGCGTAGATTTTTTCAGCGGCATCGATGGTCCTCCTTCGAAACCTGCGTCGTCAGGTCAGTGAGCAAAGGAGGTGCCTGTTATCACGCCGCTCGCGGATGGCTGTAACAGACGGTGGTTACGTGGTTTCGGAGAGTCATGGCGGCAGGCCAAAAGCGTGTGTCAGAAATGACACGCCTAAATCGTGATCAGGTGACCAATGCTGATTCGATGGCACTCACTTCGAAGGTTCGACACGAAAGAACGCGGCGAGCTCCGGAACCGATTGCCGCAGTGCATCTGCGACCATTCGTCCGACGACGTCGCTGCCTTTGGCATTGAGGTGAGTGCGATCGACTTCGCCTTTGTCGTCGCGGGGACTGAGATCGGCCCACACTTCATCGCCGGCGTTCTCCGCGTCGGCAAGACTGATCGCGTGCAGATCAACGAGCGGTACATGTTTCTCAAGAGCGAGAGCGCGGACCGCTTCGACGTAGGCGGTCTGGGTTGTCTTGATCGTGCCGTCCGGGTTGTAAATGCGTCGGACGAGTGAGGTCACCAGGACCGGTGCTGCGCCGATCGCCCGGGATTCGTCGATGTACCTCGCCATGAACGCGCGGTACGTCGTCTTTGGATCCGTCTCGCGTTCCGGGCCCTTGCCCGGCTCATCGTTGTGGCCGAACTGAACGAGGTAGTAGCGTCCGCGCGCGTCGAGCGCTTTCGACCAGAGTCCCTCGTCGATGAAGCTCTTGGAACTGCGGCCATTAGCAGCCAGGTTGACGACCTCGACGCCGGCTTTCGCCAGACGTCGAAATCCGGGGCCCCAGCCGGATTGCTCGGCCACGGTGGAGTCTCCGACCAGCACGATGCGGATGGGCGACTCCTGGGCGCCCAGGTCAGATGGGGAGGTGATGATTGCGACCGTCCCGACGACAATGGCCAGCAGTTGGAGAGTCAGCGAAGTCACTGAATCCCTCATCGCTAATCACTGATCCTGAATCGCTGATCCCTGAATCGCTGATCCCTGAATCGCTGATCCCTGAATCCCTGATCGCTGAATCCCTGAATCGTCGAATCGCTGCACTGAAGTCGATTGGGCGATTCCAAGACTCGAGGATTCATGGATGAGAGATTCAGGGATCAGGGATTCAGGATCAGCGATCAGTGATGAGGGATTCTTGGTCTTCGGCACTTTGATGTCCCAGACGAGACCGATCGTCTGCAGCGTGCGGATGCCGATCCAGTTGAAATCAAGCTCGTACCACGCGAGGCCATGGCGGGCGCTCGTCGGGTGCGCATGATGATTATTGTGCCACCCCTCTCCAAACGTCAGCAGCGCAACCCACCAGTTGTTGGTCGAGTCGTCGCGCGTGTCGAATCGTCGCGATCCCCACTTGTGCGTCGCCGAGTTGACCAGCCACGTTGCATGAAGGCCAACGACGGTTCGAAAGAAGATTCCCCAGAGTACATACGGCACACCGCCGTAAACGAGGAGCCCGAGGCCGACCAGCACATTCGAGGTCCAGTGCCAGCGCGAGAGGAAGACTTGACCGCGATCCCGGACGAGATCAGGCACGTAGCGTGACAAGACCGACGAATCGTGGTGCAGTCCCTGGCCGGACAGAATCCAGCCCGCATGGGCCCACCAGGTGCCCTCGCGAGGCGTATGCGGATCGCCTTCGTGGTCGGAATGCTGGTGATGGATGCGATGTGTGGCGACCCAGAAAATTGGCCCGCCTTCGAGCGCCAGCGTGCCACACCAGGTGAGGACGTACTCGACCCACTTGTAGGTCTTGTATCCGCGGTGAGTGAGCAGCCGGTGATAGCCCATGCCGATGCCCAGCATTCCAGCGGCCACGTAGAGAATCAACGCGGCAAGGATAGCTCCCCGATCGATGAAGACAAGCGCGGCGAGCGCGCCGACGTGAAAGCCGATCATCGCCGTTGTTGTCACGGCGTTCACGCCGGTCTGATACTTCCGCCCGTACGCCAGCGTTGTCGAAGACATGCGAGGCGACGATATCAGCGAGAGGGCACAGGAGACTGTAATAGTTCTGTACCTTCGCGGCCGTCAGGTGTCGGCTCGGAGGGCCTGGGAGGGGTCGATCCGTGTGGCGCGCCGGGCGGGTTGGTACGCCGCCAGCACAGCGGCGCCGATGATCAGGGTCACGGCCGCGGCGAACGCCCTCGCGTCCAGGAGCGAGATGGTCTGAAGACGTACCACAGAGGTCAGGGCCTTCAGCCCGCCGAAAGCCACGATCAGGCCGATGGCCGCACCGATCCCCGCAAGGCGAGCCGACTGCCGCACGATGAGCCGGACGACGGCCGCGCCGGTGGCGCCGAGGGCCACGCGGATCCCGATTTCCCTAGTGCGCTGGTTGACGGTATAGATCAGCAGTCCGTACAGGCCGGACACGCTCAGACCAAGCGCCAGCACCCCGAGCAGGAATCCCACCCAGGAGGCCGCTCTGAGCGGATACACCTGCAGGTCCCGCATCTCGTTGAGTGGCAGCGCCTCAAACACCTCCGGATCCTTCGCGACGCGCCGAAAGATCATCTGAAGCGCTTCCGGGCCAAGGTCGCGTGGCGTGCGACCTCGAACCAGCACGGCGGTGGCGTGGGCGTCATCGGCGGTGATCGGCAGGTAGATGTGACCCGAATCGGGCCCGTCGACAACCAGTCCGCTGACGACGTCGCGGGCTGTGCCGATGACCGTCAGCTGCGTGTAGCCCGGAACCTCGTCGACGGGTCGTCCCTGCGGACGCTCGATGCGGATTGTCTTGCCGATCGGATCCTGACCTGGCCAGAAAGCCCTCGCGGTCGAGGCGCTGACGACAGCCACGGGCGCCGCCGTTCGTGCCTCGTCGGTGCGGAATCCGCGACCTCGAACGATTGGCACCCGCAGGATTGCAAAGTACTCGGGCGCCACAAACGTATAGCGAACAGGGTACGCGGCTGAGGTTCCGCCCGGTGCGGCAGCGACGGATCGCGTTCTGATGAACAACGGGTTTCCACCCGTTGCTGCGACCTCGGCGACCCGGGCATCAGCGGCGAGCACCGGCACCAGGCGGCCTATCAGATCGCCCTGCTCTCCTCGCACGTTGATCGACAGCAGGCCTGCAGACTGAAAACCGAGATCGATGGAACCGACGGCCGCGCCGTTCCGGGCGAGCGTGACGGCCAGCGTGACAAGGATGACCGACACGGCAACCTGGCCGATCACCAGCCCGTGGCGCAACCTGGAGCCATGGCGCACGCTGCCACCGGTTCCGCGGACTCCGTCGATCAACGAAAACCGTGACGTCTGGAGCGCCGGCATCAGCGCGAACATGACGGTCGCGGCCATCGACGCCGTCATCGCAAAGACGAACACGCGAAAGTCGAGGTCGAGCGGAACGACCCTCAGGATGGCAGCCACCGATGGCGGCAAGGTGCCGAAGAACGTGACGAGCGCCGCACGCAGCGCGACGCTCGCGAAGGCCAGGGCTCCGACTCCGGCGACGAGAGAGATGAGCAGGCCCTCGGTGAAGAGCTGGCGTACTACGCGACTGCGACTGGCGCCAAGCGACAGTCGCACGGCGATTTCACGCTGACGCGCGACTCCGCGAGCGAGCATGACATTCGACACGTTGGCACAGGCAGTGACGAGAACAAGCGCGAAGGCAGCAAAGATCGGCGACAGCAGCGCGAGCATCTGCACCGAAAACGGGTTGGGTGATGCTGGTTGAACCAACGCCTGAGCCTGTTCCCCCGGCGGCGCGTCCACTGTGTGCTGGATGAACGACGACAGCCGCGCCGTTGCCTGGTCAGGAGAGACGCCTTCACGAATTCGTGCGATCAGCTCGATCGTTCGCCTCTGCTGTGGGCCGACCAGGTCCGGGCTCGCGACAGGTGCATAGGCGGTAAGCGGCACCCAGACGTCCTGCGGAAATCCGCCGAGGCCGGTGAACTCCGGACGAAGGACGCCGACAATCGTGAAGTGCTGCCCGTTGAGGGCGAGCGCTCGACCGATGACATCCGGCGCGCCGTTATACAGCCGTCTCCATGCCTGATGGCTCAACACCACGATCGCTTGGTTATCCGCGGCGGTGAACGCGCGACCGAGAAGTAGCCGCGGACCGAGGCCGTCGAAGTAATTGCCTGAGACAAGAGCCGCGGCCAGCGCCTGCCCGTCTGACGAGACGAACCGGCTGGTCTCGGCCACAACGTCGTCGAAGAGATCGCGGCGATTCCTCAATTCGACATAGTCGTTCCAGCGGAAGCTGACGCCGCCGGAGGTCGGCGAACGCCAGCCGATCTGATAGAGACGCGAGGGTGCGCGCACGGCGTAGGGGCGGAGGACGTAGGCGTTGAACACCGTAAAGGCGACCGTCGCAAGGCCTATCGCGACCATCAATGTCAGCACCGTCGTTGTAAAGAACGACGGGCTCTGACGCAGCGTCCGGCACGCGTAGCGCAGGTCCTGCACAAGCTGTTCGAGCCAGACCCAGCGACTGGTTTCGTAGAAGCGTTCTTTCGCGAGCGCGATGTTGCCGAATGCACGGCGGGCTTCCTGTTGAGCACGCTGCCGGCTCCAGCCGTCCGCGACCAAGCGATCGGTTTCGAGATCGAGATGCGCCTCGATCTCGTCAGCAAAGTCGCGGTGCGTTCGACCGCGGCGAAACAAGGAGATCAACTGGGCTCCGTTTCGGGGCCGAGCACGCGCGCCATGGCGGCGGCGAGTCGCCGCCACCTGGTCGACTCCCGCCCGAGATGCTCGCGGCCGGTTCTCGTCAACGAGTAGAACCGCGCCTTCCGGTTGTTCGATGAGGTGCCCCATTTGGCGGCGATCCAGCCTTTTTCTTCGAGGCGTTGTAGCGCCGGATAGAGCGCGCCGTGTTCGACCAGCAACTCGTGGTCGGATGATTCCTTGATCGCGCGGGCGATGCCCTGTCCATGCTGCGGGCCGAAGATCAGGGTGCGGAGGATCAGCACGTCGAGCGTGCCTTGCATCAGCGACAGGCGGTCACGTCCTCGGGTAGTCATCTGACCTGAGGATCAGCGATCTCGGGTCAGATGTCAACCCGAGCAAGTGGGGGGCGGCGGCAGCCTGGTGGGTCGGCGACGGATAATGCCGGCATGTTCCAGAAGTCAGCGGTCGCGTTCGTCGTCGCGACGGTGTCACTCGTTGCCCCGCCAGACGTCCATTCGACAGTCGCCGAGCGCGTGCAGAAGCTTGGCCGGGATTCATCCTGGAAACGGGTGACGTCCATAGCCGTCGGGTTTCCCACGCATCATCCTCAGGGCATGGTGAAGATTGGCGACACATTTTTCGTGTCGTCGGTCGACGTCACCGTGCCCACCCGCCGATTTCCGGCGCCGATGAACGGATACGATCGCGACACCGGCCAAGGGACGGGGCACCTCTTCAAGATCGATCGAGCGGGACAGCTGATAAAGGATTTGCCACTGGGCGAAGGGACCGTGTATCACCCCGGCGGGATCGATTTCGATGGCGTGAACATCTGGGTGCCGGTCAGCGAGTACCGCCCTGACAGCCGATCGATCGTCTATCGTGTCGATCCCGAGCGAATGGTTGCGACGGAGGTCCTCCGGTTTGCCGATCACATCGGCGCAGTCGTTCACGACACTGATGACCACACCCTCGTTGGCGTCAGCTGGGGTTCGCGGCGTTTCTATCGCTGGACGCTTGGTAAGGACCTGAAGCCGACCAACGCGGCCGTTCCTCCCGACCAGTTGCGAGCCTTGAATCCGTCGCACTATGTCGACTATCAAGATTGCAAGTATGTCGGCGGCCATCGAATGCTCTGCACGGGTGTGACAGAGCTGCGTCAGCGGCCGGAAGCCGCTCCATTCAGGCTCGGGGGCATGGACCTCGTCGATCTCGGTGATGGCCGTCCACTCCATCAACTGCCGGTGCTGCTGTGGACCGCCGGCGGCCTCGATATGACGCACAACCCGGTGTGGATTGAGGCCACGGACCGAGGCCTTCGCGGCTACTTCATGCCGGAGGACGACACGTCGACGATTTATGTCTACGACGTGGACGTGAAGTAGCCGCTTTTCGATCGCCTTTTGTTCGCTTTTACACCACTTGACATCCCAGTGGAACGAGTGACATTCTCCACTGGGACGACCAGTGAAGAATGAAGGAGCGGCCGATGTCGGATCTCAGACGCATCATACTCAGGCTGGTCCACGCGCTGTGGCCAGCCCGCGGTGAAAGCGACCTGACGCGCGAGATTGCCTCACACCTGGCGATCCTCGAGGACGAGTGTCGGCGTCGCGGGATGACGCCGGACGAGGCCCGGCTGGCGGCGCGCCGCGCGTTCGGCGGCGTCGACCAGGCGAAGGAGCGTCAGCGCGATGCGCGATCGTTTCGCTGGTTGAACGACGCGCGTCAGGATGTTCAGTACGCCAGCCGAATGCTGTGGCGGGCACCGGGATTCACAATCGCGGCGGTGCTGACGCTGGCGCTGGGGATTGGCGCGAACACGGCCATCTTTACCGTGGTGCACGCCGTGATGTTGCGGCCGCTGCCTTTCGCGGAGCCGCATCGTCTGGTCGGCATCGTTCAGCAGCACAAGTCCTTCGGCGTCGAAATCGTGACGTGGCCGGATTACGTGGAGTGGCGGGACACCGCGAAGTCGTTCGCATCGCTGGCCGGCGCATGGAATCGCGTCTACAACCTGACCGGGATCGAAGAGCCGGAACGGCTGCCAGGCGCTGCCGTCACGCCGAATCTGTTTGCGACCCTGGGCGCCGTGCCGCAACTTGGTTCGACATTCAGTCTCGATGGCTCGACGGATCCGCACACCGTGATCCTTTCAGATCGCCTCTGGAAGCGTCGCTTCGGGGCAGCGATGGATGTCGTCGGTCGCACCATTGCCCTGAACGGCACACGACACACGGTGATCGGCGTGATGGCGCCGGGATTTGCCTGGCCCGAGGCCGTCGAAATCTGGGTGCCGTTCGTCCACGAACCCGGGATGAACGGCGGTTATCACCTCCTCCAGGTCATCGGACGGCTCACTCCTGGAACGACGCTGGCCGAGGCACGGGCAGAACTCACGGCGATTGCCGCGACTGCCGCGGTTGCTCGTCCGGCGACGAACAAGGACTGGGGAGTCCAGCTGGCGTCGCTTCTCGATTACACAGTCGGTCCAGCATCGCGTCCGCTGCTGATTCTCGCCGGCGCCGCCGCGTGCGTCTTTCTGATCGCCTGCGCCAACGTTGCCGGACTCCTGATGTCCCGCGCGCTGACCCGTCGCCGGGAAATCTCCATGCGCACGGCGCTTGGCGCGAGCCGCTCGCGGATCCTCCGTCAACTGGTCACGGAAAGCTTCGTGCTCGCGGCGCTCGGTGGTCTGTGCGGCCTTGCGCTCGCCGATCTGACAATGTCGTCGCTGCTGAGCCTCGCAACCCTGCCTCGCGCCAGCGGGATCACCCTCGATGCACCGATGTTCCTGATTGCGCTGGCCGGGTCTGGCGCCGCCGGTCTGCTTTTCGGGCTCCTACCCGCGATTGCGACGTCACGGACGAGCGTCAGCACCGCGGTCAGGACTCGTGACGCGGCGCCGGTCGCTTGGCTTCGTGCCGCACTGCTCGTCGTCGAAATTGCGGCGAGCGTGGTGTTGCTCGCCGGGGCAGGGCTGCTCCTCCGAAGTTTCTACAAACTGCAGACCGTGGACACCGGGTTGAACATCGATCGTGTCTTGACCGCCCGGTTTTTTCTGCCTCGCGCGAGCTATCCCGTCGAACGCTGCGTTTCGCTGTACCAGCAAATGATCGAACGGATGGAGGAATTGCCGGATGTTGCCGACGCCGCCGCTGTCAGCGTGTTTCCGTTTTCGGGCGCCAGCGCAAACGTCGTGTTCACAATCGAGGGGCGCCCACCCGAGGCGCCGGGGCACGTGCTCACGGCGAATTTCAGCGCGGCGACGCCCGGATACTTTCGCGCGATGAATATTCCGCTGCTCGCCGGCAGAGGATTCGAGGAGACCGATCACGCGAAGGCGCCCTTCGTGGCAGTCATCAATCAGGCCATGGCCGATCGCTACTTTCCCGGCCAGAATCCAATCGGCCAGTTCGTCCAGATCCTCGGGCCACTGCCACGCCAGATCGTCGGCGTGATTCCCAACCTGCGGCAGCGTGCGCTCCACCTTCCCCCTGAACCGGAGATCTACGCGCCGCACGCTCAATTCCCGGCTGGAGGCATGTTCCTCGTTGTCCGGACGAAGCATGATGCGCCGGCTCGAATCGCGCCGGACGTGCGGGCGGCGGTGCGCTCGCTGGATAGCGACGTCCCGATTGCAAGCGTGCGCACCGGGCCAGAGCTCGTCGACGAGACCACCTCGACACGACGCCAGAGCCTGGTGCTGCTCTCGGTGTTTGCCGCGCTCGCCCTGATGCTGTCGGTGATTGGTGTCTATGCGGTGCTGTCGTTTACGGTCTCGCAGCAGACCAGCGAAATCGGCATCCGGATGGCATTGGGTGCGGCACCCTCTGACGTCCTCGGCATGATACTCAAGAAAGGCCTGCTGCCGGTCGTCATTGGGTTGTTGTGTGGGATGGGGATCGCCCTGGCGTCGACGCGTGTTCTCTCGCAGATGCTGTTTGACGTCCGCCCCTCCGATCCGGTGACCCTGTCCGCGGTCGGATTGCTGTTGCTCGCGGCCGCGTCGCTGGCTGTAGCGTTGCCCGCCCGGCGGGCCACCCACGTCGATCCACTTCTCGCGCTTCGTTGTGAGTGATCTTCGCAATTCGCAATTCGCGGTTCGTGGCGATCGACCGGCGCGCCCGGGGAGGGCCGGCGGATCAAGCCAGACGCGAGGGAGCGTAGCGAAGCGAGCCACGCGAACGGTCGGGTGGGTCGGGGAG
>JBKPNQ010000274.1:0-56212 GCA_046732715.1 Acidobacteriota bacterium | reverse complement strand
CGCAGAAGCAGAACCCGAAGAACGAACCTTGCAGAACCCAGTCGAACCTTGTAGAACCCGATCGGAAGGGTGAAACCGTGACGAAACTTCAAAGAGTCTTCGGCGTAGCGGCTGTGCTTGTTGCTGCCGTCCTGGTAGGGGAGGCCCAGGGCCCGCGGGTGCAACTCGTCGTCAACGAGGCAGGACGCCGCGTCGACGTTTTCATCGATGGCAAGCCATTCACGTCCTACATCTGGCCGACGACGCTGAAGAAGCCGACGCTGTTTCCGGTGCGCAGCGCGAACGGCACGATCGTGACGCGCGGGTATCCGCTCGAGCCGCGGAAGAACGAGCGTGTCGATCATCCCCATCACGTCGGCCTCTGGCTGAATCACGGTGATGTCAACGGCCTCGACTTCTGGAACAACTCGGATGCGATCAAGCCCGAGCAGCAGCCCCACATGGGCACGATCATCCACAAGAAGATCGTAGAGGCCAAAGGCGGCCAGGGCAGCGGCAGCCTGACCGTCGAGACCGAATGGGTCAAGCCTGATAACACCGCGCTCGTGAAAGAGCACACCCAGTTCGTGTTCAAGGGCGATGCGAAGTCGCGGACGATCGATCGCACCACGACGCTGACCGCGCTCGGTGAGAAGGTCGTGTTTCGCGACAACAAGGAATCGTTCTTCGGCATGCGCGTCGCGCGCGAGCTGGAGCTGCCATACGACAAGGCCGAAGTGCTGACCGACGAGTCGGGCAAGCCGACGCCGAAGCCGGTCAAGGACAACACCGGCGTCAGCGGCCAGTACACGAGCAGCGAGGGATTGCAGGGGGACAAAGTCTGGGGCACACGCGGCCGCTGGATGATGCTGACCGGAACCGTTTCAGGAGATCCGGTGACGATTGCGATTCTCGATAACCCGTCGAACCCTGATTTTCCGACCTACTGGCATGCGCGCGGCTATGGCCTCTTCGCCGCGAATCCGCTCGGCGCGAGCGTGTTGACTGATGGCAAGCAGACGTTCGACCTCACGCTCGAGCCGGGCAAGTCGACGACGTTCCACTTCCGCGTGCTGATTCTGAACGGCACCGCGAAGCCTGACGATATCGAGAAGGCGTATCAGGAGTTTGCCGGTTCCAAGGCTCAGGGTCAGGAGTGAGGCGCGAGAGTCAGGCCGTACGCCCGAAGGGGCGGGGTTGTGCGACCCCGCCCCTTAAGCCTTAAGCCTTGAGTCCTGAGCCTAAAAAACGATCTTCGCCGCCAGCTGAATCTCACGCGGTAGGTTGTTCTGGCTCGTCACCTTCCCGAAGTTCGCGTTCGTCGGATCGCTGTTGGCGTCGTTATACACGACCCGATTCAACGCGTTCAGGATCTCGACGTTGAACTGCAGCCGCACACGTCCCTGCAGCGGCACTTGCTTGACGATGGACATGTCCCACAGGTTCAGGAAGGGACTGCGAACGCCGGCGATACGCGACGGGAAGTAGCGGATGTTGCTTGCCAGTCGGATGCGCTGGTCAGCCCGCTGCTTCACCGGGTCGTCCACACCATTGGTCTGCACCGCGGCGTCGTGGAAATAGAAGCCACCGAGATCCCAGACGGGCGCGTCGACGTTATCGCTGTACTTCGCCGTCAATGAGCTCAGATTGCCATTGAAGTAGATATTGCGACCGGCGAAATCGAGAGGACGGCCGCTCTGCAGTTGGCCAAAGGCATTGACGCTCCATCCGCCGATCAGCCCGTTCGTCAGCCCTGACGCGTTACCGCCCCACTTCTTGCCGCTGCCGAATGGCAGTTCGTACAGGATGCTCGCGGTGACGCGATGCGGCACGTCGTCGCGCGCCAGCCGTTTCTCGTACGCGGTGTCAGTCGGATTCAGCTGGAAGACGTGCTCCGTGTAGTGCGACCACGTGTAGGTGCCAATGATCGAGTAGCCGTGGCTGAGGCGCCTTTCCATTTTGAATTGCGCCGAATCGTACTGGCTCGTCCCGTCGGTGCCGCTGGTTGGCACATTGACGAACTGCGGGTACGGCCGGAGCAGTTGCGACCGTGCGACGTTGGTTCCATTGGAACCGGTTGGGAGCAGCCCGGCGAGGGGATTCGGGACTTGCGTTCCCAGGAAATCAATGACCGCCTGATCGCGCGCCTGTTGCGTGGAGAGATATTGCGCCGGCACGCCATTGAGTTCGCGGTCGGTCGTCAAGTCATAGCCGTGGCTGCCCACGTATCCGGCCTCGAGCAGCCACTGTCCCGGCAGTTCGCGCTGCAGCGTCATCTGGTAGCGCAGGATCTTCGAATTGTTCAAGCCTTCGATCGGCGCCCAGCGTAAGAGGCTCTGACCGAGAAATGTATTCGGCCCGAGGCTGTTACCGACGGGCTGCAGGGCGCCGAGCGGATATGGATTGCTCAACGTGGACTGGAAGGTCAGGCCTCGATCCTGCGTCGCGGTGAAGGGCGTGGACTGCGAGTAGCCCATCTGATTGGTGCCGGCGATGACGAAGGGAACGACGTAGACGCCGGTGCCGCCGCGAAGCACCATCTTGTCAGTGAGCCTGAACGCAAACCCCGCGCGGGGCTGGATATTGTTCGTCGCGGCGTTCCAGAAGCCCGGGTTGGTATCGGACGCGAATCCGACGCCGCCGCGCGCGTGCCACTGTGACGCGGGAATGATATCGGGCTTCGCCGCGTACGCGGATTCGGCGGCAGACGTGATCGACAGTGTCGCATTAGGATCGAAGCCGCGAACGTTGCGATTCTCCGAGTCAACGGTCGCCGTCTCATAGTCGTAGCGCAGCCCGAGATTGATCGTCAGGCGATTGGAGACTTTCCAATCGTCTTGAACGAACACCGCGTGATACCAGCTGTCGTTCAGCCTCGATCCGTTGATGTCGATGGTTCCGCCGGTCGGGTAGCCGAGCAAGAAGCTGGCAACGTCCTGGAAATTCTGCGCTGCCGTGTTGTCCTGTTGGCGCGTGAAGGCGCCACTGTTGCTGACGGTGTATTCGCCCGCCTGCCGGTTCGCATTCGCGCTGAACTCGTGGTAAAGACGGACGTCGTAGCCGGCATGCACCGAGTGTCCGCCGACGATATGCGTGTACGTCGGCTGGAACGAATAAATCGTGTGCTCGGTATTCCCCGCCAGGTTGTCGCCGATTTCATTGATCGTATCGAAGTCGAAATGGGGGAAATACTTGGCTCCACCGAACAGACTCGAGACCGACGACGAGAATCCCAGCGACGCCGGATCGAAGATGCCCTCGTGCTGCCGTACGTTGGGCTCCTGAAAGCGCTGCCATCCGACCCGGATGTCCCACAGGGAGTTCGGTGACTGGACGTAGGTGTCGTCAACGGTGATGCCGTCGTTCTTTCGGAATAGATAGTTCCCTCGCGGAATGATGTTGTTGACCGTCCCCAATTCGGCGCCGCGGGCCTCGCGTCGGTCGTTCCTCGTATACCGCGCGAACAATCGCTGCTTGGACGTCAGCGAGTGGTCGACCCGGATCGACTGCGAGTTGAACTTGTCGGTGCGGGGATTCTCGTAGACGAAGTTGTCCTGCAGCGAGGCGCTGGGTGTCTCGTTCGGCATCGGGTAGTAGCTCAGCACGTTCGCGGCAATGGCGTTGATGCGGTTGGCCGGAATGATGTTGCCGGGGAATGGCTGCCGGACGACCCGCGCTCCGACCGTCTCGGCGGTCGACGGGTCATAAATGATGATCCCCTGCGACAGGAGTTCGGAGAAGTCACCCGTGCGCATCTTCGCTGTGGGCACGGTCGTGGTCACCGGCTCCGGGAACCGATCCGGAAGCCATTCGAACGCACCGAAAAAGAACGTGCGATTCTTGACAATCGGTCCCCCGATCGTTCCGCCGGGGCGTGAGTACGAGAGCTCCGGCTTCGGCTGCTCCGAGCGTTTCAGGAAGAAGTCGGTCTCCGCAAGCTTGTCGGACCGGTAATACGTGTATGCGGATCCTGTGAAGGAATTCGTGCCGCTCTTCAGCGTGACGTTCACATTGGCGCCACCGGTGTGGCCGCTGGCTGCGTCGAAGCTGGCCGTCTCGACCTTGAATTCTTGTACGGCGCCGGCAGGGGGGACGAACGCCACGCGTCGGCCGCTCGCCATATTGGGCGATCCGTCGAGGGTGAATTCATTGCCTCCCGTAGCACCGCCGGTGACGATGCCCGACGTCCCGCCGTTGTCAAACGGACGCGAGAATTTCAAGTCGCCGTTGTAGGTGATCCCCGGGGCCAGTCGCGCCAGCGAGAACGGATTACCGTCCGACAGCGGCATCATCGAGATCCGTTTTTCGTCGACCACCTGCCCGGTCGATCCGGATGTCGTTTGCAGGATCGGCGATTCCGCCGTCACCGAAATCGTTTCTTCCAGTCTGCCGACGTCCATCTTGAGATCGACGCCGACGCGATCGCTGATGCGAACTTCGATGTTCTCCTGTATGACCTTCTTGAATCCCTGCAGCTCAGCGGTCAACGAGTAGACGCCCGGCACCAGATAGAGGATCGAGTAGTCCCCCTCACCGTTCGTCGTCGTGTTGGATGCAACTTTGGTCGCGACGTTGGTCGCGGTGACGCTCACGCCGGGCAGGCGTCCGCCTGACCCGTCTGTGATTCTTCCGGTGATCCCGCCACGGAAATCCTGGGCGTTTGCCGTGGCGACGAGGGTGGCAAGCAGAACAACCGCGAGCACGCACGCACGTTTCATTACCCTCTCCCTTCGCTCCCCCTGGTACAAGCAACGTCGAACCGGCGCCATCCTACACCAGTTCCGGCGCCAGAAGAAACCACACTTTAACGTTAAAGTAAACGCAATCTTGCAGAACGGGTTTTGACTCAAGGCGCCAAGTGTGAAATAGTCCCGCGGGGGCAGGGATGATAACGCGCACCGTGCTCGCCGTCGACCTCACCGGAGATCAGGCAGCGATCCAGGCATATCGCACGCATCACCAGGAGGTCTGGCCCGAGGTCGTGGCGAGCCTGCGTCAGTCTGGTATCCGCCAGATGGACATCTACCTGCTCGGCCGGCGCGTGGTAATGATCCTCGAGACCGACGGCCAGGATTTTCGACGATGTTTCGCCGCGCACGTGGCCTCCAGTCCGCGCGTGGCCGAATGGGAAAAGTTGATGCGATCGATGCAGGCCGCCCCTCCGGGTGCGGCGCCAGGCGACTGGTGGACGCCGATGGAGCTCGTTTTCAGTCTCGAACGGGCTGAAGACGCTCAATCCGCTCCGCATGCAGCGCGTCGAAGCTGACGGACTCGCTCGAATGACCAATCTCACGCAGGCCTGGCCCAGGCCGACCCGGCCACGTCCCATCGCCATCATCGGCGCCGGCGCAATCGTTCGAACGGCGCACCTTCCCGTCTATCGGCGGCTCGGGTATCCGGTTGCCGGCGTGTACGACATCAACTGTGCGGCGGCGCGCCAGACCGCCGCGATGTTCGACATCGAGCGTGTGTTTCACTCGCTGGACGACGCGTGCGCGATCGACGGCGTCGTCTACGACCTCGCCGTGCCGGGGGATCAGATTGTGGACATCCTCAGGAAAGTGCCTGAGGGATCGGGCGTCCTGATGCAGAAGCCAATGGGTCGCGATCTCGCGGAGGCGCGACGCATCCGGCAAATCGCCCGCGAGCGCGGCCTCGTCGCGGCGGTCAATCTGCAGCTGCGGTTCAGTCCCAACATGCTCGCCTTGCGCGATCTCCTCCGCGCCGGCGCGCTCGGCACCCTCGTCGACATCGACGTCCGCATCGTCATCGATCAGCCGTGGCACAACTGGACGTTCATGGAGGGGGCGCCGCGCCTCGAAGTGCCGTACCACTCGATTCACTACCTCGATCTCATCCGCTCGATTGCCGGTGAGCCGGACGGCGTCTACTGCAAGGCCATCCCGCATCCCGAGCTGCCACGTCTCCGCGACAGCCGCAGCTCGATCATCCTCGACTACGGTGATCGGATTCGTTGCTCGCTCGTCCTCGACCACACGCACCGCGCCGGTCCCCGCTATCGCGAGTCGCTGTTGATGGTCGAAGGCACGCTCGGCGCCGCGCGCCTCACCATGGGGGTGAACCTGTCGTACCCGAGCGGGCCGCCCGACACCATGGAGGTCTTCACCGACGAAGCCTGGCACAGCGTGCCGCTCCGCGGATCATGGTTCATCGAGGCTTTCGAAGGCCCGATGTCCAACCTGCAGCGAGTGATGGCCGGCGAAGACTCAGCGCTCATGAGCTCCGTGGACGACACGATCAAGACGATGGCGATCGTCGAAGCCTGCTATGAGTCGAGCGAGCACGGCGCGGTCGCGATTAGCCCCGAATGACGTCTCTGAATGTTGACTAAGCGGAAAGTCGTCGCGATCCACCGGCGCGAGCCGAGGGCGACCGCTGGCTGGCGCTGGGGGTGGGGCCCCAGCGCAAAGTAAGAAATGCGACTCGACGCCCACATGCATTTCTGGCAGTACACCGCCGACGAATATGCCTGGATAGAGTCGAGCATGGCGTCGCTCCGGCGCGACTTCATGCCCGGCGACGCGTGGCGCGAAATGGAGCGGGCGGGAGTCGACGCCTGCGTCGCAGTCCAGGTCCGGCAGACCCTTGAAGAAACGCGCTGGCTGTTAACGCTCGCCGACGAACACCCCTTCATCGCCGGCGTCGTCGGCTGGGCGGATCTCAGGTCCGCCGATCTTGATGCACAGATTGAATCGGTGAAGCACCCGAAGCTCGTTGGCATCCGCCATATCGTCCAGGCCGAAGCAGACGACTTCCTTCAGGATGATGACTTCCGGCGCGGCATCGCCCGCCTTGGACGGCATGGCCTTGCGTACGACATCCTGATATACGCGCGGCAATTGCCGGCGGCAATCGATTTCGCCACCGCCTGTCCCGACGGGCGATTCGTGCTGGATCATCTCGGCAAGCCGGACATCCGTGCCAACGGATTCGATGCGTGGCGGCGGGATCTCGACAGGATTGCCGCGCTTCCAAATGTCGTCGCAAAACTGTCAGGTCTGGTTACCGAAGCGGACTGGAATCGCTGGACAATCGAAGACCTGCATCGATACGTTAATGCGGCGCTCGATGTGTTCGGCCCGGATCGCCTGATGCTCGGGTCGGACTGGCCGGTCTGCACGCTGGCCGGGCAGTATGCTGAGGTCCTCGATGTCGTCCGGACCGCCATCAGCGGCAGGCCGGCAGAGGAACAGGACGCGATTCTGGCCGGGACCGCGCGGCGGTTCTGGAGCTTGTAGGGCCCCGCGAGCAGTGAGAAAAGCAGACAGAGACAAAGGGAATAAATCGATGCGAAAGCCTTTCAGATTCGCCATCTCGGCGGGCGTGATCATCGTGGCATGCCTTCCCTTCGCCTTCAGCGCCTGTAGCAAAGGCGACACTCAGACGGCATCGTCCGGATCATCCTCCTCGTCGATCTCGGTGGCGATGATTCCCAAGGGGACGAGCCACACGTTCTGGCAGAGCATTCATGCCGGCGCCAACAAGGCCGCGCAGGAGCTCGGCGTCTCGTTGATCTGGCGTGGTCCGCTGCGCGAGGACGATCGCGACTCGCAGGTATCTGAGGTGGAAGGCTTCATCAGTCGCGGCGTCTCCGGTATCGCGCTCGCGCCACTCGATGAAGCCGCCCTGGTAGGACCCGTCGACGACGCGATGGGGAAGAAGATTCCGGTCGTCATCTTCGACTCCGGGTTGAAAGGCGAGAACTTCGTCAGCTTTGTCGCGACCGACAACTTCAAGGGCGGACAGCTGGGCGGCGAGCGCCTCGCCGAGGTAGTCGGCGCAAAGGGCAGGGTCGTCCTGCTGCGATACGCCGAAGGGCACGACAGCACGACGAAGCGCGAGGAAGGGTTCCTGGCAGCCATGAAGGCGCACCCGACCGTGGAGGTAGTCAGCTCGAATCAGTACGTCGGCACCGACGTTGAAGAGGCCTACAAGCGCACGGAATCGATTCTCAGCACCTATCGCAAACCTGACGGCACCCTGAGCATCGATGGGATCTTCTGCGCGAACGAGTCGTCCAGCTTCGCCGCGATGCGGGTGTTGAAGGACAACGGTTGGGCGGGGAAGCTGCACTTCGTCGGCTTCGATTCGTCCGAGAATCTCGTCAAAGGGCTGCAGGAGGGGACGCTCGACGGCCTCGTCCTCCAGGATCCGGTGAAGATGGGCTACCTCGCTATCAAGACGCTCGTTGCCCACATCAAGGGGGAGCAGGTTGAGCGCCGGATCGATACGGGGGTGAAGGTTGCGACCCGCGAAAACATGGATCAGCCCGGGATGAAAGAACTCGTTCATCCCGACCTCGCCAAATGACCGACCCGGCCGCCGCGGCACCGCCCCGCTTCGCGATGCGCGGCATTCGCAAGGCATTCGGTGCCACCATCGCCCTCGACGGTGTCGATCTATCGGTCAACGAAGGAGAGATCTGCGGCCTCATCGGCCAGAACGGCGCCGGCAAGAGCACGCTGATGAGCGTCCTCTCCGGCGCGCTGCAGCCCGACGCTGGTGAGATGTGGATTGACGGCCGCTCTTTCACGCCTCACAGCCCCCTCGATGCGCGGCGAGCTGGCGTCGCGATGATTTACCAGGAACTTTCGCTCGCCCCTCACCTGTCGGTGATGGAAAACATCATGATGGGCGCCGAGCCGATGCGGTTCGGACTGGTGGACTGGTCACGGATGCGCGAGATGGCCGTCCGTGCGCTGGCCGCACTTGGACGCGACGATATCCAGGCCGACGCCATCGTGGGCAACCTCTCGGTCGCGTCACAGCAGCTCGTCGAGATTGCCCGCGCGCTGGCGGTGGGCTGCCGGGTGCTCGTCCTCGACGAACCGACCAGCAGCCTTGGCCGCGCCGATGTCGAACACCTGTTCGCGCTCCTGCGTCACCTCAAGTCCCAGGGACACGCCATCGTCTACATCTCTCACTTCATCGAAGAGGTGAAAAGCGTCGCCGATCGTTTCATCGTGCTCCGAGATGGGAAGAATGCGGGCGGCGGCGACACGGCGTCTGCGACTCACGACGACATCGTCGCCTTGATGGTGGGCGAGTCCGTCGGAAACCTGTTTCCTCGCTCTTCTCGGACCCGCGGGGAAGGCATCCTCGAAGTAAACGGCCTCGAGCCGGGCTCCGCCTCGTTTACGCTTCATCGCGGAGAAATCTTCGGCGTCGCCGGTGTTCTCGGCTCGGGTCGGACTCGGCTGCTGCGGACGCTCTTCGGTCTTGAGCCGGTTCGAAGCGGACGCGTTCGCGTTGGCGTCTACTCCGGCGTGGCGCATCCACACGAACGGTGGCTGCACGGCATGGGTCTCCTGAGCGAGGATCGCAAGGAAGAGGGGCTGGCGCTGTCGCTCGACGTGGCCGACAACGTGACGATGAGCAAGCTGGCGCCCTTCGGGCCCGCAGGCCTGGTGTTTCCAGCCCGCCAGCGCGGCGCGGCCTCGCGCTGGATCGGCGAGCTCGCGATCAAGTGCGCCGGTCCGTGGCAGAAGGCCGGCGAGCTGTCAGGCGGCAACCAGCAGAAAATCGCAATTGCCCGTCTTTTGCACCACGATGTCGACATCCTGGTGCTCGACGAACCGACGCGCGGCATCGACGTTGGCAGCAAGGCACAGATCTACCGCTTGATCGATGCGCTGGTCGCCGACGCGCCCGGACACAAGCCGCGCGCCGTCCTGATGGTGAGCAGCTATCTTCCGGAACTGCTGGGACTGTGTGATCGCATCGCGGTCATGCACCGCGGCCGTCTCGCCGAGGCGGTGCCGGCGCAGTCGCTGTCCGAACACGACCTCATGATGGCTGTCACCGCGGGCACGGTCGCATGACGACGCGATCGCTTCTCGAACGGGCCGGAACGTTTCTCGGTCTCGTCCTCGTTGCGATCATTTTCGGCATGCTCGTCGGACCGCAGTTCTTTTCGCCGACCAATCTCGAGCTCATGGCCCGTCAGATGGCGATTGTCAGCATTGCCGCTGTCGGCATGACGATTGTCATTGTCTCCGGCGGGATCGATCTCTCGGTCGGTTCGATGATCGCGCTCGTCACCGTTGTGATTGCGCAGCTGCTCCGGATTGGCGTCAGCCCGCTGCTTGCCGCGCTCGGCGGCATCGGTACCGCGGCCCTGTGCGGTCTCATCAATGGAGTGCTGATCACACAATTACGCGTGGTGCCTTTCATCGTGACCCTCGGGACGATGCTCGTGATCCGCGGCGCCGCGAAAGGCCTGGGCGAGGAGCGCCGCATCGAGGCGCCGGCGACCTGGCTCAACGATCTGCTTCGCGTGACACGCGGTGAAACCCTGGTGCCATCGGGCATCTGGACCGTCATCCTGCTGTCGGTCTTGATCGCCGCGCTCTTGCGTTACACCCGGTTGGGACGCCACGTTTTTGCGATCGGCTCGAACGAGCGCATGGCGCGTCTCTGCGGCGTCGCCATCACGCGAACCAAGGTCATCATCTACGCGCTGTCGGCCGCGCTGGTCGGTGTCGCCGGCCTGTTGCAATTCTCGAAGCTGTCGGTCGGTGATCCGACAGTTGCCGTCGGCCTGGAGTTGGACGTGATCGCGGCGGTCATCATCGGCGGTGGCAGCCTGCTTGGTGGCCGAGGCACGGTGGCTGGGACGTTGATCGGCGCGGCCATCATGACCGTGATTCAGATTGGGTGTTCGCAGAAGGGATTGGCGAACTGGGTCCAGCAGATCGTCACCGGCGGGATCATCGTGGCGGCCGTGGCGCTGGATCGCATTCGCAGCAGAGCCTAGTTTTGAAGCCAGTTCTCTCTAGAGAGAGCGTGCAATGAAGATTCGAGACTTGGAGATTGTCGACCTGCGGTTTCCGACGTCGCGAACGGCGGACGGTACCGACGCCATGCATCCCGACCCGGACTATTCCGCGGCCTACGTGATCCTGAAGACGGATGGCGATCTCGAGGGACACGGCTTCACGTTCACCATCGGCCGTGGCAACGAGGTCTGCGTCGAAGCCATCCGCGCCTTCCGCCCGTTGATCGTGGGGCGCACGCTCGAGGAGATCGTCGCTGAGCCGGCCGCATTCTGGCGCGCGCTCGCGTCGGAAAGCCAGCTGCGGTGGCTCGGGCCGGAAAAGGGCGTCATCCACATCTCGATGGCCGCGATCGTCAACGCGGTCTGGGATCTTCATGCCAAGCGCGAACGAAAGCCGGTCTGGAAGCTGCTCGCGGACATGACGCCGAAGCAAATCGTGGCGTGCATCGACTTTCGTTACATCACTGACGCGCTGATGCCGGAAGAAGCGATCGAGATCCTTTCGCGACAGGACAACGGAAAGGGGGAGCGCGAAGCGCAACTTCTTCGCGATGGCTACCCGGCATACACGACGTCGGCAGGGTGGATTGGGTACTCGGACGAGAAAATCCGTCATCTGTGCCGGGACGCGCTCGCGGACGGATGGACGCACTTCAAAGTAAAGGTCGGGGCTTCAGTCGCGGACGATCGCGCGCGCGTTGGCCTGGTGCGTGAGGAGATCGGTCCGACGAACACGCTGATGATCGATGCCAATCAACGCTGGGATGTCGGCGAAGCGATCGAACGCGTGCGCGCGTTGTCCGACTTCAATCTCCTGTGGATTGAGGAGCCGACGAGCCCGGACGACGTGCTCGGTCACGCCGCGATCCGAAAGGGAGTGCGTCCGGTTGGCGTGGCCACCGGCGAGCACGCGCAGAACCGGATCATCTTCAAGCAGCTGCTCCAGGCCGACGCGATTGACTTCTGTCAGATCGACAGCTGCCGGCTTGGCGGTGTCAACGAGAACCTGGCCGTCATCCTGATGGCGGCAAAATTCGGCGTGCCCGTGTGCCCGCATGCCGGCGGCGTCGGCCTGTGCGAGCTGGTTCAGCACCTCTCGATCTTCGACTTCGTGCGCGTGTCAGCACGGATGGACGATCGCGTGACCGAGTTCGTCGACCATCTGCACGAACACTTCGTCGATCCGTGTGTCGTCCGTCGGGCGCGCTACATCGCGCCGACACTGGCCGGGTACAGCAGCGAGATCAAACGGGACTCGAGAGTGGAATATGAATTCCCGCGGGGAGCTGCGTGGCGAGGACGGGAGTAACGAACCGCGTTCGTTCTTTGTGACTTCGTTGTCATCGCGGCCTCGTTCATCACCGGGCCGTTGTTGAAGTCAACAGTAACCGATCGGCAGCCCCGACGACGGGAACTCGCGCAGTCACTCTCCGGAACTCCGGATCCCGATAGTGCGACGCCGCCCGGCGCAGCACCGGGAACAGGGCTTCGGGATCCCAGCCGCCGATCTGCTGATGGGGCCACTTCGTGTCGCCAAGGGCGGAAGGCGCGAGGTAGAGCAGGGCCTGACGAATCGCCGGAGTCGTCGATCCCTTACGCGTGTAGTTCCATAAGTCCACTCCCACGCGGTCGCCGACGGTCGCGAGCTGCGTGAGCCCGTCGATATTCATGACGCTGTAGCTGAACGATCGCGTGCGCGCAAGCTCGAGTGGCTGACGGCCATCGGGCTCGATCTGCACATCAATCCGCCTCTGCCGGGCAGTGTCGAGCACTCGTTTTGCGATCGCTGGTTGATCGGCGTAGAGTGCGTAGATGGCGACCTGCAGATCGTAATAGGTTCCGTGATTGTTTTTCGCGTTCGACTCGTCCCGACCGTAAGGGCTCTCCCGCATCCACGTCCCGAAGTCTGAGAACCACTTTCGAAGTGCCGCCTTGTCCCCGGACGACACTGCGGCCATCGCCTCCAGCAGACCGACCGCGTCCACCACTCGCGTCAGGCCCCGGGTTTCGATAAGACCGATGCCGCGTCCGGTATTGATCCCGGGAATGAACTGCGCGTAGGTGAGGCTCGGATTCATCCGCGTCACCGGATCGATGAACCAGGCGCGAAGCAGCTGGACGGCTTTCGCCGCATAGCGGTTCTCGTCGCCAAGATAGGCGGCCAGCGCCAGCGTGAACACCGCGGACGCCATCCGATCCATGGCGCCGTGGTCGGGAAGCCGATCGAGTTCCGGATTGCGCTCGCCGTCACGGCGGATGTACGGCAGGCCATCCGGCTTCTGTGGGTCCGGCCACCAGTATGGTGCCTGCGTCATGTAGTCGTGCTTGTCGCCACTCGGAGGCGTGGACATTTTGTCGACGACAGAGAACCGCTCGAGCGCGAGCGCTTTGTCGGCGTCAGCTTTCAGTGCTGTCCACGCCGGCATGACCGCGGCGCTGTGTTGCGCAATCGCCGCGTGCGAGGACTGGAGGGCTGAAGCATTCAGCAGGAAGAGCCTCGGGGGGCTGTCTGGGACGGCGAGCACGAGAGCGGCGCAGGTAACGGAGGCGATGAAGGAGACTGAGTTCACAGGCGTCCCTCCGTCATCTCCCGACAGGTTCTGCGCGGTTCCCCTCGAACTCCACCACCACGACAGTGGCCATCGGGTCAAGCATTGGTCGTTCAAGAGTAAAGGTGGTTTTGCTGTTTTGAGTGGCGAGTTCGACCGGTCCCCGATCGGCGAGACGATAGGCACGGGTGATTCGATTCTTGATTGCGGGAATTTCGAAAGGTGCGCGCGGCTCGCTGAAGAATGTGAAGTACAGCTTGCCTGGCTTCGTCGTGACGCGCCATTCGGTCTGCGGCAGGAACAACCGCTGTCCGCGTACGTCCTTCGCGTCGCGCGACGTGTACTCGCCGAATTCATGACCGAACGGTGACGGTCCCGAGCCGTACACTGCGTCCCCGTTCGCCTTCAGCCAGCGGCCAACGGTGCGGAGGATGTCCTGACTGGCCTGGGGAATGACGCCTTCAGCCGTCGGTCCGACGTTCAACAGATAATTCCCGCCCTTGCTGACAATGTCCACGAGCTTGAACGTGATCTGGCCCGGGGACTTCCAGTTCGTGTCGTCTTTTCGAAACCCCCACGTGTCGTTGATCGTCGCGGGCGTCTCCCACGCTTCCGTCGAGGCGTCGGGAGGGACGACGTTGTCTCCGGTCGATCGGTAGTCGCCTTCGGTGCCAAGACGGCCGTCGATGAGCGTGTTAGGCTGGGTCGAGCGAACGATGTCCGCGAAGCGTTGTCCCCGCTCGGCTGTCATCATCCGCGGCGTGTCGAACCAGATCAGCGCCACCGGGCCATACCCGGTGAGGAGCTCCTTCACTTGCGGTTCGGCCTTTCCGCGCAAATACGCGTCGTAGTTCTTCAGTTCCTTGCCATCGGCTGACTGGTCCGGACCGAAGTCCCAGGTGTTGCCGGCACCGTCTTTCTCGTGCCAGTCCTGGGATTGCGAGTAGTAGAAGCCGAGCCGCATACCGCGTTTCGCACACGCGTCGGCCAGCTCCTTGAGCACATCGCGCTTGAAGGGCGTCGCGTCGACGACGTTGTACGAACTGACCTTCGACTTGAACATCGCGAAGCCGTCGTGGTGCTTCGACGTAATCACGATGTACTTCATACCGGCATCCTGCGCCAGCCGGACCCACTCATCCGGATTGAACGTGACCGGATTGAATTGCGACGCCAGTTTCTCGTAGTCACGAACCGGAATCTTCGAGCGGTTCATGATCCATTCGCCGAGGCCGAGCGATCGTTTGCCCTGCCACTCACCCGCCGGGACTGCGTAGAGACCCCAATGAATGAAGAGGCCGTACTTGGCCTCGCGGAACCACTCGAGCCGTTTCTCCCTCGCGGCGTCGGGAGGCGGAGAGGCGGGCGTCTGCGCGCCGGCCGCGAACGCGAGGACGGTCAGCAGGCCGATTGCAACTGGCAGATGAACCGGGCGACGCGATATCTTCATCACGGTCTTCACTCAACACGGCAGCGCCGACTCCCCGCGGTCGACCCGATCACGTGTAGGATGGCAGACCGTGCCACCGCAGTGACCGTCGGCGACGGCCGGCAATCGCGGGGCTTGTGATACTATGCTTTACCGTTAAAGTCAATTAACTTTAACGCTAAAGCCAACCTGGGGTGAGGGACGGCGGAGACAGACGGCAATGGCATCCACCACCACCACGATGAAGCGCATCGCCAGTGAGCTGGGTGTCTCCATCACCACGGTGTCCAAGGTGCTCAACAACCGCCAGGACATCGGCCACGCGACGCGAGCCCGCGTCCTCGCCAAGGTGGCCGAACTCGGCTACCAGCCCAACGCCGTGGCGCGCAGCCTCACCCTCCGTCGCACGCACACCCTCGGCGTCGTGATTCCCGATTTGATGCATTCGTTCTTCGTCGAGATTGTCGCCGGACTCGAGACCGTCGCCAGCGCCGAGGGGTACGGGTTGTTGCTGTGCAGCTCCAATGAAGATCCCGCCAAGGAGCGAGCGGAAATCGACATGCTGCGCCAGCGGCAAGTCGACGGCATCATCCTCGCGTCGGCCAACGCGTCGGGCAACACCGATCTGCTGCAGCGGCTCGGTCCGCTGGGCATCGGCCTCGTGATGATCGACCGCGATGATCATCCAGTCGTGAAGTGTGACCGAGTGGTCACCGACGATTTGGAAGTAGGACGTCTGGCGGCCAGCCATCTCGTCGAACAGGGCCGCCAGGCGATCGCGCACATCATGGGACCGCCCATCGTTCACGCGAAGCGGCGGGCGGATGGCTATAAGGCCGCCCTCCAGCAACTCGGCGCGCCAACGCGGGCGGAATGGATCGTGCGCGGGGGATTCATGGAGGCGGACGGCTACCGCGCGATGACGAAACTCCTGGCGCTCGAGCCGCGAATCGACGCCGTGTTTGCCACCAACGATCCGACGGCCATCGGCGCCATGAAAGCCATCTGGGACGCCGGGCTCCGCGTACCGGAGGACATTGCCATCGTCGGCGCCGGCGACATTGCGCTCGGCGACCTGCTCCGCGTTCCACTGACGACGGTGAGCTGGTCGCGCGAGGAGCAGGGGAAGCAGGCGGCGAAGCTTCTGCTTGATCGCATCGGGCCAGAGCCCTCGGATCGCTTTCGTTCAGTCGTGATTCCGCCTCACTTGATCGTGCGGCGATCGAGCTCCAGGTCGTGACCCGTTGCCGGCTTGGCGCCATCGTCCTTGCGCCGCTTCTCCTCCTGCTAGCGGCACCGGCTCCCATTGACCTTCCGATCACAGTCGTGAGCCCCACTTCCCACATCACATTCGATCTCGACCTCCGATCGGCAGGGCGCGTTGCGTACCGGGTGACGCTGAAGGGCCGCTCGGTCATCGAGTCGTCGCGGCTCGGTATCGTCGTTGACGGCGTAAACCTTGGTGATGGCGCGGCGGTGACCGGCGTGGATCGATCGCGACAGGACAATCGGTATCCAACCCGCGGCGTGCACTCGGTCGCGATCGACCGCTCCAACGCCGCAACCATCGCCCTCACCCATCAATCGACCGGCACGCGCTACTCCCTGGAAGTGCGCGCCTTCGACGATGGGGTCGCGTTCCGATATATCGTGCCGGCGAGCGGAAGCGTCACGCGAGTGCCAGACGAGGCGACGGTTTTCAACTTTCCTCCACGCAGCGTCGTCTGGTACCACGACCTCGATGGACACTACGAAGGGGTTCACGAGAAGAAAGACATCGAGGACGTGGCTGAGGGGGATTGGGCCGCGCCGCCTGTGACTGCTCAATTGCCAGACGGAACCGGTTACGCGTCGATCACCGAGGCGGCTCTGAAGGACTACGCGGGGATGGTGTTGCAGACCGATCGGCGTGGAGGATTTGTCGGGCGGCTCGCGCACGCGGCACCAGCTTCGTACCCATATCGGCTGCGTTACCCGGCGCTCGAAGTGAGGCGTCTCGAGAGCCCGGCGCCAATCACCGGGACGACGACGACGCCGTGGCGCGTGATTCTTGCGGGCCCCGACCTGAACACCCTCGTCAACAGCGACGTCATCTCCAATCTGTCAGCGCCTCCCGATCCCGCGCTGTTTCCGCAGGGCATCGACACGCCGTGGGTCAGGCCGGGCCGGGCCGTCTGGCGGTATCTCGACGGCGGCGAAAACACGTTCGACGGGATCAAAGAATTTTCGGACCTGGCCGCCAAGCTGGGTTTCGAGTATCAGGTCGTCGAAGGTCTCTGGCGGCGTTGGACCGACGATCAGCTCCGCGAGCTCGTGTCGTTTTCGAAAGCGCGACAAGTCGGCATTCTGCTCTGGGTTCACAGCCGGGACATCCAGGCCCGCGACGCGCGGCGAGCTCTCTTCGAGCGGCTTCATGGCTTTGGCGTCGCCGGGGTGAAGATCGATTTCTTCGACCATGAGGCGAAGGACGTCATCGATCTGTATCAGGCCGTCCTGCGCGACTCCGCTGAATTTCAGCTCGTCGTCGATTTCCATGGTGCGAACAAACCGACCGGCGAGTCGCGGACGTGGCCGAACGAGCTGACCAGGGAAGCCGTGTACGGCCTCGAGCATCGCGCCCAGAGCTGGGCCCGGCACGACACGACCATTCCATTCACCCGTTACCTTGCCGGTCACGGTGATTTCACGCCGGTTGTATTCGGCGATCGCCGCCGCGACACGTCCTGGCCGCATCAGATCGCGACCGCCGCAATCTTTACGTCGCCGCTTCTCGTCTACGGCGCCAACCCGACGAGTCTTCTGGAGAATCCGGCCGTCGAAGTCATCAAGGCGCTGCCGAGCACGTGGGACGAGACCATCGTGCTCCCCGGAAGCGCAATCGGCGAGGTGGCGGCGTTCGCGCGTCGCAAGGGCGACGAATGGTTCATTGCCATCCTGAATGGTCCGGAGGCGCGAACGCTTCACGTCAACCTGACGTTCCTCGGCCAGCGCTCCTACCGCGCGATGCTCGTGCGCGACGATCCTGCCAACGCCGCGGCTGAGCGCATCGAACGCGCGACGCTGACTCGCCACGGTTCACTCGAGATCACCTTGCGTGCCGGCGGCGGGTTCGTTGGGTGGCTGGCGCCGAGCAAGGGAGGACGATCATCCCCGGCGTCGCGCTGAAGGTGATCGGTCGCGGCAACTTCCCAGTCACAGCTGCGATCGGTAAGAGACAGGAAAGGAGAAGTGAGAAGGGAGAACGGAGGTATTAGTTCCTTATCAACAGATCCGGACGTGCGATGCGATGAGTGCCCTGGGTCAGGAGCGGGACATTAAAGTTCATGAGCAAACCAACTGGCAGTCCCGTCAGCTTCAAATACGTGACCACTTGCGCTTTGTCGACCGGCGCAAGCTTCTCGACTACCTTCAGTTCAACTACCACGACATCGTCGACAATCAAATCCGGGCAAAATCCGTCTTGAGGTCGTGGCCTTTGTAGATGAGTGGAACTCTAAGATTGGTGGTGACTCGGTGTCCGCTGGTCTCGAGTTCAATGATCAGACACGCTTTGTAAACAGATTCGAGTAAGCCGGGTCCCCAGAACTCGTGCACATGTATTGCGCAACCGATGATTCCTTCAGTGAGGTCCTCGTGGCCGGCGATGTCTCTGAACATGCGCTGACGCTTCGCAAGTACTACGCCACCTGAACTTTATTCTGAAATACCAGAAATGTCCCGAGGTACTCCGTGTCCGTGCTCTAGTTTCTGCATCGCGTCCCTTATCCACGGGTTGCAGTTTTTGCAATCTCAATGGGCGAGATGGTTTGACCCTCCGTTCTCCATTCTCCTTTTCTGTCTCTAATCATGATCGCAGCGTGACAGTGAAGACCGTTGATTGAGGGAACCTATCATCTCTCTTCTCGATCGACGAGATACAAATCACGCCCGGCATTCTCGACGATCAGCGCGTCCGGGTCGTCCTTGAATGACCGCGGGTTGAACGTGCGCATGTCGAGGTACCCGAGATTCACGCGCTTGCATGTCGCCTCGGGCAGATTCGCCGCAAGTGTGATCCGATAGCGCGGGACGACGACGCCATCATCTCCCTTCTCCCCCGCGTAGGCGACGTGGGCAAGGTGGGCGGCGACGCAGAGGTTCGCGCGCAGTTCATCGGAGCCTTCAACCATGTCGCGCACTCGGTCCAGCGGCGCGTAGCCGTACTTTTCGATGAGCGCACCATGAGTGACGGAGATCGCCGACAGGTGCGGCGCGTAGATGATCAGTTCGCCTCCGCGTTCGATGACGCTCCCGAGCTTGTAGCTCGCTTTCCCTCCGACCCAGAGCTCGTCGTAATGATCGTCGAGGATCGCGACGACCCGCTTGTAGCGCCGTCCGGTGTACCGCACATGCACCTGCTGGCTGATGGCCGCGGCGCGGCGGACGGTGTCGCGCACATCGCCGGCGAACAGCGCTCGCGTCTTCAAGCCGGACGGGTCACGGGTTGAAACCGACGTGAAGGCAAGAGCCGGAGTCTTCACGAATTCGGCGGCCGCTTCGATCAATCGGCGGGTGGGAGTTTCGACGCGACCAATCACTCGCTCGATCGTCGCCAGCGCGCCGAGCCAGTGCGTCAGGTGGGTGAGCTCCGGGCCGGCGACGCCGGGAAAAAAGTATTTTGCGCCGCCGGCAAAGCCAGCGACCTCGTGCGGGACCGTCGCGCCGATGATGAGCACCGCGTCGTAACGTCCCGGCGTCAGATGGCTGTTCAGCCGAATCTTGACCGACTCGCGCAGCAGGCCGCCGGTTTCCTTCGCGATCACGTCCGCGTCAATCGTTCCGAGGGTCGTCAGCTCGGACTCGCGATCCCAGTGGTGATCGAACAGCCGACCGAGAAGGGGGATCGAGGAGACGCCGGCGCCAATCTTCGCCCGCTTTTCCGACTCGGTCATCGGAACGTGCGTGCCCTGGGCGATCAACACGTCCAACGATGCCGCCCGCAGGCCCGACAGCGTCTGCGAAATCAATGGAAACAGTTCCGGCGTGTTGTCGTCGCGTGTACGGTCCGGCACGATCGCGAGCACGCGTGAGCCGGCGGCGACGCGGTGAAGCGCGTCCTCGACGATTGGCCGCATGTCGCCGACGTTGAGGTCGGCCTTCGCCGCACCGGTGCCAATAACGCTGGTATCAACCTTCATAGCTGTGTTCCGGCAGTTCGACTCGCTCCAGACGAGGGGCGAGCAGATGAATGACGCCAAGCGCCACCAGATAGATGAGCCCGGCGATGACGAACATCGGCAAGTAGAAGCTGGGATCGCGCTGCAGCACTCGGCCGGCGAATTCCGCGATCAGCACGCCGCCCATCCCGCCAGCGAAACCACCGATGCCGACGACTGTCCCGACGGCACGGCGCGGGAACATGTCAGACGAAAGCGTGAACAGGTTCGCCGACCACGCCTGGTGGCAGGCGGTGGCGAGACCGATCAGGCTCACTGCCAGCCACGCGCTGCGAGTCTGGCTCGCGATGATCACGGACGGAACGATCGCCGCGATCATGCCCATCGTCGTCTTGCGTGCGGCGTTGACCGTCCATCCGCGCTTGATCAGCGCCGATGACATGTAGCCGCCAATCACGGAACCAAAGTCTGCAACGATGTAGACAAACGTCAGGTAGGGGATGAGTGCCGTGCCGCGAATGTCGTGCTCCTGGGCGAGGAACTTCGGTAGCCAGAACAGATAGAACCACCAGATCGGATCGGTCATCAGCTTGCCGCACGCGAACGCCCAGAGCTGGCGGTGTCTGATGACGCGGGCGACCGGGACCTTCGCGGTGATCGGCTCCTCGACGCCGTCGAGGATGTACTGACGCTCTGCGCTTGTCAGCCGCGGGTGTGAATCCACGCCGTGATAGAACAGCAACCACGCAACCAGCCAGACGAATCCCAGCGCTCCCGTTCCGATGAACGCTGTCTGCCAGCCCCATGCCGCAGCCATGACGGGCACCACGATGGGCGCGATGACGGCGCCGATGTTCGTTCCGGAATTGAAGATCCCCGTCGCAAACGCGCGTTCGCTCTTCGGGAACCATTCGGCCACCGTCTTGATCGAGGCCGGGACGTTTGCTGCCTCGCCCACACCCAGGAGGAACCGGAACAGGCCAAAGGTCATCGCCGACCGCGCCAGCGCGGTCCCCATCCCGGCCAGCGACCACCACACGACGGCAATCGCGAATCCGAGTTTTGTGCCGATCTTGTCGAGGATCCGTCCCCACGCGAGCATCATCACGGCGTAGGCGATCTGAAAGGCGATGACGATGCGTCCGTAATCGAGCTCGCTCCAGCCGATGTCGCGCTGCAGGTCGGGCGCCAGGATCCCCAGCACCTGTCGATCGATGTAGTTGATCGTCGTCCCGAAGAACAGCAGGGCGCAGATCACCCAGCGGACATTTCCGCGGCGCTCGGCAGCGGGGACGACCGATTGAGCGGCGGGTAGGGCCATTTGAATCGCTAATCGCTGATCACTGATCCCGAATCCCCGATCCTCGAATCGCTAATCCTTGAATCCTTGAATCCTTGAATCCTTGAATCCTTGAATCCTTGAATCCAGCCAGGAGATAGCAGCGAAATGCGAACCGCGAATTACCAACGGCGAATTGCGAACCGCGAACTGCGAATTACGAATCAGATCGTGGGATTCCGCCTGTGAATCGCGAACTCGCAGTGGCCGAGACGCTCGGCGGCGGTCAGCTTGCCGGAGCACACCGAGATCAGTTCGGCGAACAGCCTGTCGGCGGCCTGATCGAGCGTGTCGAGGCCGTTGAGTATGCCACTGACGTCGGTGTCCAGGTTGTCGGCCATCGAGATCGCGGTTTGCGCGTTGCCGGTGATCTTGATGACCGGGGCAATCGGATTGCCGGTCGGCGTGCCCAGGCCCGTGGTAAAGACGACAACCTGGGCGCCGCCCGCTACCATCCCCGTGACCGACTCGACGTCGAGGCCCGGCGTGTCCATGACGGTCAGTCCTCGTTTCGTGATGCGGCCGGCGTAAGGCACGACGTCGGTCAGCGGCGTCCGCTCCCCGCCCTTGTGCGTCGCGCCCAGCGACTTCTCCTCGATCGTCGTCAGCCCGCCGCGGATGTTGCCCGGCGACGGCTGCGTCCCGCGGATGTCCAGCCCCAGGGCGCCGGCTTCGGCCTCGACCCGGCTGATGATCCGCAGCAGTTGCGCGGCCGGCTCGGGTGACGTGGCTCGCGCGGCGAGCAGATGCTCGGCGCCCATGATCTCCGCAATCTCGCCGAGCACGGCGGTGCCGCCCGCGTCGACCAGGCGATCGGCGACGCGGCCGAGCGCGGGATTTGCGGCCAGACCCGAGGTGTAATCCGAGCCACCGCACTTCACGCAGAGAATCAACGAGTCGAGATCGCATTCGACACGCTGGGCCGCATTCAGTGACGGCATGAGCGACGCCGCGATCTCGGTTCCCCTCGTCGTCGTCCGAACCGTTCCCCCTTCGCTCTGGATGGCGATGATCGCCGCCGGCTTGCCGGCGCGGCGCGCCGCGTCGGCGAGGTGCTGGGCGATCACCTGCTCGCAGCCGAGCGCCACGATCAACACGGCGCCGACATTGGGATGCGCGCAGTAGGCGGCCAGGGTCTCGTGGGTGAGGCGCCGATCGGGACCGAGCTGACCGCAGCCGGCAAGGTGCGGCAGCGCGGCGCCGTGCGGCGCGACGGATTGCGCAATCCGCTCGGCGACGACCGATGCGCAAATCACGGTCGGGACCACCAGCAAGTGATTGCGAACGCCGATACGGCCGTCGGGTCGCGGATAACCGAGAAACCGTGTGCTCATTGCGCTGTCTTGCCGGTCACCGGCGAGAGATCTGGCGGCTCGGCAATCCGCGCCTCCTCGGCGGCAGTTTCGGCGTGCAGATCGCCCCTTCCACGGCCGCTGGCAACATTGTGGGTGTGCACGTGCGCGCCGGCGGGAATATCGCTGGTCGCAGTCCCAATGGAGCTGCCGTACTTCAGCACGGCCTCACCGGCGCGAATCGCTCGCAGCGCGACCTTGTGGCCGCGTGGCGTGGCATCTACGACGGTGATCTCCCGGCCGCCGAGATGGATGACGCGTCCGGCGTCGAGGGGTTCGAGCGCGGTGGCCACGTTGTCTCTCGGACTGATCACCAGTGCCGGCACTTGATTCACTGATTCACTCCGCTCGCGAGGAATCCGCCGTCGACGCCGATGATCTGGCCGGTCACGAACGTTGATGCATCGGAGGCGAGATAGACGGCGGCGCCGACAAGTTCCTCGAGCTTTCCGAATCGCTTCATCGGCGTGCGCGTGAGGAATTCCTGCCCCCGCGCCCCTTCAAGCAGCCGCGCGTTCAGTTCGGTCCGGAATACGCCGGGTGCGATCGCATTCACGGTGACGCCGTGCGGCGCCCACTCGACCGCCAGCGCGCGCGTCAGCCCGGCGATGCCCGCCTTCGACGCGGTATAGGCGCTGACCTCGTGCAGCCCGACAAAGGACGAAAGCGAGGCGATGCCAATCAGCCGTCCCGACTTGCGCGCGATCATCGGCTTGGCGAAGACCTGATACGTCCGCACCGCCCCAGTGAGGTTCGTGTCTATTATCCGCTGCCAGTCGTCGTCGCTCATGTCAATCGTCGCAACCCGTTTGTTGACGCCCGCGCAATAAACGACCACGTCGATCTGTCCGAAGGTGCGCAGGATCGCGTCAGACGCGTCGTTCAGGGATCGGCGGTCGAGCACATCCGTGGCAATTCGCAGCGTCCGCCGGCCCAATGCTTCGATCTCGGTGGCGACCTCGTCAACGAGCGGTGCCCGGCGGGCTGTGGCGACGACGTCGGCCCCGGCCTGCGCCAATCCAACCGCCAGCACCCGTCCGATTCCGCTGGTTCCGCCCACGACAACCGCGACCCGACCCTCGAGACTGAAAAGGCTTTTCGACATCACTCGTGCGCAGGTTAGCATGTCCACGATGTTGCGCGACACCCTCTACCGGCTGCCACGGCAGCCCGGTCTTCAACTGCTCCAGCGCCGCGGCGACGGCGGCGCCCGGGAGTTGACGACATGGCGGCTCAGGCTCAGCGCCGGAACCGAACAGCGATTCAGTGTACAGGCCGAGGAGACGGTGCTCGTCGTGCAGCGCGGCGCGGCATCAATCGCGGTTGGCGGTCGGACCTTCGAGGTCAGCCGCGTGGACGTCTTCGAGGAACCAGCGACCGCCGTATACACCCCACCAGGTGAACCGCTCACGGTCTCGGCGAGGTCGGAATTCGAGGCGATCCTCGTCGCCACGCCGGCCGAATCGCGCGGCGCGCCTGCCCTGATCTCACCCAGCGACGTGCGCATCAATGCGCGGGGGCGCGGCAACTACGCGCGCGAAGTGCATGACCTCTTCGTCACCGATCAGTTCGCTCAGCGGATCATGGTGGGGGAGACTTTCAATCCGGCGGGACATTGGAGCAGTTACCCGCCGCACAAGCACGATGGGAAAGACGGCGAGCCAGTGCTGGAGGAGGTCTACTACTTCCGGATCGACCCGCCGCGAGGATTTGGCCAGCAGCTGCTCTACACCGCCGACGGCGAATGTGTCTGTCACGTTGTCCGCGATGGTGATGCCGTGCTCCTGCCGTACGGATATCATCCGGTGTCCTCGCCGCCCGGCTATCGGCTGTATTACCTCTGGGCGATGGCGGGAGCCGAACGGCGGCTGGCGCTTCACGAAGATCCCGATCATCGCTGGATTCATGAAGGAACAATCCCGTGACCAAGGTCTTGCTCGATCGACAGGAAACCGTCAAACGAATCGAACAGCTCGGCATCGTCGCCGTCATCCGCCTGCGAGATCCCGGAAAGCTGCGCGCCGTGGTCGACGCGATCGTCGCCGGCGGCGTGCAGGCGCTCGAGGTGACGATGACGGTGCCCGGTGCGGTCGAATTGATTCGCGGCCTCGCGCCGACGCTGCCCGAGGGGTTTCTCCTCGGCGCAGGCACGGTGATTGACGCAGACACCGCCCACGCTGTCATCGACGCCGGTGCGCAGTTCGTAATATCGCCGGTCTTTCGGCGCGCCGTGATCGACGCCTGTCACCAGCGAGGTGTGCCGGCGGCACCGGGATGCTTCACGCCGACGGAAATCCTCGACGCCCACGACGCCGGTGCGGACATCGTCAAGGTATTCCCGGCGACGACGCTGGGACCTCAGTACATCAAGGACGTGCGGGCACCGCTGCCGCAGGTCAGGCTGATGCCGACCGGCGGTGTCACGCCCGACAATGCCGGCGACTGGATTCGCGCCGGCGCCGTCGCCGTCGCCGCCGGGTCGTCGCTCCTCGACTCGAAGGCGATCGAGAGCGGACGGTTCGAGGTCATTACCGCGAACGCCAGGCGATTCGTCGACAACGTCAGCGCTGCGAGAGCGAAATGAGCGCGACCGTCGTCACATTCGGCGAGCTGATGCTTCGACTCGGGCCTCCAGGCTTCGAGCGACTACTGCAGTCCCCGATGTTGTGCGCCACCTTCGGCGGTGGCGAAGCCAACGTCGCCGTCAGCCTGGCGCAATTCGGTCTCGACAGTCACTACGTGACGCGGCTGCCCGCGAACGCAATCGGCGACGCCGCCATGCGCGCCTTGCGGGCCGAGGGCGTCATGACCGGGTTCATCGCACGGGGCGGCAGCCGCATGGGGATCTACTTCACCGAGACGGGCGCCAGCCAGCGCGCGTCCACAGTGCTGTACGATCGCGCGAATTCCGCCATCAGCGAGATTCAGCCGGACTCGGTCAACTGGGACCGCGTCATGACCCACGCGGAGTGGTTTCACGTGACCGGTATCACCCCTGCGCTCGGTCCAAGGGGCGCCGCCGCGACCGCGGCCGCCGTGGCCGCCGCCAAGCGTGCCGGTGCGCGCATCAGCGTGGATCTGAATTACCGGAAAAAGCTGTGGACTACGGCCGAGGCGCAGCAGACGATGCGGCCACTGATGCGTGACGTCAGCCTCGTCATCGCCAACGAGGAAGACCTGCAATGCGTGCTCGGCATTGAAGTGGAAGGTGCGGACGTGACCTCGGGCAAGTTGAACGTCAACGCCTACCGCGCGGCGGCCGAGCGGGTCACTCGCGAGCTGGGCCCGCAGATGGTCGCGATCACGCTCCGCGAGAGCCTGTCCGCCAGCGACAACGGCTGGAGCGCGGTGCTCTGGGATGGCAAGACGCTGCACGAGAGCCAGCGTTACGTCGTCCGGCTGGTCGATCGCATCGGCGGCGGCGACAGCTTCGCCGCGGGCTTGATTTACGGCCTCGTCACCGGCCGGTCCAACGAGGATGCTTTGCGTTTCGCTGTGGCGGCGAGTGCGCTGAAGCAAACCATTCCCGGCGACTTCAATCGTGCGAGTGTTGCCGAAGTGGACGCCCTCGCCGGCGGGGATGCGTCTGGGAGAGTGCAACGCTGATTGCTGATTGTTGATTGGGGCGCATCGAGCCATCAATCGACAATAGCCATATCAGAACTCTCTCTTCGGCGCCGCTTGCTCCTCACCCACCCGGCCGACGGCGATCTCTGCCTTGTGGTAGTTCTCGCCCTTGATGGGGGCTCCGGCGATGCGACGCAGCATCGCGATTTGCCCGACGTGAGTCAGCGCATCCGCTACCGGTCCCTGGAAGAGCTTCTCCGGCGGGCATGCCAGCGGGGTTCCACCTGCCAGTCGCTCGTCGAACTTTTTCAGCGCCTCGAAAAACCGTTTGCTGTCGTCGGACCATGAACGAGGCGCAGAGTCCTGCCAGCGCTGGGCCCCTTCGGCGAGTGAGAGCGACCAGTCAAGCAGGTCGCCGATGTGCGCCAGGATCTGACCGGGCGTCCGTGATGTCTCCGCCACCTGAAACTCCGAGAAGCCGCCCGGCGCGTCTCGAATCGCCTTGCCGCCGCGATAGGCCAAGGTCGCCAACGTGTGCCGGAGAAACGTTCGTCCATCGTCAGTTGCCACGGAGCCCCCAATCAGCAATCGTCAATCGTCAATCAGCAATCAGCAATCGATATGAATGCCGCCATCCTCCACGGTGAGCTGCACGCCCGCAGCCCGGGCAGCTTCTTGGAGCGCGGCGTCCAGCATGACGATGGGATCGTTGCTGACGTCGAGTCGTCGCAGCAGGCCTTCGCCCTTTTTGGTGCCAACCGACAGCATGATTTTCAGGCCTCGCCGCTTGCACTTGACCGGTGTGCCGTCCTCGAGCTTTGTGTTGATCGGCTTCAGGTAGGCATCGACGTAATGAACGCCGATGCCGGACTTGTCGTCGGTCTGCTTCGGCAGCTTCGTAATCGCCGCGGAGTTGATGTCACAGAGTCGATGTTTCACGGTTGACGTCTCTCAGAGTTCTGTAGCGCAGGGCTTCAGCCCTGCCATAGCGGCAGCCCTGAAGGGCTGCTCTACATGCCAGGCTAAGGCTGTCGACGAGCCGCCGACAGATACATGTCCATGGCCTGCCTGAACGCGTGGATGTGATCCGGCGTGCTGCCGCAGCACCCGCCGATGATGCTGGCACCTGACTCGAGCAAGGGCACCACGCCGGCCACCATGTGCTCGGGTGATTCATCGTAGACGACCTTCATCTCGACGAGTTTTGGCTGCCCGGCATTGGGCTGCGCCATGATCGGCAGGCTGGTTGCCTCGCGGTAACGGACCACCGCCTGCCGCGCCCGCTCCATGTCCATGCCGGTGCCGCAGTTGAGCGCGACGATGTCGGCGCCATGCGCTTGCATGAATACCGCGGCGCGCTCGGGATCGATGCCCATCATCGTCCGAAACGTCGATCCGTCGCGGGTCACGTCGTACGCCATTGAACCGATGACGCAGGCGGCGCCGGCTTCTCGCGCCGCGCTCAAGCCGAGCGCCAATTCTTCCAACGAGGTCTGCGTTTCGATGATGATCGCGTCTGCGCCGGCGTCGACGAGCGCGCGCGCCTGCTCGCGAAAGGCGTCGCGCACGTCGGTCTCGCTGAACTCACCGTACGGTTCCATCAAGCCGCCGAACGGGCCAATGTCGCCGATGACGTATCCGTCGCGGCCGGCGAACGACTCGCGCGCAATGCTGACAGCCGCGGCGTTGATCGCGACGACATCATCGCCGTGATCGTGACGGTTGAGCATGATCCGGCTGCCACCAAAGGTGTTTGTGAGCAGGCAGTCTGCGCCGGCCTGGGCGTACCGACGTTGTATCGCCAGCACGCGATCCGGGTGGGTGAGGTTCCAGGCTTCGCCGCAGTTCCCCTGCTCGAGCCCGGACAGCATCAGCTGCGTCCCCATCGCTCCATCGCACAAAAGCGGCCGCTCACGAATCACGTCCTGCAGTCGTCTCTTCACGAACCGATTCCTTATCATTCCGAGGCTTCGCCCCTCGGACTCCCGCACACGCTGGCTCACGGGCCCCGCCAGCCGAGCTCCGCTCGCGTGCGCTCACTCGCGCGCTCGTTCGCCAGCGTCTTGATGTTGTGTCGCCGGCGATCCCGGATTGGCCTGCTGTCTGGCCAACGCGTAATGGATGGTTTCCAGCACGAGACCCCACTTGTGTTGGCGGCTGTCGGCTTCGCAATAGCACCCGGCCGGACTCGACGGCCGCGACCATCGCACCACGTCGTCCAGCGGTTGTCCGTGCAGGGGACACTCCCGGTCAATCGCAGCCATCAACGGCTCGCGATCGCGGATGTACTGGCACATCGACGTGTAGCCTTCGTCACCGGGAGCCGGTCGGCACCATTGTTTCCGAATCGGGTAGCCGTCTTCATGCGACCCCAACGTCACATGATAGTGAAACTTGAGCGGTCGGCCCATATTGGTGCACGTCGTGCCTTCATACGTGAAATCGGCATCGACTGTGCCATCGTCGTTCGTCACCAGCGTCAAACGCTCGCCGCTCCATCGTTGGAGTGCCTTCACGCTGACGCTATAGGTCGCGTTGCGATCGAGCGGATCCTCTTCTACGGCCGCGTCTTCTGCCGCGACCGGTAACTCCGGGTTCGAGGCTCTCTTGGCGCGGCGGTAAGGCGCACGGCGAAACTGACAGGGGCTGAACGAGCAGTTGTCGCACGGATTCAGATCGGTCAGGCGGCGGACGCGATCGGTATGACGCGTCAGACCAAACAGGGCCAGCAACGATTTCTTGGGCTGAAGCATGCCCGACTCGAACACCTGCAACGGAAAGGGCCCGTCGTACCTCCGCCCGATGAGATCGAGGAGAAGCGCCTGCTGGTCGATGTTCCAATCCGGGTAACCGGGGCTGTAGTGCGGGAGCACGGCGACCGACTGACCGTCAGCCCATGCGCACAATCGAGCGCCGGTCATCGTCACGAGATGCTCGACGACGGCCGATCCGTAGACCTCCAGGAAGAAGTACTCGTCGGGCTTTCCATCCTGCCAGCGGGCCTGGGCCTCTTCCTCGAGCTCGGGGCCGGCGCTCACCGCAGCGAGAATCGCGCTGTGTGCACCGGCAGAGTGGAGAGTGTTCCGCACGCGGCCGCTGGTGAACGACACACCATCGACAACGATCGCGGCGTCGCCGAGCTGCAGGTCGCCAGCGTCACGGGCATAAACCCACGGTCGTCCGTGCGCCGAGTACCAGTCCCGTGCCGCATCCGCCAGCTCTTTGGCCCGATCTTTCAAGACCCAGCCGCGGGGGTACCCCAGCAATCGAATGTATTCGACGAGCTCGACCTGGACGGCCGGGTTGCTGTCGTTGATCTCGATCACTCGTTTACCCGAGCGGCGGATTCGAGCGGCCGAAACTGACATCCGTCGACGAAGAAATCAAAGAAGCGTGGATGCGTTTCGAGCCGGCAGTGTTCGATCCTTTTCACGAGCGCCTCAATCTCCTGGCGCCTCGATCGCGACACGAGCGCGAGTGTGGCCCCTTCGAGCGCCGCGTTGCCCACCTGGACAATCTTCGCATCTGGCAGATTCGGAATCAGACCGATTCGTTTCGATGCGTCTTTCTTCAAATGGCGGCCGAACCCCCCAGCCAGATAGAACACAGCGATGTCGTCGAACTGAACGCCGTACTGATTGACCACGACCTGGAGTCCGGCGACATTGGCGCCCTTCGCCTGCGCCAGTTCGTTGACGTCCCGTTCGAGAAAATAGATGTCGTTGCCGGCGTCCAGGGTCATCCGATCGATCTCGTCGTCGAATCTGCCCAGGGCATTCATTCGACCGGTCCGCAGAAGCTCACTGAGAAGATCGACGAGTCCCGACCCGCAGATGCCCGCGGGTGGTCCGCCGCCGATCACGCCTAACTGAAACGATCCGTCGCCGTTCATCTGCACGTCCTCGATGGCGCCCTCGAGGCCCGGCATCCCGCACGAGATGGCACCGCCCTCGAATGCCGGACCCGCGGGGCACGACGCTGCGAGGATGCGATGCCGATTGCCGACGATGAGCTCGGTGTTGGTGCCGATGTCCATGACGGCGACCAGGCGATCCTCGTGTGCGAGGCCAACTGCGAGAAGGCAGGCCGCCGCGTCGGCGCCGACGTGACCGCTGATGATTGGAAGTCCGTAGACTCGCGCGTTGGGGTGAATGGGCAGCAGGCTGCGACGACCGGTCGTCGTCAGGCTCGTCGTACTGCGCTTGCCCTCCGCCATTTCGATCTCGGTGATCGATCGGTACGGATTCTGTCCAATCGAATACACGCTCTGACGAAAGAACAGATCGCGCATCGTCGAGTTGCCGACGAGCACGAGGTCATAAATTGAGCGAGGATCGACCGGGAGTTCGGCAATCGCGTGGCTCAGATAGCCGGCGAGCGTACGCATCAGGAGCCGTCCGGGATGCTGGGTGTCGTAGTGGATCCGCGACATCACGTCCGAGCCGCCAAAGCGCTGCGGGTTTTCGAAGGAGGTTTCGGCAACCAGGGTCCCGGTTTCGAGATCCACCAGGCGGGCGACAATCGTGGTCGTCCCGAGATCGACTGCTAGTCCATGGATTGGGCCGCTGGAGCGATCGATGGTCTCCCCGCTGATCCGATCAACGATGCGGTCGCCGTCACGGGCGACTGCAGGATCGAGCGACGTCGTTTCGTGGGTGACCGGCAGGTGCGATCCGCAGCGCTCGATGCGCATCTGGCCGCGCCGCATCGTGTGACATTCGATCTCGCCGCTTGGAGCAACGACGCGCGCCTGACACGACAGGCGAAACGGACCGCTGCGGGCGTCAAGATGCCGCTCGAATTCGGTCGCCGGCGACAAGAGATCGCTGCCGCGGCTCACCTCGACGACGCATTCCTTGCACTTGCCCTGGGTGACGCACGAGGTCGGTACGTGGACCCCCGCTTGTTCGGCGGCGGCAAAGAGCGATTGGCCGACAGGTGCGGAGATGCGGTGTCCGTTGACGGTGAGCGTGACCGGCATGTGGTCGAGCAGCCCTACGAGTCGGCGTCCGTTTCAAGCTCCTGCTTGACGGCTCGGGCGACGTCCTCAGCGGCGCCCTCACGTTCCTGCGCGTCGCTCCAGTGCCATTGCGCCAGATAATCGTCGGTGCTCTGGAGGCCACGCTGTGCCGCGAGCTGATCGATCCGCTCCATGAACCTGGAGTCCAGCTGCACCGTCACCTCGTCGAGGTCGTCGGCGGCTTTGATCTGCGACGGGATCTCCTGCCAATAGAGGATCCGGTAGGTCGCCACGGCGTCACGGATTCTTGGCGAGCTGAAGGAACAGATCGACGGCAGCCGATGCGTTCTGGCCGTAACCGTCGGCGCCGATCTCGTCGGCAAACATCTGGCTAATCGGCGCGCCGCCGACCGCCATCTTGATGTGGCCTTTGCCGGCGGCTTCGAAACCGTCAATCACGGTCTTCATGTAGGTCATCGTCGTAGTGAGCAGCGCGCTCATGCCGATGATGACGGGCTGGCACTTCTCTGCCGCCGCCATGAATTTCTCGACGCTTTGATCGACTCCGATGTCGTGAACCTCGAATCCCGCGCCCTCGGCCATCATGCAGACGAGGTTCTTGCCGATGTCGTGCAAGTCGCCGCGGACGGTTCCCATCAGCAGCACGCCGGTACGCGCCACGGTGCTGTCCTTCGCGCTGAGCAGCGGCTTCAATACCGCCATACCGGCTTTCATCGCCCGGGCCGCAATCAACACTTCCGGAACGTACAGCACGTTGTGCTTGAAGTCCTCGCCGACGACGCTCATGCCGGCGATGAGCCCGTCGGTCAGCACTTCCTGCACCGGACGCCCTTCCGCCAGGGCATCCTTCGTCATCTGTTCGACCTCTTTGGCGTTGCCTTCGTAGAGGTGCTGGTTCATTAACGCGTAATCAGGCATCGGTCTCTTGGTCCGCGGTTACACCCGGCTCGAATTGAATGCCTCGAGCGCCTCGAGCATGGCGACGACGTTTTCGCGCGGCATTCCGGGACTGACGCCGCCGCCGACAGAAAGGATGATGCCCTCGCCGCCCGATCCTTCCAGCACATCGAGGGTGGCTTCTTTGACTTCCTCAGGGGTCCCGCGCACCGCAATCTCGAGCGGGTTGACGTTTCCCATCAGGCACATGCGATCGCCGACGCGGGATTTCACTTCACGGATGTCTTTCTGCTTGCCCCAGTTGAGCACGTTGAATCCTGCGTCGGGCAGGTGGTCGAGGCACGCGTCGACTTCGGCGTCGTTGTGGTAGACCTTGACCCAGTCCTTCGGGAAGGCGTCGCAGATGCGCTTCAAATATGGATGGGCGAATTCGAGGTAATGCTCTTCGTTGATGAATCCGACGATATCGTCAAGGATGAAGATGCTTTCGACTGTGTCGCCCATGACCTTCTGCTGCGCCTTGAGCCAGTCGATGATGACGCGGGTGCAGAGGTCGATCAGTCTGTGGGAGCCTTTCGGATTCTCGACCAGCTCGATCATCAAGTTCGTCGTGCTGCGAACGAACCCTGCCGTGCACAGCGGCCCACGCGACGTCACCATCGGCAGGATGTACCCGTGATCGAGAATCTGCTGCCGATGCATGCCGATGCGGTGAAGGGTCAGCGCCGCGAAGGCATCAGCCTCGACCTCGTATTCCGGAAACTCGTCGATGTCCTCGAGCCGGTACAGCGTGTGGTACTCGCTCGGCGTGTTGTCCTGCCAGAACTTGATTTTTGCCCCCAGAACCGAGGGCTCGGCCGCCATTCCGTACTCCATCCACCAGGATGGGACCATGATGATGTCGGGAAATTCCCGCATGATCTTCAGGTTGGATTCGAACCAGAGCTGGGGATCGAGGTAGTAGTCGAGGTGCTTGATTCCAAGGTATCCGGGAATCCAGGGACTGTCGACGATGAGCGCCATGGGCACCTTGTCGAGCTTTTCCAGCCTGGCCGCCCGCTTGAAGGTGTCCCACTGTTCGGGTCGCATTTCGAAGAATTATAGTCGGTGTCCATAATCAGTCCGAGGGGCT
Organism: Acidobacteriota bacterium; assembly: GCA_046732715.1. Lineage (GTDB taxonomy): Bacteria > Acidobacteriota > Vicinamibacteria > Vicinamibacterales > 2-12-FULL-66-21 > JALZOC01. The sequence continues at coordinate 23,033 of JBKPNQ010000274.1, read as the reverse complement.
TTGCCCCTCGGACTCCCTTACACGCACGCTGGCGGGCGCCCGAAGCCCCGGTCCGCTCGCGTGGGCTCACTCGCGCGCTCGTTCGTTGGCATTCTCACGCGGTTTGACACCACTTCTATGAGTCAGCTCAGGACCGACTTCGGCGACATCGATATCTACTTGTTCGATCAACTCCTGCGCGGCCGCATTGCACCGGGCATGAGGGTCCTCGACGCCGGCTGTGGCACCGGCCGCAACCTCGTGTACTTGATGAAGCACGGTTACCAGGTTGCCGCCTGCGACTGCGATCCGGCCGCGCTGGCCACAGTACGCGCGCTGGCCGCGCGACTGGCGCCGCACCTGCCGTTTGATCATTTCCGTCTCGAGCCGGTCGAACGCATGAGCTTTCCTGACGCGTCCGCGGACGTCGTTCTGGCTAGCGCCGTCCTCCATTTCGCGGCCGACGACCGTCAATTCGACGCGATGGTGTCAGGCATGTGGCGCGTGCTCGCACCTGGCGGCCTGCTGTTTACCCGTCTCGCGTCGTCGATTGGAATCGAAGCAGAGATCGAGCGCATCGGCGGCCGGCGCTTCCGGCTACCGGATGGCAGTGAACGCTACCTGGTCGACGCACCGCTCCTGACGACGCTGACCGCTCGGCTGGGTGCGGAACTGCTCGACCCGATCAAGACGACGGTGGTGCAGAATCAGCGCGCGATGACCACGTGGGTGGTCAGAAAGAATGCTGAACGTTGAATGTTGAATGCTGAATGTCGTTCAAACGTCCGGCACCGTCAGTTCTCCGCGTCCGACGATCACCGACTGCCCACCGACCCGCACCCGGGTCATCGCCCCATCCGTGCTATCGATTGAGATGTGGATCCGGCTCGGACGTTTCATCTGCACACCCTGCAGGCTCACGATATTTCGCGCCGCATCGGCCGCTACGATACCGTAATGGAGCAGATAGCAGCCGAGCGGACCGCTCGCGCCCCCCGTGGCAGGATCCTCGGCAATGCCGAACGTCGGGGCCAGCATACGGCTGTACACCGTCTGCGCGGCATCGGTTTCCTGCTGGCCATCCGTGGTGAAGAAAAACGTCGGTAGAGCCTCCACGCTGGCGTCGCTGCAGCATCGAGTGAACGCCTGTCGATCGACCGACACCGCGTCGACTGCCCGGCGTGTTGCGAGACGCACGAAAATGAACGGCACGCCGCACGAGATGACCTGGATTGGAAAGTCCCCCGGCACGTCGGCATTATCGAGCCCAATGGCCGTCGCAAACGAGCGACGATCGGCAATGATGCCGCCGAACGTCGGCAGTCGCTGAGTCATCCACACAAACGAGAGCTGGCCATCGCGCCACTCGAGCGATACCGGAGTGGGACCAACTCCCAGCTCGAAGACGAAGTCGGTGCGCCCCCGTGCGATCGTCCCCTCGGCCGCCAGCGCGAACGTCGAGCCAACCGTCGGATGGCCGGCCATCGGCAGCTCCTCGCCAGGAGTAAAAATGCGCATCTTGGTGTCGCCGCTCCCGGTGGGGGGAAAGATGAACGTGCATTCGGAGAAGTTCATCTCGCGGGTGATCGCCTGCATCGTCGCGGTGTCGATGCTGCCTGGTTCCGGAAACACGGCCAGCTGGTTTCCTTCGAGGGCGCGGTTGGTGAAGACGTCGACGTGAAGATAGCGAAGGGTGCTCATGAATGAGGGCTCATGCCTTGGAGGTGACGAAGGGAACGGAGTTCACAACGAAGGAACGAAGAAAACGAAGACGAACGAAGGCACAAAATCTTCTCGCCGCGTCCATCGCATAGGGCAGCATCTGCGTACGTTCATTCTAGATTCACGGAAAGTGCCGACATTTCGTGTGGTTTCCCGGTTGCACGCGTCAACGGCCATGCTCACCGACCCATTCGACACCAATCGCATCACAAGTACCATCATTGGCTGCGCGATCCGAGTCCATCGAGCGACTGGACCTGGATTGCTCGAATCCGCATACGCGCCATGCCTCGTGTATGAGTTACGACAAGTAGGATTCCCCATATCGCTCCAACACCCTATCCCGCTCGTTTATCGCGGGATAGAACTGGAAACGAGCTATCGCGCAGACATGCTCGTCGAGGACCTGGTCCTGGTGGAGTTGAAGTCCGTTGAGTCGCTCGCGTCGATTCACACCGCCCAGATGTTGACTTACTTGAAGCTGTTGAAAAAACCGGTCGGGCTCATCATCAATTTCAATGTTCCGGTCCTCAAAGATGGCATCAAACGAGTTGTGAATCCGGAATTGGTGAAGAACCCGCTGCTCGACTCGCCAGAAGGTGCCGGGTCCTCGACTGACGTGTCGTGCTCGGCGACGGATTCCTAAATGGCGCGGGATATTACCCAGCACCGCCAGTGGTATCGGTCCCACTCCCGATCTTCGTCCCCTTATTCCATGTGTTCTTCTTCGTTCGCCTTCGTTAACTTCGTTCCTTCGTTGTGACCTCCGTTCTCTTCGTCCCCTCCGTGACTTGGTCTGGTATCCTCAGTCTCCATGGCCAAGCGCAGTAAGAAAGATCCATCTCTTTTCGACGATGACGGCGGCGACACCACGGTCGATACGCGCGGGCCAGGGGGGCCCAACGACCCCGAAGCCGTCGCCCTCCACGAAGCAGCCCAGACCCGTTATCTCAATTACGCGCTCTCGGTCATCACCTCGCGCGCCCTGCCGGATGTCCGTGACGGCCTGAAGCCGGTTCAGCGCCGCATCCTCTACACGATGTGGCAGCAGAACCTCACCGCCGACGCCAAGCACCGCAAGTGCGCCAAGGTGGTTGGCGACGTGATGGGCAACTACCATCCCCACGGCGACGCCGCGCTCTACGAGACGCTGGTGCGCATGGCGCAGCCGTTCTCGCTGCGATACCCCTTGATCGACGGCTCGGGAAACTTTGGCTCGCTCGACGGCGACAGCGCTGCCGCCATGCGGTACACGGAGTGCCGGCTGGCGCGCCTCAGCGATGAGCTCCTGACTGAGATCGATCAGACGACGGTGCCGTTCCGGCCGAACTACGACGGCACCCGAACCGAGCCGGTGGTGCTGCCGTCGCGGATCCCCAATCTCCTGATCAATGGTGCGACCGGGATTGCCGTCGGCATGGCGACCAACATCCCTCCGCACAATCTGAACGAGATCTGCACGGCCCTCATCAAGCTGCTCGGCAACGCCGACTTGAGCAGCGTACAGCTGTGCCGGTACGTGAAGGGGCCCGACTTTCCAACCGGCGGCCAGATGCTCAACTCGGCGGAGGAGCTGAAAGAGATCTACAAGACGGGTTCAGGCGCCATACGGCTGCGCGCGACGTGGGAGGAAGGGCCGGTTTCACGCGGAGGCAAGACGATCTACATCACCAGCATTCCCTACACCGTCAACAAGGCGACGCTGGTCGAGCGCATTGCGGACGTGGCACTGAGCCGGAAGCTGCCGCCCCTCGTCGACGTCAAGGATCTCTCGACCGACGACGTGCGGATTGCGCTGGAACTGAAGAAGGATGCCGACGAGAAGATGGTCATGGCCTATCTCTTCAAGCACACGCCGCTGCAGACCAGCTTCATCGTCAACCTGACGTGCTTGATTCCGACCGAGAACGCCGAAGTTGGAAGGCCCGAACGACTCGATCTGCACTCGATGCTGTGGCATTTCCTGCACTTCAGGCTGGACGTCGTCACGAAGCGGCTCGAACACGAGCTGGCCGCGATCAAAAAACGCGTGCACATTCTCGAAGGCTTCGAAAAAGTCTTCGACGCGCTCGATGAGATCCTGAAGATCGTCCGCAAGTCTGAAGGAAAGGCGGACGCGGCCCAGCAGATCATCAAGCGATTCAGCCTGGACGCGGAGCAGACCGACGCCATCCTGGAGCTGAAGATCTATCGCCTCGCGCGGCTCGAGATTCTGCTCATCCGCAAGGAGCTCGAGGAGCGTCGACGACGCGTGCGCCAGATCAACACGCTGCTGAAGGACGAAGACAGCCGCTGGGATATCGTCCGGGTGGAGATCGAGGAGATCCAGAAGAAGTACGGCGACGCGCGACGCACGAGCATCGCCAGCGACGAAGGGGAAGCGGAATACACCGCCGAAGACTTCATCGTCGAGGAAGACAACGTCGTGCTGGTGTCGCGCGACGGCTGGGTCAAGCGGCAGAAGGAAGTGAAGGATATCGCCGCGACACGCGTGCGCGAGGGAGATGCCGTCATGGCCGTGCTGCCGGGCAGCACGCGATCGTCGGCCGTCTTTTTCAGCAACTTCGGCGTGGCGTATTCGTCGCGATTCGCCGATATCCCGGCGTCCACCGGCTACGGCGAGCCGATCCAGCGCTTCTTCAAGCTGAAAGATGGTGAACGGATCGTCGGTGCGCTCAGCCTGGACCCCCGGGTCATCGGAAACATTACGGCGCGCAAGGAGGGAGAAGTTCCGCCCGTACACGCCGTCGGCGTGACCAGCGACGGCTACAGCATGCGGTTTGGCCTCGAGCCGTTCGTTGAACCGAGCACCCGCACCGGCAGGCGGTTCGCGAAGGCCGCCGACGGCGCGGAGGTCGTCGGTGTTGCGAAGGTCACCGGCGACGAGGTGCTGATTGCCGCGACACGGGAGGCGCGTGCCATCCTGACGAAGGTGGACGAAGTGAACTTCCTGTCGGGGCCTGGGCGCGGCGTCATCCTCATCAAGTTGTCGTCGGACTCGGATCGAGTGCTCGGGTTCATCGCCTCGACCGGCGATCGCGACCTGCTGACCGTGGAAACGAGTCGTGGTGCGGAGCAGACCATCAGCACGACGAAGTACGAAGTGACCGGCCGCGGCGGTAAGGGTCGCGAGTTGCTGCAACGAGGGCAGTTCACAAAGATCGTCTGGTCGCTGCCCGAAGCCCCGCAACCGTTGGAGGAGTAGGGCCCGGTCTCGACGTTGTATCAGTCTCGCGTCCGGTGAGGAACGCTGTGAAAACGATCTGTTCGATTCTCGCTGCCTTGGCGACGACGGCCGCGCTGGCTGCCGGTCCGGCCGACGAATGGTCGCGGTTCCGCGGCCCGAACGGAACCGGTGTGGCCGAGGTCAGCGGCTTGCCGACCGAGTTTGGGCCGACGCGAAACGTCATCTGGAAGACCGATCTGCCACAGGGTTACTCGTCGCCGATCGTCTCCGGCGATCGCATCTATTTGACCGGATTCCGCGACGGCACGCTCCTCAGCCTCGCCGTCGACCGCGGCACGGGACACCTCCTTTGGCAGCGCGAAGCGCCCAGGGATCGGCGCGAAAAGCTCGATTCACGAAATCATCCGGCATCACCCTCCGCGGCGACGGACGGCGAGCGCGTCTTCTTTTTCTTCCCTGACTACGGCCTGCTCGCGTACGACGTCAGCGGGAAAGAGCTCTGGCGCCGGCCGCTCGGACCGTTCACGAACGTCTACGGCATGGGTGCGTCGCCGATCGTGGTCGACGATCTGGTCGTCCTCAACTGCGACCAGAGCATCGGATCGTTCATCGCGGCGTTCGACAAGAAGACCGGGCGCGAGCGATGGCGCACGCCTCGTGTTGAAGCGCGCAGCGGACATTCCACGCCGGTCATTTACACTCCACCGGGCGGCCGTTCGCAGATTGTCGTGCCCGGTTCGTTCCTCTTGTCCGCCTACGATCCGCGCGACGGCAAGCGACTGTGGTGGGTGGGCGGTCTGTCATTCGAGCTGAAGTCCACCCCGGTGATCAGTCGAGACACGTTGTACATCAACGGGTTTGGATCGCCGGAGAACCAGCCCGGCGCGAAGATCGCGATCGCGCCCACGGTTGAAGTGTTCGCCACGCATGATGCGAACAAGGACGGAAAGCTCTCGGTCGACGAGTTGCCGACCGCGCACATAAAGAGTTCGGTCGACTTCTTCGATCTGAACGGCGACAAGGCGATGGACCGCGCCGAGTGGGACTACTACAAGGCGGCGATGGAGTCGGAGAACGGCATGCTGGCGATCAAGCTCGGAGGATCGGGCGACATGACCGCCACCGCCGTGCGCTGGCGCTATCAACGAGGCATCCCGCAGTTGCCGTCGCCGCTGCTGTATAAGCAGGCGCTCTACATGGTGAACGATGCGGGCGGGCTTGTGACGACGCTGAATCCCGAGAGCGGCACGACGATTCAGCAGGGACGCCTGAAAGTGCCGAGCGATCGCTACTATGCGTCACCGGTGGCCGGCGACGGCAAGATCTACATCGCCAGTGAAAGCGGAAAGGTCCTGGTGTTGCCGCCCGGCGGCGGTCTCGAAACGATCGCGGTCAACGATCTGCAGGACAACATCTACGCCACGCCCGCGCTGGTGAACGGGCGCATCTACATTCGGACACTGAACTCGCTGTACTGTTTCGGCTTGTCTCAGTAGGACGCTTAAACCGCGAATCGCGACCCATGGGTTACGATTAGAAGTGGTTTCAAACCGACTGAGACACGGCGAGCGTGCGGGGGGAGTGCGAGGGCAAAGCCCCTCGGAATGATAAACATGTGGCAGGAGTTCAGCGACCTCAACCGCGGGTATGTGCTCGAGCTGTACGAAAAGTACCGCCGGGACCCTGCGTCAGTGGACGCCGAAACCCGGGCGATCTTCGAACAATGGACGCCGCCGGCCGAAACACCTGTCGTCCACGATGGCATCGCCTACGCGCGGATTGTTGGAGCGGCACGGCTGGCGCAATCGATTCGACGATATGGCCACCTGGCCGCCAGGCTGGATCCGCTCGGGCTGCGCGTGGCCGTCGGTGACCCGTCGCTGTCAGGCGAGACTCACAACGTCACCGACGAAGACTTGCGGAACCTGCCGCCCGATCTCGTGTCGTCACCCCTGATCGAAAACGCCGAGAACATGGCCGACGTCATCCGGTCGCTGCGGAGCCTCTACTGTTCGACGAGCGGATACGACTACAACCACGTTTTCGTCCCCGAAGAACGACGCTGGCTTCGACAGGCCGCCGAAGGCGGACGCTTTCGTGCGCCGCTGGATCCGATCAGCCCGGTTGCCCTGCTCGAGCGGTTGACGCAAGTCGAAGTCTTCGAACGTTTTCTCCACCGCGCATTTCCCGGCAAGACGCGCTTCTCGATCGAAGGGCTCGACATGCTGGTGCCGATCCTCGACGAGGTCATCGGCGAGGCCGCCGAGTCCGGCACCCGCAATATCCTGATCGGCATGGCCCACCGCGGGCGCCTGAACGTCATGGCGCACGTGCTGAACAAGCCCTACCCGCAGATCCTGGCGGAATTCAAGGAACCGGTTTCATCGCGATCGTTCCGTGAAGACATGGCGTGGACCGGCGATGTCAAGTATCACGCCGGCGCCCACCGCGCCATGAAAGGCGGCCGCGCGATGGATGTCGTCGTGTCGATGCCGCCCAACCCGAGCCATCTCGAGGCGATCGATCCCATCGTTGAAGGCATGGCGCGAGCGGCGGGTACCATCGTCGACGCACCGGGGGCGCCGACGTTCGATCCGACGCGAAGCCTGCCGGTCCTGATTCACGGCGACGCCGCGTTTCCGGGGCAGGGCGTCGTGGCTGAGACACTCAATCTCGGTCGGTTGCCAGGCTACCGCACGGGCGGCACGATCCACATCATCGTCAACAACCAGCTCGGATTTACGACCGGCGCCGAGGATTCTTACAGCACGTCATATGCGAGCGGGCTGGCGCGCGGATTCAAGATCCCGATCGTCCATGTGAACGCCGACGATCCGGAAGCGTGTGTCGAGGCGGCGCGCCTGGCCTTTGCCTATCGGGAACGATTCCAGCGCGACTTCCTGATCGATCTGATTGGCTATCGGCGTCATGGGCACAATGAAGGTGACGAACCGGCATTTACCCAGCCGTTGATGTACCAGCGGATTACCTCGCACCCGACGGTCCGGGAGTTATGGGCGCGCACGCTTGAAGAACGTGGCGAGGTGGAGCCCGGCTTCGCCGACGAGCTCGTTCGGAAACATACCGACGAGCTTCAAGCGGCCATGGATGCGTTGAAACCTGAACGCGACTTCATCGAGCCGCAACCCGAAGCGCCTCCACCGGGAGCCGCGGCCAAGGCCGAGACCGCGGTGCCGCTTCCGCAGCTTCGCGAGATGAACGAAGCGCTGCTCCGGCTGCCGACCGCCTTCGCCCTTCATCGCAAGCTCGAGCGCGTTCGCGAGAAGCGCATCCAGATGCTCGACAATCCTGACGAGCGCACAGTTGATTGGTCCGCTGCCGAGGATCTCGCGCTCGCGTCGATTCTGGCCGACGGCATCAGCATCCGGCTGACCGGAGAGGACGTCGAGCGCGGCACGTTCAGCCATCGTCATGCCGTGTTGCACGACGTCAACGACGGCAAGGTTCATGTCCCTCTGCAGGCGCTGCCGCAGGCGCGTGCGGCGTTCGAAATTCACAACAGCCCGCTCACCGAGAACGCGCTGGTGGGTTTCGAGTACGGCTACAACATCCAGGAACCCGGACGGCTGGTGATCTGGGAGGCGCAGTACGGCGATTTCATCAACGGCGCGCAAACGATGATCGATGAGTTCATCGTGTCAGCGCGCGGAAAGTGGGGACTGCGTCCGTCGCTGGTGTTTCTGCTGCCGCACGCCCACGAGGGACAGGGCCCCGATCACGCCAGCGCGCGGCCCGAACGCTTCCTCCAACTCGCCGCTGACATCAACGTTCGCATCGCCAATTGCACGACTGCCGCGCAATACTTCCACCTGCTCCGGCGTCAGGCCGCGCTTCTTCACGTCGATCCGCTGCCCCTCGTCGTGCTCAGTCCCAAGAGCCTGCTGCGCCATCCGGTCGTGGCGTCGACACCGCGCGATCTCGCGGAAGGGCGATTCCGAATGGTGCTGCCGGATGACGAGGCGGCGACCAGGGTCGCTGACATTCGCCGGGTGCTCCTCTGCTCAGGCAAGGTCTACGCGGATCTGATCGCAAGCGAGCAGCGCTCCGCGCATCCAGAAATCGCGATTTGTCGCCTGGAGCAGTTGTACCCGGTGCCGATGCGCGATCTTCGCGCGATGTTCGACGGCTATCCCAACGCGGACGAGATTGTCTGGGTGCAGGAAGAACCGGAGAACATGGGCGCGTGGGACTTTATTCGGCCGCATCTTGCCGAGGTGTCGAGCGGTCGTCTGCTTCGTAAAGTCGCACGGCCTCGCAGTGCCAGCCCGGCCGAAGGGTCCGCGGCGCGCCACGCGCTGAATCAGCAGGCGCTCGTCAGCCAGGCCTTCGGGCGTGGAGTCGGCGTAGCCGCGAAGCAGCAGGCTGAAGACACTCGGCTGACGCTCAACAAGGGATAGAGCGCCTGCGGCCCGAGCGGGGGCCGGCAAGGCGGCGCGTAGAGAGACCGCGAACCAGCGCAGCGAAGTGAGCCACGCGAACGGAGCGAGTCGACGAAGCGGCTCGCGAGAGAACGTGAAGGGGAGTCCGAGGGGCGAAGCCCCTCGGAGTGATAAATGCCAGCCAACATAGTCGTACCGGAAGTGGGTGAGTCCATCGTCGATGCTCGCGTGGCGAAATGGCTTCGTCGCGAGGGGGAAGTCGTGGCGGTGGGGGATCCGCTGGTTGAACTGGAGACCGACAAGATCGATCTCGAGGTGTCAGCCCCTCAGGGAGGCGTGCTGAAGCGAATCGATCGCAAGGACGGCGAAGATGTCAAAGTCGGCGAAGTCCTCGGGGTGATTGAGGAAGCGGCTGGCGCCGGCCAGACGGTGACTTCTCCGCCTGCACCGTCACCGGACGCGCCGTCGGATAAGGCTGCCGGCGACAGGACCCGTTCGACGCCGACTGCGCGAAGAGCCGCTCAGGAGCACGATGTGGATCTGAGCCGAGTCCGCGGCAGCGGCGATGCCGGCCGCGTGATGCGTCGCGACGTGGAACAGGCAGCGACCGGTGACAACGGTCGCACGGCTGCTGCCGCTCCCGCGCCGCCCACGGCTGCGCCAGCGGCGTCGGCGAAGCCCCGCCCGACTGCACCCATTGCGGAAGCCCGTCCGACGCCTGGCGATCGCTCCGAAGAACGCGTCCGCATGTCGAAGCGCCGCGCGACGATTGCCAAGCGTCTGGTCGAGGCACAGAGCACCGCGGCGATGTTGACAACGTTCAACGAAGTCGACATGTCGGCGGTGATGGCGCTCCGCGAGCGGCACAAACAGTCGTTCAAGGAGCGACACGGCGTCAGCCTGGGGATCGCGTCGTTCTTCGTGAAGGCCTCGATCGGTGCGCTCCGCGCATTTCCGCGACTCAACGCTGAAATCCAGGGCGACGAGATGGTGCTCAAGCACTACTTCGACATCGGGGTCGCGGTTGGCGCCAGCGAGGGTCTGGTGGTGCCGATCCTGCGCGATGCCGATCGGCTGTCGTTCGCGCAGATCGAACAGCAGATCCGGGAGTTCGCGAAACGCGCGGAGGATGGCTCTCTGTCGCTGGCGGATCTCCGGGGCGGAACGTTTACGATCACCAACGGCGGTGTCTTCGGCTCGCTCCTGAGCACGCCGATCCTCAATCCGCCACAGGTGGGTATCCTTGGACTGCACGCGATTCAGCAGCGCCCGGTCGCGGTCAACGGCCAGGTCGTCGTGCACCCGATGATGTACGTCGCTCTCACCTACGATCATCGCATCGTCGACGGCGCCGAAGCCGTGCAGTTCCTCGTTCGCGTCAAGCAACTCGTCGAAGATCCGGGAGCCTTGTTGCTGGACTAGAGATCAGGTTCTACAGGGTTCTACCGGGTTCTGCGGGGTTCGTTCGGCGCGGTGAATTCCCCTTCTTCGGACACGTTCGCAAGTAGTCATGCAGACGGTTGCCCGCCTTTAGTGCACGACAACTCAATCGCCACGCTTCCGTGAACTGATCCTCTCTGAAGTAATTCTCGTCACGCCCGTGCAGCAGGTGATCCTGAGTCTCCGCGAGTGATGCCAAGGCGATCTTCAAGAAGTGCGCAAACTCCGGTGGATCGAACCGCTTGAAACCTTCCGCGATGTTGCTCGGAGCGGAGCGCGCCGAATTGCGGATGTGCGGAACTTGAAATCTGTCGTTACGCGCCCCGTTGTCGTCATCCTAAAAATGAGGCGACGCAAACTCACCGCGAGCTTCCAGACGACAAGGTCTTCGAATCGTTTTGCTGCAATCATGTCGTACCGTTGAGCACGACACGTGCCGACCAGAATTCCGAGAATTCGCAATCGTAAGGAGGAATTCACGGCAGAATGTGCGCTGACGTCCGGTGGTGAGGGTGGTGATTTCTGCGGCTCCAGCGAAGACTGTGCAGCCTTTACCATGCTACGATCTCGCAGCGATCTCGCAGCGATCTCGAACGAACCCTGTAGAACCTTGCAGAACCCAGTAGAACCCGTAGGATCTTGTAGAACCCAAAGCTAGATGCCCTCATACACCGCGAAAGACATAACCGTCCTCGAAGGCCTTGAGCCCGTCCGCAAGCGGCCGGGCATGTACATTGGTGGCGTCGGATCGACCGGACTCCATCATCTCGTCTGGGAGATTCTCGACAACTCGATTGACGAGGCGATGAATGGATACGCCTCGAATATCACGGTCACGCTGCATGACGACGGCAGTTCGATCACGATTGCAGACGACGGGCGGGGGATCCCGGTCGACAAGCATCCCAAGACCAAGAAGAGCGCCGTTGAGGTGATCTTCACGACGCTCCACGCCGGCGGCAAGTTCGAAGCGGGCAATTACAAGACCGCGGGAGGCCTGCACGGCGTTGGCGCCAGCGTGGTCAACGCGCTGTCGAAGGAGCTGGTCGCGCGAGTGCGGCGCGACGGGGCCGAGTGGGAGCTGAAGTTCAAGCAGGGACATCCTGTCGCGGCGCTTAAGAAGCTTGGCGCAGCGCGCGGATCCGGCACGACCGTTTTTTTCCGACCCGACTCGACGATCTTCCCGAAGGTCGAGTTCGACGCGGAAATCATCAAGCAGCGCCTCGAGGTCTCGAGTTACCTTCACAAGGGAGTGAAGATCGCCTTTGAGGACGAGACCAAGAACGAGAAAGTCGTCTTCCAGCACAGCGAGGGGCTTGCCGACTATCTGAAGACGATTCTCCGCGAGCGATCGGCGACCCCGGTTCACGACGCGGCGTTCACGCTGTCGAAGGACGGCGACGAAGGTGGCCTGCGGATCGACCTTGCCCTGCAATGGACGCAGTCGACCGACGAGCATGTCCGCAGCTACGTCAATGGCATTCCGACCGGATCGGGCGGCACCCACGAGAACGGCTTCCGCGCCGGCCTCGGCAAGGCCGTTCGCAACTTCATCGACACGCACAACCTTTCTCCCAAAGGGGTCACGCTGACCGCCGAAGATATCCGCGAGGGGCTTGTCGCGGTGTTGAGCGTGTTCGTCGCCGAGCCGCAATTCCAGGGACAGACCAAGGATCGCCTTAACAACCCGGAACTGCTCTCGGCGGTTGATTCGCAGGTGCGTCCGGCGCTCGAGCACTGGCTGAACACGAACATCAGCGTCGCGGAGTCGATCGTTGCTCGAGTGATCCTGGCGGCGCGCGCACGCGAGGCAAGCCGTGCCGCCCAGCAGGAGGTCGCGCGAAAGACCGCGACGTCAGGGCGGCTCACGCTTCCAGGCAAATTGAGCGACTGTACCGCCCCTGGGCGAGAAGACAGCGAGATCTTCATCGTTGAAGGTGACTCGGCCGGCGGATCGGCCAAGCAGGGACGGGATCGAACCCGCCAGGCGATCCTGCCGCTGCGCGGCAAGGTCCTCAACACCGAAAGCGCCTCACTCGCCAAGGTCCTCGAGAATAAGGAACTGTCCGATCTCGTCGTCGCGCTGGGTTGCGGCCTGGGCAAGAACTTCGATCTGGCGAAACTCCGCTACGGCCGCGTCATCATCCTGTCTGATGCTGATTCTGACGGCCATCACATCGCGACGCTTCTGCTCACGTTCATCTACCGGCACATGCCAGGCCTGATGACGTCGGGCCGTACGTTTCTCGCGCAACCACCGCTCTATCGCATCGATCTCGGGAAGGAGACGTACTGGGCGCTCGATGACGCCCATCGCGCTCGATTGCTGAAGCTGCACGGCAACGGCCGCTCCAGTCCGGAGATCACGCGCTTCAAGGGGCTCGGCGAGATGATGCCGAAGGTGCTCTGGGAAACGACGATGAACCCGCGCACCCGCCGGCTCCTCCGCGTCGAGATCAACGATCACATCGTCACCGATCGCGTGATCAACGAGCTCATGGGGAAGGATCCATCCGCGCGTTTCAGGTTCATCATGGATAGAGCGGAGGAAGCCGAGGAGCTCGACGTCTAGGCGAGGAACTCGAAGTCAAAAGTTAAAAGTCAACAGTCAAAAGAGGACAACGTGCGATCGCGTACGGGAATCGCCCAGCTCCCGCTGCATGGAGGACGGGCGCCAGCATGGCTCTTCTCCCGCATGGTCAAGCTCGCCCGCGAAATCAGCGTCCACATCGTCTCGGAGTACGGCTCCGATGAAATGCTCCGGCGGCTGTCGGATCCGTTCTGGTTTCAAGCATTCGGATGCGTCCTCGGGTTCGACTGGCATTCGAGCGGCGTAACGACGACGGTCACTGGCGCGCTCAAGGAAGGCATTCGCGGCCTCGAACCCGATCTTGGGTTCTTCGCCGGTGGCGGCAAAGGCGCCGCCTCGCGCAAGACCCCGACGGAGATCGCGCAGGTGTGCGATCGGCAGTCGCTGGACGCTCGACCGCTCGTCTATGCGAGCCGCATGTCGGCAAAGGTGGACAGCGCGGCGGTGCAGGACGGCTACCAGCTCTATCATCACGCCTTCTTCTTCACGACGTCCGGCGGCTGGTGCGTCGTTCAGCAGGGCATGAACGACGACAACGGGATGGCGCGCCGCTACCACTGGCTGTCCACGTCCGTGCGAAGCTACGTTGACGAACCGCATGCTGCCGTTTGCGCCGAGGTCGAAGCGCCGACCCTGAATCTGGTCGCGCATGAAAGCGAAGGCGTTCGCGACGCCTCGGCTGAACTATCGCGTCAACCACCATCGACGGTGGTGGGTGCGCTGAAAAAACTGCCGGTGCTGACGATGCCGAGACGGCACGCCGTGCTGATCTCGGACGTCCATCCCGCCTATCTCGAAAAGATTCTGCTGAAGACGTACGAGCGGGCACCTGGAGATTTCGAAACCCTGCTGGGCATGGAAGGCGTTGGCGGACGAACCCTGCGCGCCTTGGCGCTCGTCTCGGAAATCATTTACGGGACGCCCGCCAGCACGCGCGATCCCGCGCGATTCTCATTCGCACACGGTGGGAAGGATGGCTTTCCGTACCCCGTGGACACGGCTACCTACGACAAGACCGTGGAGCTGTTGCGCGCGGCGGTCAATCGTGCCGGCATCGATCGGTCGGAACGGGTTCAGGCACTCAAACGCCTGGTGAAGTTTGGCGAGCAGCGCGTACGGGCGCGATTGAAGGGGGTTGCTCGGGAGGAAGACTCGCCGACGCCGGACGCGTCGGAGTGATGACGCTCTGGCGATGACGCACGCGACGGGTGGATCGTGTAGTAAGAATCCCGCCGCGTGCGATCGCTCCTGCCTTACGACTGACTTACTTCTTGGGCTTCGCTTCGGTGGTCTTCGCCTTGGTGATCTTGGTGGCGTTGTTTTCGGACTTCATCACCGTCACCATGTCGCCTGGCTTCAGCTTCGCGAGCTCAGCCACCGCGCCGCCGGTCGCCGTCAGCGTGACGTTCGAGCCGGACGAGTCCTTCACGGTGATGGTCTTGGCGGTCGCGTCCGTCGACACGACTTCGCCCTTGACGGCCTCAGCTTTGGCATGAGCTTCATGCTTGGGCGGGGCCTTGGCCTGATCTGCCGCTTTCGACGCCGATGGCTTTGTGGCGGGCGCCTTGGCTGCGGTCTGGGCGTTCGCGGCGCCAGCCATTGCGACGGCGACGGCGAGTGCTAGAACAATCTTCTTCACGGATAGCCTCCTGAAAGGTCGAGAGAGAGTAAGTGCCACACCTGAGTGCAATGCGATTGCCGCGGCGATGTTCACGAGCGCAGGCTGTATGTCATTGAATTCATTGCCGGATTGGTAACATGCCCCAACCCAGTTAGGTTGATCGGTGGCTGCAGAATCGCCACACCGTGGCGCTTTGCCCAAGGTCAGACCGCTGCCGTTCCGCGGTACGGCGGTCAGACCCACGCGAAGCTCAGGTGTGATCGATCGTCAGCACGATCTTGCCGACGTGCTCGCTGGTTTCCATCCGCCGATGCGCGTCGGCCGCCTCGGCGAGAGGGAAGGTCCGGTCGATCACGGGCGCCACCCGACCGGCCGCGAGCAGCGGCCAGACGTTCGCCTCGAGGTCGCGCGCGAGCTCGCCCTTTTCTTCCGGAGTCCGCACGCGCAGGGTGGACCCCGTGATCGTCAGCCGCCGTCGCATGAGCCGGCCGAGATCGATCGGTGCCTGAGCGCCGCCGAGCAATCCGATCTGGATCAGCCGGCCATTCAGCGCGAGACACTCGATGTTTCGGAGGAGGTACGACCCGCCAATGATGTCGAGGATGATGTCGACGCCTGCCCCTGACGTTTCACGACGAACGACCTCGACAAAGTCGTCCCTGCGGTAGTTGATCGCGACATCCGCGCCAAGACGTCGGCAGGCCTCGCACTTTGCATCCGACCCGGCCGTTGTAAGAACGATGGACTCGGCCGCGTGCGCCAGTTGAATGGCGGTGGTCCCGATGCCGCTGCTGCCCCCGTGAATCAGCACGCGTTCACCGGGTTGAAGGCCGCCGCGCTTGAACAGGTTCGTCCATACGGTAAAGAACGTTTCGGGGATCGCCGCGGCAGAGACGACGGTCATCTCGGGTGGGATTGGGAGACATTGGATCGCAGGTGCGACGCAGTACTCCGCATAGCCACCGCCGGCAACCAGCGCACAGACCCTGTCGCCGGGGCGCCATCGCGGCGCTCCGGCATCAACTTCGACGACCATGCCCGCTACCTCGAGACCGGGGATGTCGGACGCACCGGCAGGCGGCGGGTACTTGCCGAGACGTTGAAGCACATCCGGTCTGTTGACGCCTGCCGCTTCGACCCGGATGAGGACTTCTGCGGACCCGGGACGCGGCACCGATCTGTGAGTGGGCCGCAACACGTCAGGTCCGCCGGGCGCGGTGATTTCCACGGCGAGCATCCGCTCAGGAACGCGTGGGACAGTCGTCGTCGTCATCGCCGTCTTCGTTTCCTGCCGACTCGCCCGAGCGCCACGCTCTGGTGTTGGCCCGGGCGGATTGAAGCCGGCGTGTAGTACCGGCTGAGCCATCGGCTCAAGCCATCAAGGCCAGGAAAGAGCACGCGCTCGTTGACGTTCGCCTGGTCCAGCTTGTCCCGGATTTCCCACTTCAGTGCGGCTGGGACGATCACACGACGGCACAAGTCCGGGTGCTGGCGCAGCCAGTCGTCGAGCCGCGCCGACGGACTCGACATCAAGGAGAAGAGAGCGAGCTGATTCAGGATCCGCTGATCGATGGCGGGTGGTTCGAGAAACACCACGAACGGCTCACGGCTGAGCGCGTCAAAGCTGCGCAGGGACTGGAACGGCGAAAGCATCTCGACGGTGAACGTATCGGATCCTTCCTCACGAAGGATTCGCTTCAGCCTTGCAGGAAGGCGCTTGTTTGCCTCGATGAAGTTGACGCACCATACGATGCCATCGTGGCCGAAGTCGGCAGTGTTCTCGGTGGCGAAGTGCAGGGCCACGAGCGGCGAGTAAGTCCAGTCGAGGAGGCGTGTCGGAAGCCCGCGATGCTGCCCAAGCGCGAGCCAGTCCCAGATCGAGTCGGCACCAATCGCCTCACCATGGCCATACTTGCGGAAATTGCGCAACAGGGACACTTCGAGCTTGGCAGTGCCGGCGCCAGGTTCGGCGAGGCGCACCAGCGAGCTCACGAGCGTGTGCCGTTCGCGATTCAGTCCTCGAAACGCAAACGGCGACCGAAAGCGTTGAAGGTCGCGATTCCAGGATCCCTCGTAGAGCGCATCAAGAATGTCGAGCCAGGTTTGCACATCTACTCCTGAACCCAGATCGTTCAACATCGCAAGCCGTATGCCGATGACCCTCTCGACAGATCTGTATCAGCTCACCATGATGGCGGGCTACTTTCACAGAGACGTGCTCGACACCCGCGCCACCTTCGAGCTGTTCGTCCGAAGGCTTCCTCCACATCGAAACGTACTCGTCTCGGCCGGGCTGGAACAGGGGCTGGCGTATCTGGAACAGCTCCGTTTCACCGCCGACGAAATCGAGTGGCTCCGCCATCAGGCCGCCTTTGCGCACGTGCCGGCGGCGTTCTTCGACTATCTTCGCGCGTTCCGCTTCTCCGGCGACGTCTGGGCCATGCCGGAGGGCACGCCGCTCTTTCCGATGGAGCCCATCTTGCGCGTCTCGGCTCCCATCGCCGAGGCCCAGCTCGTCGAGACCGCGCTGCTCGCGATCGTCAACTTTCAAACGACCGTGGCCAGCAAGGGGATTCGGATCGTACGAGCCGCCGCCGGTCGTGGCGTGATGGAGTTCGGCGCGCGACGCGCTCATGGCCTCGAAGCGGCGCTGCTGGCCGCACGTGCCGCTTATCTGGCCGGCTGCGAAGCGACGTCGTTCGTCGAAGCCGGGAAAGCGTTCGGCATCCCGCTCACCGGGACTATGGCACACTCCTGGATTCTTGCTGCACCAACTGAGATCGATGCGTTCACCGCGTACGCGGAACTATTCGGCCAGCACGCCGCGCTCCTGCTCGACACGTTCGACGTCGAGGCGGCCACGACAGCGATCGTCGAATCGCCGCTCAGACCGCAGGGCGTGCGCATCGACAGCGGTGATCTGGCCGAGGCATCGCGTTCTGTGCGAGATCAACTGGATCGCGCCGGACTCACGACCACGCGAATCATCGTCAGCGGCGATCTCGATGAATGGAAGATCGCCGCTCTCGTCGCAGCGGGCGCGCCCATCGACACGTTCGCCGTCGGGACAACGCTCGTGACCTCGGACGACGCGCCGGCGTTGGCAGGTGTTTACAAGCTGGTCGAGATCGAGCGCGGCGGCGCGGTTCGCGGCGTGATGAAACGCAGCGAGGGCAAGAGTACGTGGCCCGGCCGTAAGCAGGTCTGGCGGGTCTTCGCTCACGGAATGGCTGTCCGTGACGTGATTGCCCTCGATGACGAGCCTGGTCCGCCCGACGCGGCAGCATTGCTGAAACTGGTGATGCGTCAAGGAGCCCGAACGGCGCCGCCAATTTCATTGCAGGAGTCCCGAGGTTATTGCCGACGCATGACCGATGCGCTTCCCTTGTCGCTTCTCGCGATAGAGCCGGCCACCGACTATCCCGTACAGGTCAGCGAAACGCTCGCCGCATCGATCCGTTGACCCTCGTTGTCGGGATCCGATATCAACGGATGCCGACCTCTCCAACCGCCGCACCCCGGTTGTCATCGCGTGTCCGATCGAGGCGAATATCGATCCGGCGAGCCCTGCGGGATCCAGGAGACGGCATCTGCACCACGAGCGAGTGCCACGTGGCGTCGGCGAGCACGACCTGATCGGCGCGGCGGTCGTCAATCGACACGCTGACCGTGATCGGCCAGTCGCCGGGTTGATCGAATGTCGTTCGCAGGGGGATCTCGATCGTGTGAGCGCTCGACGGAACGAACAGGGATGCGTGCCCACCCATCCACCGGAACCGAGCTCCATTGGCATCGGCTTCCCATCCGCGCATGCCGGACGTCGTCGACAACAGCCACGACGGATCGCGAAGATAGATCAACGACGCGCACAACGCGACGGCGAAGGCGCCGGAACCGAGCAGGTAACCGCGTTTCATCATCGCCAACGGAGGAACACCCCGGAATATTGCTGCCACGTCGTGTCGCTGAAAAGCAACAGTACGCCTATCAGACGCGGCGATCCGAAGTTGAAACCGAGGTCGCCGTAAGAGCTCACGAACACATGGCCCGTGGCCTGGTAGTAAATCAGCACTTGCGGCAGCACGACGATCACTCCGACGGCGGCCATGATGGCGATGAGACGCCGTTCATGAGTCATGACCCTTAAGCGCTCGCGGACTGTCGCCAGGCTGTTGACGTTGTAGAGTGGGAAGAAGACCAGCACGACAGCGTTGCCGCGGTCACGCCGTCGCTGAAATGCCGCCGTAATGTGTAACTGAGCACGGCCATTCCGGCGACGACCCAGAGCAACCCGGACACACCGGCCGCGTGTTGGTAGTACAGCGTGAAGCCATCTGGCGAGAGATTCGTCCATCGAGTGAGCGCGTGCGCGGCGGCAAACAGCGGCGCCTGCATCACAGCGACGCCGATCGGATGCGCATTCACCCACCGTCGGGCCGTCGGCCATCGGATGATCGCGGTGTAGGCCGGGTAGACGCCGCCGCAGCAGTCCTTCGCCACCGCCGACAGCGTCGTGTCGTGAAACAGAAACCACGATGGCAGATACACGTAGTAGCTGAATCCGTCCGAGCGGATCGGCCTATCCGCACGGCCAGTGCTGTAAACGAACAGATATCCGAGCAGACACAGCACCAGCGTTCCACGAATTACCCATGTGGAGCGGCTCGTACCGGTGCCGGTCAGACCGTCAGGTCCTTTCTGGTATTCATTTCAAGCCGGAGGGCAGCCGTGGGGACGACAGCAGCGCTTCGAATTCTGCCCATCGCTTCGCCGGAGCGCTCGCCGTGCCGCCGCGCGATTCGATGTACCGCCGAACCATATCTTTCCCGAGGTTGTAGTTGATGACGTAGCTTCGGTACTGATCGAAAAAGCGGACGCGCTGGGCGGCGCGATCGTGCTGCATGAGCGCATACCGTTCGAGCCAGTCAGCCGCCTGTGACGCGTCGATCTGCTTATTCAGATATCGCCGCGCGGCTTCGTTGCCGGCATACGACAGCTGGTCCACGAGCGCCTGGACTTCGTAGTACTCCGCGGCTTTCGTCGGGTCCAGTCCCGCAGCCGGAAAAATCGCTGTTTTTTCGAACTCGGCCCGTTCCTTTCCCGGGAAGGCCACCTCGATGCCGAAATTCGCCGTGCCCTCGGCAATGAGTGACTGCGGTGAGAACAGCGGATACACCGTGTATTCGATCCAGCCGCGATCCTTGACGAGATTCTTTTCGAGCAGCACGTTGTAGACGTGATGTCCCGGGTATCCCTCGTGGCAGGCGAGATCGATGGCACGGTCGACGTAGATTGGAAGGTCGGTGTTGACCTGGATAAGGCTTCGATAACCGCCCTGATACCAGTTGTACCCGCTCCAGGACTTGTTCGTGACGTATTCAACCGTGAATTTTTCCTCGGCCGGCAGCTTGACGTGCTGAAGCGTTCGTTCACGACACGCTTGAATCGCACGTTGAAACACCGGATCGAGCTTGTCACGCGGGATCACAAACGCGCGTCGGTACTCCGCGTATCGCTCGACGAGCGGACCGCGTCCCGGAAATCGTTTCTCCAGTCGATCGAGAATCTCTTGAAAGTGTGATTCGGGGTATGTGGGAGCGACGGCGTCGTAGAGGGCCTTGGATTCGTCATCGAACGACAGTCGCTCGCCTTTGAGCATTCGCACTCGAGCCGACAACGCCGATAGCTGTCGTTCCAGATATTGAACCCGAAGTCGCGACATGTCGTCGCCGGTTTCGCTGCCGCGAGAAGACTGGATGGATTGGCGCTGTCGATCGAGATCTGCCGTCAACGCACGCGCCCGGGAACCGATCGTGTCGAGATCGGGCTTGGTTGTTTCCGCGTCCTTTTTCCACTCGGGCGGCCCGTAGTACGCGTCCACATAGTCCGCATCGTGTTGTCCCATTGCCAGGACGAGCTTGACGTATTGCTCGGCGATTGTGTCCATCGGACTGCCCTTCGTCGCCGGCGTCTTCGCTGCCTGACCTCCCAGTCCGGCGGCGAGCGCGACCGCGCCGGACAGACAATATGCGGCCAGAACGACGCTTTTCATCGATTCCTCTGCTCGAGCTTACTACTCCGGTGACCCGCGCAACATTGTAGTTTTAGATTCGTTCTTCTGGTCCGCGGTTTGATACGGACACGCTGCAATGCGCGGTGTGTTCTACTCGTTCCTCGGCTACTTTCTCACGCTCCCGGGTGTGGTGGTAATGGGAGCGCTCGATTCCTCCCTGGTCTTTTTCCTGCCGCTGGGCATCGATTTTGTCGTGATTCTTCTTGCAGCTCGAAAGCCCGAACTGTTCTGGCTGTACGCGATTCTCGCGACGGTCGGATCGCTGATTGGGGCAGCAGGCACGTTCTGGATCGGGCGCAAGGTGGGAGAGCACGGTCTTTCAAGACTGGTGAAGCCATCGCGGCTGTCACGAATCCAGAAAAGAGTTGGCGACAGCGCCGCGGTGACGGTTGCAGCGCTGGCAATCATCCCGCCACCGTTTCCATTCACCGCATTTGTGCTCACGAGCGGCGCCTGGCGCGTCAACGCCTGGACGTTCTTCATCACGCTGGCGGGTGTCCGCATCGCTCGATTCCTGGCGGAAGGTGCGCTGGCGGCGCACTACGGTCGAGGGCTCCTGGCGTGGATGCAATCGTCGACGTTCAAGATCGCCGTGGGCGGACTGGCGGTCGTTGCCGTGATCGGTACGATCGTGTCAGCGGTAGCCGTCTACAGAAGCACCCGCAGCGGGCGACCGGACTCAAAGCGCGACGCCGAGACCGGCCGCTCGCGGCGAACCCGGAGCGTCAGATTTTGAATCTCAGCAGCGCGGCGACGCCGCCGTACTCCGCGAGCAGGTCTGGATCCTCGATGAAGGTCACTTTTGCCGCGGTCTGCTTGGCTCTCATCACCAGCTCGTCGGCAAGCCTCACGACCTCGGGTTGAGCTCCGGCGGGTTCGCCGGCGGACACAGATTGGATAGCGGGCTCGGCTAACGCCGAATCGTTTGCGATTCCCGACGACACGCTGACGGGACGCATCTGCTGCAGGTCTGCCGTGATCAGGAGTTCGTCCACCTGTCCGTTGATGAGCGCGTCAAGTGTATTCTCCGCTCCAACCACGCCAAGGCCTCCGGCACGATACGCGTTCAACACGGCCGTGACCTTCTCGCGATCGGTCACAGCATTCACCTTCGCCATTGACTCCACCGACGCTTTCAGCACGTCAGCCGCTGCGCCGTGGGCCTCGACGCGGATGTGATCGACGACCTTATCGGCCAGATGTTTCGGAAGCTGCTCGCGGAGGAGCGGCAGCGTCACCTCGTCACACGACACCACGATCTGTGAAATGCCCTCGACCTGTACCACTCGGTCGAGCGTATCGACGACTTCCTTGATGTGCGCCAGGTGGAAGTTCTCGAGATGCCGTTGATAACGCGCCTGCGACCAGCCACCTTGCGTGGTGCTGCGGGTCTTCACGTTCCTGACCTCGCGATCCGACTCGACCGCTCCGGCAGCAAAAACCAGGATATTCGCGGTGTTGGTGTCGGTCACCACGGCAGCATATCGGGGAAACTGCGACTCGAGGCGGGCGAGCGGGTACAGATGCGGACGATCGCCGATGTGGAGCGCATGCTGAGGGATCACCCCCGCTGACTGCAGAGTCTCGAACAGCTCGCCTGCCGCGCATGCGAAGATAACGATGCTGTTGGCGGACGGTTGCCGTTCGTTTTCAAGGAAGCGGGTGATGCGATCGATGTCGCGGTCGAGGCTCTCGCGCTCGGGTGATTTCAACGGATAGGTGCGACTTCGCGCCTTAAGTTCCTTGCGGGTGAACGCCTGGTATTGATCGCGTCCGTGCTGGTCCGGTCGAGTGTCCAAATACAGGCTGACGACGGGGTAGGGTGCAGGCTCGAACGCAGCAAGCCTGTCGAGCTGTTCGGTCAGGGACATGCGTCTCCTCCGCCCTGTTTTCCCGCAAGTCCCATGCCCAGCCTTGGGGTCAGACCGGGGTCAGACCGGGGTCAGACTGGGGTCAGACACCTTTGCAGTTTCTGCGACCGGGTCAGACCTCGATGGTTTGAATAACGCACCAAGTCGCAG